>JBBQNQ010000024.1:0-37350 GCA_038330095.1 Solirubrobacterales bacterium
ACCACGTCGGCCTGGCCCTGAAGCGCATTGACGATCGCGGCGTTGTCGTCGAGGTCGCTCATCGGGAGCCGCACGAGGTGGACGCGCGCTCGCCGCTGCGCGGGCAGCGCTTCCCATCGCCGCTCGACCTCGCCGTAGGCCCCTTCGGATTCGGGGTCGTCGACGACCGCACGAGCAGTCGGCCCAGCGAGGATCAGCTGGGCCTCGACGGCATCGAGCACGTGGCCGGCGAAGGAGTCCAGTACGCCGCACGGGTCCTTGAGGCGGTCCCAGCGCGAGAGATGCAACACGATCTGGTCTGTGCCGATGCGCGGCGCCTTTCCCACACGGCGCACCGTCGCGTGTTGGTTGAGACGGCGCGCGGATCCGTCGTGCCGGTGGTAAATGGGCTGCGCCGTCGGGTCGCACGGCGTCTCGGCGATGCCTGCCTGGGCGAGGATCGCTCGTGCGTTGACTGGGTCAATGTCGCGGTTCTTGGTGCTTGTCGGGTCAATGCACGGCGGGATGATCCAAACGGGACCGCGCTGCATCGGAGGCGGCACCTCCGGCCGGCGGCTGAAGACAAACGCGTCGGCCTCGGTCAGATACGGCTCCAGGAAAGCCCACGCGGTCTCGGTGAGCGCGTTAGGGCGGTCTGCGCCGACGTGTGAGCGCCACACGACGATCGCTCCGCTCGCCTTGAGTGCCGGAAGCAGCCCGGCGGTTTGTGGATCGTGAAGGACCACGATGTCACCGGGCCGCAGCGCTCGGACGAGCTGGACGGCGTTGGCGGCCAGCGCGCGATCGTAGATGCGGCGCTCGCGCTCACCGAGTTCGCCACCGTCGCCGGGATTGCCGTGGAGGAAGTTGTGGATCCGCTTGGTGACGTTGAAGAACGACGAGCCGGCCGACACCACAGCCCAGTGCTGGTCAATCCCGGCCGCGCGCCAGTACGGCACCCACGAGCGCAGAACCTCGGCCACGCCCCCACCCACGCTGGTCGAGTTGACCATCCAGACCGCTCGACCAGCCAGCGCCTCGGCGGCCCCGTGCAGCGCGTCGTCGAGGCGCGCCCAGCCCACCGGCCCGAGCGCCGGGTGCAGCTGCTCGACGGAGAGGCGTCCGACAGGCACCTCGAGTGGTGCTCCAGCGCTACCTAGCGCGGGCGTTCCGAGCGTTAGGACCGATGACATGGCTCCTCGTCTAAGACGGACCGGCAGGTGTTCCATGTTGGTGTCGGGTGCCGCCCGGTCTCTTACCCGCGAAGACCGCCTGGCCCGCGAGCTGACCGCGCGCGCCGGCGAGATGATCGAACGGGCACTGTCCGACGCGCGTGCGTTTCTCGATTGTGGGGGCGAGGGCGCACCCGCCGCTCCGCACGCGCACGCACCGCGACAACGCCGGGGCGGTAAGAAACGGCCTATTGACGACGCAAACCTGACGTGGCAAGGCTCGAGCGAGATCTGGATCGGCGAAGGGCAAGCCGGGACGTGGTGGCGTGGCGAACCACGCGCCTGCACGACGGCGGATTCCCACGGCAACTTGCCGGCCGGCTCGCTCGCGACAGCAGGTACGACCTGCACGCGCTGCTCGAGCTCGTCGATCGTGGCTGCTCCGCCCGGTTGGCGGTACGCATCCTCGCGCCTCTCGACGACGAGGGCGAGTGGTGGTGCTGACGCGCTCGCCTGCTGGTCACAAGGCTCGCACGAGCCTCCGACGCTCGGCTAGGGTTGCGGCGGGGATGTGTCTGTCCGGCGGGTCAGTGGAGATGCCAGGCCGCGTTGACCGCGAGTCCAGCGTTTGGCTCGAGCGGCTGGGTTCCGACGGTCGCGAGCGCGAGGCGGCGATTGGCGAGTTGCACGCGCTGCTGGTGCGTGCGGCGAGGTTCGAGATCAACCGCCGGCGCGCTGCGTTCCCGCAGTTACGCGGTGGTGATCAGGAGGATCTGGCGCAGCAGAGCGCCGACGACGCGCTGATGGCGGTCTTGGGCAAGCTCGGCGAGTTCCGCGGCGAGAGCCGCTTCACGACGTGGGCGTACAAGTTCGCGCTCTATGAGGCGGCCGCCCAGGTGCGCAAGCGCGCCTGGCAGGGGCGCGAGATTCCGCTGAAGTCCGAGGCGTGGCCGCTGGTCGCCGACCGCGGCTCTGGCCCGGAGGGCGACGCGGAGACAGACGAGCTGCTCGGCACGCTGCGGGACGCGATCGCGACCGATCTCACCCCGCACCAGCGCGAGGTGCTGGTCGCGCTCGCGCTCAACGAGGTCCCGATCGACGTGCTGGCCGAGCGGCTGAATACGACGCGCGGGGCTCTCTATAAGGCGTTGCACGACGCCCGGCAGAAGCTCCGCGCCGGCCTTGCCGCGCGCGACATGAACCTGGACGGACAGCGCGAGGAGAAGACGCCATGAACCCGATCGAACCCCATGACGCCGAACGCCTGGTCGCGCGCCTCCTCGGACCGGCTGGGCGCGAGGTCACCTGCGAGCAGTGCTTCGAGGAGCTGGACCGCTACGTCGAGTCGGAGCTCGCGGGCGCCGACCCCGATGCCGCCATCCCGGGCATGAAGGCGCACTTCGAGGGCTGCTCGGCATGCGCGGAGGACCACGAGAGCCTGCGCGCGCTGGTCGCCGGCCAAGCCCGCCCCGGCGGCTCCTGAGCAGCTCCTGCGTTCTGCACCGCGAGGTAAGACGGCGGAGCCTGAGCGCGCTAAGGAGTGCATGACCATAACTCCACTTCGTAACGAGCTGAACGGTCACGGGCGTCCCGGTGACCGAAGCCGCCGGCGCGCCTGGCGCGACGCCCACAGGCCGATCGATCGCGCCGCCGTCGAGCACGCATCGCGCAGCCTGCTGGCCGCGCTGGGCGCGGACCTGGCCGACGAGGGCCTGCGCGAGACGCCGAGGCGGATGGCCGACACCTACGCCGAGCTCCTCACGCCCGAGCCGTTCAACCTCACTACGTTCCCCAATGCGGAGGGCTACGACGAGCTGATCGTGGTTCGCGACATCCCCTTTCAGTCGCTGTGCATGCACCACGTGCTGCCCTTCCACGGCGTGGCGCACATCGCCTACCTGCCGGCCGAGCGCATCCTGGGGCTCTCCAAGCTCGCGCGCGTGGTCGATCTGTTCGCCCGCGACCTTCAGCTCCAGGAGCGGCTGACCACCCAGATCGCGGGCTGGCTGCAGGAGCGGCTCGAGCCCAAGGGGGTCGGCGTCGTGCTGGAGGCCGAGCATCTGTGCATGTCGCTGCGCGGAGTCCAGAAGCCCGGCGCCATGACGGTGACGTCGGCGCTGCACGGGCTCGTCCGTGACGACGCGCGCACGCGCGAGGAGTTCCTCAGCCTGACGCCAAGGAGATATCGATGACCAAGCGGACCTTCATCGTCGTCGGGGCCAGCCTTGCCGGCGCCAAGGCCGCCGAAGAGCTGCGCGAGCGGGGCTTCGACGGGCGCGTACTGCTTGTCGGCTCGGAGCCCGAGCGCCCGTACGAGCGCCCGCCGCTGACCAAGGACTACCTGCGTGACGAGTCCGAGCGGGAGAAGGCCTACGTGCACGAGGACGGCTTCTACGCCCAGCACGAGATCGAGCTGGAGACCGGCACGACCGTGACCGCGATCGACCCGGGCGCGTCGCGCGTCTCGCTCGGCGACGGCCGCGAGCTGGGCTACGACCGGCTGCTGCTGGCCACGGGCGCCGAGCCGCGCCGGATCCCGCTCGCCGGAGCGGAGCTCGACGGCGTCCACTACCTGCGCACGCTGGCCGACTGCGATGCGCTGCGCGAGCGGCTGGACCGCGGTGGGCGCGCGGTGGTGGTGGGCGCCGGCTGGATCGGGAGCGAGTTCGCCGCCTCCGCGCGCCAGCGCGGGCTCGAGGTCACCGTGATCGATCCCGTCGCGCTTCCGAACGAGCGGATCTTCGGCGCCGAGATCGGCGCCTTCTACCGCGACGTGCACGCGCGCCAAGGCGTCGAGCTGGCGCTCGGCGAGGGCGTCGAGGCGTTCGAGGACGATGGCGCCGGCGCGATCGCGCGTGTGCGCACCGGCGCCGGACGCGTGGTCGAGTGCGACTTCGCCGTCGTGGGCATCGGGGTCGCGCCGCGCACGGAGCTCGCCAGTAACGCCGGCCTAGACGTCGACAACGGCATCCTCGTCGACGAGACCCTCCGGACCTCGGCGGCGAACGTTTTCGCCGCCGGTGACGTCGCGCGGGCGTGGCATCCCTTCTACGGCGAGCGGGTCCGCGTCGAGCACTGGGCCAACGCGCTGAACCAGGGGCCGGCCGCCGCGCGCGCGATGCTCGGCGAGCCCGTCGCCTATGACCGCATCCCGTACTTCTTCTCCGATCAGTACGACGTCGGCATGGAGTACTCCGGCCACGCGCCCCAATGGGACGAGGTCGTCTTTCGCGGCGACCGCGACGGGGATCAGTTTGTCGCCTTCTGGCTGCGCGACGGGCGCGTCGCGGCGAGCATGAACGTCAACGTGTGGGACGTCAACGAGCACGTCCAGGCGCTGATCCGCTCCCGCCGCACGGTCGACGTCGCCGCGCTGACCGATCCCGACACGCCGCTCGACTCGCTGGTCGCCCACCCCACCACCCCAAGCTGAGGAGCATCCATGGCCCCCGATCCAAACCTTCAACGGCTTCATGACGCGGGCGTCTCGATCTGGCTCGACACGCTCTCGCGCGACTTGCTCGACAGCGGCGAGTTCGCTGCCCTGATCCGCGACCGCTGCGTCACCGGCGCGACGTCGAACCCGACGATCTTCGCAAAGGCGATCACCGGATCAGACCTCTACGACCAGCAACTGCAGCGCCTGGCCGCGGAGGGCGGCCGCGACACCCAGGAGCTGTTCTTCGCGCTGGCGCTCGACGATGTCCGCGCGGCTGCCCGCGAGCTGCGTCCGACCTACGACGCCAGCGACGGCCGCGATGGCTTCATCTCCTTCGAGTGCACCCCGGATCTCGCCGATGACACCGAGGCGACGATCGCGCAGGCCAGCGAGCTGTGGCGCAGGCTCGACCAGCCCAACGTGATGATCAAGGTCCCTGGCACGGCCGCCGGCCTGCCCGCGATCGAGGAGCTCACGCGCCGGGGCGTCAACGTCAACGTCACCCTGCTGTTCGCGATCGAGCGCTACGAGGAGGTGATCGACGCCTACCAGCGCGGCCTGAGCGCGCGGGCGCAGGCGGGCGAGCCGCTCACCGGCATCGCATCGGTCGCATCGTTCTTCCTGTCGCGCATCGACACCAAGGTCGACGCCCAGCTCGCCGAATGCTCGCCGCTGCGCGGCCGCGTCGCGGTCGCCGGCGCGCGCGTCGCCTACCAGCGCTACCGCGCCAAGTTCGCCGGCCCGCAGTGGGAGCGGCTCACGGCGCTCGGAGCGCGGCCCCAGCGGCCGCTGTGGGCCAGCACCGGCACCAAGGACGCCGCCTATTCCGACGTCCTCTACGTCGCCGAGCTCATCGGCCCGGACGTCATCAACACCATGCCCGAGCAGACCCTGCGCGCCTTCGCCGACCACGGCGAGGTCGAGCGCACCCTCGTCGTCGACCCGGCCGGCGCCCAGGAGACGCTCGCCGACGCCGCGACCGCCGGGATCGACCTGCGGGCCATCACCGGCGAGCTCGAGCGCGAGGGCGTGCGCTCCTTCTGCCACTCCTACCAACAGCTGCTCGACTGCATCGAGGGCAAGCTCGGGGCGCTGAGCGCCGTCGGCGACTGAGCACGAACGCCGAAGACGCGCCGCCGCCGACCCGTCAGGCTCCGGCCCATGAAGGATTTGGCGCTCTTCTTCCACCTGCTCGGCGCGCTGCTGTTCGTCGCCGGCATGGTGCTGGCCGGAGTGGCGTTCGAGGCGGCCCGCCGCCGCGCGCAAGCCGCGGACGTCGCGCTGCTACTCGGCCTCACCCGCATTGGTGTGCTCCTGGTGGCGGTCGGCGGGATTCTCCTGCCCGCCTTCGGGCTCTGGCTGGTACGTCTCGGCCACTTTGGCTACCGCTCCGGCTGGGTGGTCGCGGCCCTGGCGCTCTACATCGCGGCGCTGGTGCTCGGCGGCCTGGGCGGGCGGCGGCCGAGGCAGGCCCGCATCCTGGCCACCCGACTGGCGAGCGAGGAGCGGGCGGCGCCTGCGACCGCCGAGCTGCGCGCCCTGCTGGACGATCGCGTTTCGCGTGCTACGAACTACGCTTCCGCGCTGATCGTGCTGGCAATCCTCGTTCTCATGGTCTTCAAGCCGTAAAGAGACGAGTAGCTGCGTAGCGCTTGGAGAAAGGATCAGCACCGCCCCGTCGCTGACCGGCAGGCGCCCGATCCGCTACGGCTGTTGCTCGGGCACCAGAGGCGCAGGGATGACCAGGACCGAGCATCCGATGCTACCGACCATCTGGGCCGTCATCCGGCGTGCGCTCCCGCTGTTGCCGGAGCCGAGGATGACGAGCGACGCCGTAAGGGTGGCGGCCGCGGAGGGAATGGCGCGCTCGGGCGAAGCCTGCTCCCCGTAGATACGCGGCACCGCGCCGGTGAGGCCGAGGAGGACGCGGCTGCTCCCGGCGGTCGCACGTTGGAGCGCGGCGTCGGGCGGCGGTGCCTGGACGATGCTGACCGTCCCGCCGTTGAGGGCCGCAAGTCGTCCGGCGAGCTCCACCGCCCGCCTGGAGTCGGGCGACTCGTCGACCGGCACGAGGACGGTGTCGGTCAGCTTGGTTCCCAGTGGGCACGTGCGAGCAATCAGGACGGGAATTCGAGCGTGTCGCACGGCCCTGTGGGCGGCGGCACCACCGCCGAGGACGACGAGGTCGTGGCCGTCGCAGCCGTCGTACAGCGCGCGCTCGCCGTGCTTCGTCAACGTTGGAGCGGGAACGAGTCTGACCGTGCCTCCCGGTGATGCGAGCAGCTGGGCCTGGACGCGCGCCGCGCGGGCGTTGGCGCTCCTGTCAACTCCGCAGAGCACCGCGCTGAACGCGCCGGCGGTTACGACGGGACGTTCGCGGCGGTCGGTGGGCTCGACTGCGCACAGGTGGCGATCACGAACGTGGGCGGTGATGGCGCCGGCTCCAGGTTGACGTGGGTGCGCTCGCTGAGGCACCCTCCAATAGGCACGTCCGGACGTCCGGCCGTTCGGCCGCGGGTCCGTCAGCGCTATGGGGGATGGGCTGAGGTTCATGGAAACAGCATGTCTCCAATGCGATGCCACGGCCATGGAGTCCCCACCGCATATCGGCGCATCCACGACCCCATCGGGAGCGCGGCAGGCCCGGGCAGGCGCGGCGAGAGCCGCACCAGAGATGCACGCGGTCGCCCGAACAGCGCAGGGCTCTCTGGGGGCCTGGTTCTGTGCCGCCGGCCGTCGGACTCGAAGGACGCCCCGCCCCTGAGCGGATGCTGCCCCGGGGCCTGCCCTCCCGATGACGAGCGGCCGGGCCTGCTAGCCAGGTAAGAGCAAGCGGCGCGGGCTCGCTAACTAGATATGACGCAGCACGAGCCGATCGGCTGCCCTGCGAAATGAGCTAAGGAGCGACGATGGTTGATTTAGGACTCACCGAACAGCCGACGGCACGACGGGTGCTGGTCGTGACAAACGAAGACTTGGCCGACGCCAACGAGGTCCCTCCATCGATTCGTCCGCTTATCGACGACGCAGATGAGATCTACGTCGTGGCCCCGACGCTGACGGCGTGGATGCACTGGCTGACCGACGACAGGGACAGCGCGATCGTGTCGGCCGACGAACGCCTGCGGACAGTCTTCGACCACATGAGCGCGGGTGGCTTCAAGCCGCGCGGGGCTGTGGGAGCCGAGAACCAAGTCACTGCTATCGCCGACGCCCTACTCCAGTTCGATGCCGATCTGATAGTCCTCAGGCTCCACGCTCCCGGCAGCGAACACGAGAACTGGCGTGAGCACCGGATAGCCGAGAAGGTCCGCTCGCGCTTCGAGGTGCGGACTATCGTGTTCTACTTCGATAGGGACGGACATGTGGTTGGGCGCGAAGAGGCGGAAGGGCGGCCCGCTGGAGGTCGCGCCCTGCGGGCGAGAGGACGGCCGAAGGCTTGATGGCCGACGCGCGTCGCCGGAGACATCCTGTTGCGCGAGCGCTGCGAGCGATCGCCGGTGACCGTGTGGCCGGGGCGCTCGAAGCGCCAGAGGCGGCCACTTCAATGTGGGCGGGTCACTTACCCGGACGTCTCTGACCGGTCGCGCTGTTCGACGGCGTGCTCGGCGGCGTGCGTCACCGCGTGTTCCTTGTCTTCGAGCGACATGGGTCCTGGATGCCCGGCGCCCGGCCACGGGGTCAGTAGCAGCAGCAGGCGGGTGTCTGAGACGGCCCGAACGGCGTGGCGCTCGCCAGGGTCAAACTCCACCAGCAGCCCTGGCGCGCCGGCGATGCGCGCGCCGGCCGGGGTCGTGATTTCCGCCTCGCCGCTCAGGATCGAAACCCACGCCCGCTCGTGGACCTGGTGGTCCTGAAGGCTCTCACCGGCCGGGATGGCCAAGGCGATCGCACGGGCATCCTGCGTTGAGGAGAGGATCTGCGGAGCGTGCGGCCGCAGCTCCAGGTCGTTGACGTTCCAGCTGTTCATCCGGCCCCTTTCTGGATTCGTGGTGCTGCGGTCGTGATTGCTTAGATCGACTGGCGGTAGCCGAAGAACTCGTGGTCTTGGTTGTAGCCACCGTAGCCGCCGCCGATCTCGGAGTAATGGGCGACGAACTCGATGCCTTTGATCCACTTGACCTGTTTGAAGCCGAGCTCGTTCTCGTTGCGCAGCCGCAGCGGGGCGCCGTGGCCGAACGAGAGCGGCTCGTCGTTCATGTCGTAGGCGAGCATCGTGAGGTGGTGGCTCATGTGCTCGATCGGGTGCGCGTCGTAGTAGATCCCCTTGTCGGGCCCGTCACCGAGGGAGTAGAAGACGACCCACTTCGCGTTAGGGTGCGGTTTGACCAGATCGACGATGGTCTGCATCGAGACGCCGCCCCACTTGGCGACGCCGGACCATCCCTGGATGCAGAAGTGCTGGGTGATCTGCTCGTGATGGGGCAGCCCCCGCAGCTGCGCGAGGTCGAGGTCGACCGGGCGCTCGACGAGTCCGTTGATCCGCAGCCGGTAGTCGGCGAAGTGGCCGTCGAACAGCGCCTTGTATTCGTCCGAGTCGGGGTACTGGCCGTTGTGCCAAAGGTAGGGCGAGATGTCCTTCTCCGTGTACTGGCCCGGCTTGGGGTCGACGTGCTCGAAGAAGTGCTGGAGCGGCCCGACGATCGCCTGTCCGGCGCGTTGCACGATCCGCGGGTGGCGGATGGTGAACGGCGTGGCGGCGACCCATCCGACGATGACGACGACCATCGACGCGGCGAAGAGCCCGAACCCGATCCAGCTCTCGTCGTCGCGTCCGGCGTAGATGTGGTTGAGATTGACCAGCAGACCCGTGGTGAACACGAAGAAGACGTGGACCACGATGAAGACCAGGAACCATGCGAGCACCAGGAAATGCAGCGAGCGAGCGGTCTGGATGCTGAGGATCGTGCTCACTCGCTTGAAGCGCGTCGACAGGGCCGGCGACATCCCGAGCCCGGTGATCAGGGCGAGCGGGGCGGCGACGAAGACGGTGATGAAGTAGGCGAGCAGCTGCAGGCTGTTGTAGGCCACCCAGCCGTTGTCGGTCGGCCAGTCCAGCGAGAGGTACTGGATCAAGCCCGAGAGCGCATTGGGGAAAACGTCCCAGCTCGTGGGCACGAGGCGCTCCCAGCGGCCGGTCGCGAACAAGAGGACGAAGAAGACCACGCCGTTGAGCAGCCAGAAGGCGTCGACGCCGAGATGCCACCAGCGCGCCAGACCGATCGAGTGGCGAAGCCCCGGAAGGCCCACCTGGCCCGGAAGGCTGATCGAGTCCTGCTTGGCCGTCCAGAGCGGGTCCTTGGGCACCGGCCTCTGAATCCGGAACCAGTCCCTGCCGGGGGTGCAGTGCCGGGTCCAGTACAGCCGGGGGTGATCGGAGAGGATCTGAACGCCCGAGCGGATGATGAAGATGAGGAAGAACAGGTTGAAGAAGTGCTGCCATCGCGCCCAGACCGGGAAGCCTCTCGTCGCCTCGGACTGCCCGGACTCGACGGTCCCAGGATACCGGGCGATGAACCGCCGAACCGACGGCTCGTCGCGCAGGCCCTTGGCGATGGCGATCGCGACGATGAGAAGCACGAAGCCGATGGGGAGCAGCCAGAGCAGGTTGAACCAGCGGCTGCGACCCGCCCGCACACGGGGTGCGATGCCGTTGACCTGCGGAACCGAACCAGCCCAAGTGGTTCTATCGATGACGTCCTCGCCTTGGGTCAACTGCGACCGGTAGCTACTCACGACGTCCGGGGAGACGCTCGATGGGCCAGGAGCGGGCAGATCCTCAGGGGTTGGATCAGCGTCGCTACCCATGGGCGCGAAACCCTACTGGCCCTTGAGCCGTGGCTCCTTGTCCGTCCGGTCCCCGGCGGAGGGGATTCCCCGGTAGTCGTGGGGCCCCTACGGGCCGTCAATGGGCAGCGTCGCCCATACCCACGAACTCGCTGCGTCGGCACGCTTCATGGAGTGTGTACGGACCAGGTGATAACGGCTCCAATGAGCCGGCGGCTGCGGGAAGCTTCCGCGTGGCCACCGCCCTCCGTACCGAATCGTTTCGCCGCCACCGAGCAGGGTGGGCTCCCGGCGCACACGCCGAACAGGAAGGTGAACCATGCCCCTAGCACTACGGGAAGCAGAAGTCTTCTGGGAGGGGCCGCTTGCACGCGGGACCGGGACGTTGACGAGCGGAAGCGGCGCGCTGGATCAGCTGGCGGTGACGTGGGCGTCGCGGACCGTGCGGCCGGACGGCAAGACGAGCCCTGAGGAGCTGATAGCGGGCGCGCACGCGAGCTGCTTTGCGATGGCGGTCGCGCTTGTGCTCGGCGAGAACGAGACGCCGCCCGAACGCTTGGCGGTGAGTGCCGTCTGCACACTCGAGGAGGTGGAGGGTGCGCCGCGAATAACGTCGGCGGAGCTCACGGTCCGCGGACAGGTGCCCGGACTCGAGGCGGCCGTCTTCGAGCGCATGGTCGGTCGGGCCGCTGATGTGTGTCCCGTGTCCAACGCGCTGCGCGGCAACGTGAAGATCAGCGTGCGCAGCGAGCTCGCCCCGGGGGAGATCGCCGCCACCGAGGCCGGGCGAAGCGCACCTCCTGCCGACGCTTCGTCGCGGTTGCCCCACAGCCGACAGCAGGCCGAGGTCGAGGCCATCGTGCGCGCCCTACGCGGGTACAGAGTGCTGACTCGCGCACGGCTTCTAGATCTGGCCGGGGCGGCTCACTGGTCCGATGCGGGCGGCAACCAAGCCCTCGCGCACGCCGTCTCCAGTGGACGGATCAAGCAGCTTGGCGACGACCTCTACGAGCTCACCGAGACACCGCACCGATGAGGCTCCCGCCGCGCCGGCACTCCCGGAGAGAGCGGTCGACGGACGCCGACTCAGCACCCGGCGCAGGCAGCGCCGGGCCTGCGCTGGTCGACCGGCAGCGCCGGGCAGTCGACGCAATGCGGCAGCTCCGGCGGGCCAGCCGGCGCCGAACGGAGACAGCCACGTAACGCCAAGCCCGAGCGTCTCGGCACAAGCGTCGACATCGTTGCCTCCGCCGCTCAGCCTTCGCGGACCAGCTCGCTGAGCACGACGGCGTTGTTGTTCTCGCGGTCGCGGGCGGCGTAGACGATCGTCAGCGGGCCGCGTGCGGCGCAGCGGCGGAGCTCCTCGAGGCGTTCGGATCGGTCGGCGAGCTCGTCGCGGTAGCGCGCGCGGAACTCGGCGAAGCGGGCGGGTTGGTGGTCGAACCACTTGCGCAGCTCGTCGCTGGGCGCCAACTCGCGCGCCCAATCATCGAGCTTGGCGCGCTCGCGGGAGACCCCACGCGGCCACACGTGGTCGATCAGTACCCGGTGGCCGTCGCCCGGCTCGGCCGGATCGTAGATTCGCTTGGCGCGCACGTCGAGCGACATCCCGCCTCACTCGCCGGGGTAGGTGACGACGCGGCCCCAGAGGCTCTTGGTGCCCCAGATGCCGCGGCGCAGGCACTCGAGCTGGACGATCTGCGAGTGGTCGACGAACAGGTTGACCTCGGGTCCGTAGTTCTTGACGTACCAGCCGAACACCTCGGGGTCGGCGGCCTCGAACATCACCTTGTCAAGGCCCAGCTCACGCGTGATCGTGGCGACGACGTCGGTGCGCCACGTCGTGACCTCCTCGGTGATGCCCTCGGACTCGATCATGATCATGTAGGCCCCGGCGTCGAGGCAGCGCCGCGCTACGTCGATGGCGTAGCCGACGTCGCGGGTGCCCTCCTGCTCGAGCTCTTCAGGCGTGGTGGCGCCGCCGGCGCCGAACTGGATGCCGACCTCGGGCTTGGCCTTCAGGCCGGCGCGCTGAACGCGCTCCACCAGGCGCACGATGTCGTCGGTCGGGATGCTGATGAAGCCGGCCGAGACCTCGAGGATGTCGAAGCCCACGCGGGCGACCTCGTCGATGTAGCGCTCGACGGCATCGGGGCCTTGGGTGAGGACGTGCTCGATGAAGCCGCCCGTCGATACGAGCACGTCGTGCTCGTGGGCGATCTCGATGATCTCGCGAAGTGCCGGCTCGGGCATTAGCGTGAACGAGCCGCCCGCGAACTTCAGCGCGTCGACGTGCTCGCCCATCGTGTCCAGGACGTCGTGCAGATAGCGCGGTCCCATGACGGAGTAGTACGGGCCGCGGATCTCGGTTACGCCGCGCGTGCGCGGCTTGGCCGGGCGGTGGCCGGCGCGCAGGAACGGGAAGGCGAGCGGGCTGGTCGGAGTCTGCGTTGCGCGTGTCATTGCGTCTCCTTCGTCTCAGTTTGAGGCCAGGTCAGAGCGCGATGAGCGCAGGTAGCCGATCAGTGCGGGATCTGCGGACTCCCGTCGTTCGACCGGCTGGCCGGTGCAGGTGCAGAGGTCGACGACGACACGCTCGTCCGATAGGTCGACGACTCGCCACTGGGCTCCGAAGAGCACCCAGCGCTCGAGGTCGTCGATGGTCAGGGCGGGAAGGGTCATGCCTGGCTTGCTCGAGCTGGAGTCGCGAGCAGGCGTGTCAGCTCGTCGACGCGAAGCTCGTCGAGGTTCGCGACCGCGTCCTGGAGGCACGCACGTGGCTCGGGTGCGACGTGGCGGGCGGCGAGCCGGTCGAACTTCGCCGCGACGGCGCCCCAGCTCATGGGGCGCGTGTGAAAGCCCTCGTAGTCGTATTGCTCGCGCTCGAGTGTGCGCCCGTTGCGCAGGCGCAGCCGCACGCGAGCGCTGTGCTGGTGCGGGAAGCGCTTTGAGAGCTCCGGGTCCGGTCGCACCTCGACGCGACGCAGCAGCGTCTGAACGTCGCCGGCGGCGATGCGCTCGGGCAGGTACTGCTCGGGTAGTACCTGCCCGTCGAGCAGCGCGACGGCCAGCAGATAGGGCAGGGAGTGGTCTGCCTCCTCCTTGGAGCGCACCCTGCGCTTGTCGCCCTCTTCGCCGCCGCCGATGATGTCGAAGGCCACTTGGAAGGTGTCGAGCTCCACCCGCTCGACGTCGGCAGCGATGACGCCGTGCTCGGCGCGCAGGTCGAGCAGTGCCTCGAGCGCCGACTGGGAGTGGATCTCGGCGTTGAACTTCTTGAGGATGGTGCGTCGGACCGACTCGAGGTCCTCGCGCGACCAGTCGATCTCGAAGGGCCCGGCGATCGCCTCGATGAAGCCCTTGTTGCCCTCGAAGACCTCACGCGGTCCGGTGACGCCGCGCATCGCGAGGAACGCGGCGTGCGTGGCGCCGAACGCGGTCGCCGGGTAGGCCAGGCCCTTCCAGTGCGAGAGCTCGCCCGTTCGCGTCACGCGCAGAGCGTTGAGCGAGGTGCCGGCGATCGCGA
The DNA here is from genome assembly GCA_038330095.1 of Solirubrobacterales bacterium. GTDB lineage: Bacteria > Actinomycetota > Thermoleophilia > Solirubrobacterales > Solirubrobacteraceae > JBBPZA01. The sequence goes on from JBBQNQ010000024.1 coordinate 13,904, forward strand.
TCGCGTTGGCGGTGCGCAGCTCGCCCAGTCCGAGTGCCCGCGCGACGCCGGCCGCGACCGCGTAGGCGCCCTGCGTGGTGTGGTCGAAGCCCTTCGCGCGTACCGGCGCCACTTCGCTGAGGCGGTTTTGAACCTGGTAGGCGACCGCAAGAGCGGTCAGCAGCGTGCGGCCGTCGGCGTGCGCGTACTCGGCCGCTGCTAGCACCGGCGCGAGGTTGTCGCTTGGGTGGCATGTCTCGCCCGGCGCGAGGTAGGAGTCGTTGAAGTCCAGGTAGCGCACCAGCGCGCCGTTGTAGAGCGCCGCGCGGTCGGGCGCGCTCTTGCCTCCGCCGATCAGCGTCGCCAGCGGTGCTCCGCCGAACTCCGTGACCTGCTCGCGGACCATCGCCACCGGTTCGCCGTCCAGCGCACCGAGCGCGACACCGAGCGAGTCGAGCACCCGCAGCTTCAGTTGCTCACGGGCCGGCTCGGATACGTCCTCCCAGCGCGAGCGACAGACGAACTTCGCGAGCTGCTCGACCTGGGTCGGCCGTCGATCGAGCGCGCTTTCGGCACCGATCAGCTGAGATGCGCGCGCGTTCATTTGCTCTATTAGTGCGCCGCGATATCAGTGGTCTTACGTCGTGGCCGCGCCTCGCTTCTGATACGGCGACTCGCAGCCACCCACGCTGCGCGAGTGCTGGGACCGCTAGGCGGCAAGCTCAGTCGCCGCATCACCAGCGGCCTGTTCGCGGTCGTCGCTGTCTCGGTGGATGACCAGGGTGGGCTGGTGGGCGTGATGCACGACGGCGCTGGAGACGCTTCCGAGCAGGATCGAGCGCAGGCCCGTGAGGCCTCGCGAGGCCATGACGATCACCGACGCCTGATGGTGATCGCCGGTCTCGACGATCTCCTCCCAGACCGGCCCGGTCGCCTTGACCGCAACAGGCTCGGCCTCTAGGCCCGCGTCTCGTGCGATGCGTACGCCTTGCTCGGCGATCCTGCCGCCATCCTCGGCTGCTGCGCGGTCCAACTCGACGAAGTTCACCATGGTGGCGGTCGCGCCCGACCAGGCGAAGCTGCCCAGGCCCGCGATGGTCTGCCACACCGTCAAGACCAGCGCGTGGCCGCCGGGGAACAAGGCCCCGGCGCGCTCGATCGCGTGCTTGGCGTCCTCCGAGCCGTCGTAGCAGAGAATCAACGGATTGGTAGGGGAGGTGGGCATGGGGTCTCCTCGCATCGGGTCCTGCTTCTTGTGGTGGCCGTCGAGTGTCACGACGGCGATGGGTCAGAGGGCTCGCGAAGGGTGCGCTGCGTAGACCCGGCCGCGGGGTCAAGGGCCGTCTCGACGCGGATACCGGGCTGATCCTGCGGCATGACGTCGGAAGCGTCACCGACTTGGCTCGAGATGTATGGAGCGAGGTAGCGCCCGGCCAGCTTGTCGGGCGGCCACCATAGGGCCTCGCCTGAGATCGTGGAGTTGTCACCTGCGTCGCCGCTGATGTCCGCGCGCAGGTAGCGTGGAAGGCCGCCCGTCAGGAGTACGCCACGCAGGACGGGCCGGAAGGGCTGTGGATCGATGTCGGCGCGCACGGACGCCGCGATCACCTCGGCGACGGCATCGGCCTGCTGGGCGGCCAGGCCACCCTGCTTGATCGGAAAGGCCGTCGCATCGCCCGCGGCGAAAACGTCCTCCAGCCCGGCCAGCCGACCGTGGGCGTCGGTGTGGATGAACCCGTCGTGTCCGCAGGGAACCCCGCGCAGGCGCGGGCCGACGAGGCGGGGCTGGGTGACGATTCGGTCAATCCGCAGGCGCCGGTCCCCGGGAGAGATGTCAAGCCAGCCGACGCGACCTGGTACGCCGTAGCTGCTCGTGTGCAGAGTGATCCCGCCGCCTACCAGGAGCCGGCGAACCGCGGCGCTGGCGGCGGTCCCGAACATCCCGAGCGGCTCCTCTTCGGGGGTGATCAGGCTCAGCTCGACCGCGGAGCGTTCGTGCTCGGCGCAGTGCGCGCCGGTCATCAACGCGAGGTCATACAGCGGCAGCGGCCAGCTCGCTCCTGACGGCTTGACAAACGCCACCTTGCTGTACCTCTGCTCGCGCAGGTGGTGTAGCAACAGTCGATAGCTGGGGCCATCGTGGCCGCCGCTGTAGGTCAGCACGCCTTCCGACGTCCACTCGCGCTCCGCGTGAGCGCCCAGGGCGACTACGAGTCTGTCGTACGGGAGCTCAGCCCGATCCCTGGTGACCACCCGGTGGCGCTCGGGCTCGACGCGGTCCAGCGTTCCACGATGCCACTGCGCACCGAATTCGGCGGCGGTGTCCTCCAGCGGGATGCCACGCACGCGCTGCGTCTTGAATGGCTGATCCACGGATATCGAGCGATTGACGAACTTCAGCTCCGGCGCGATGATCGTGATGTCGAGGCGATCTCCGGCGAGCGCGCGCAGAGCCAGGAGCGCCTCGAGCCCAGCAACTCCGCCGCCGGCGATGAGGACGCGAGGAGTGGGTGTCTTCATGATGCGCCCTCTTCCCGTGTTCAGGCCGCGGCTGACGAGCGCTCGACGCGGTAGTAGGCGGCGTTCTTCTCGATGTAGTGCTGCCACTGTGGAGGCACCTGGTCCCGGGCGGTGATGGCGTCGACTGAGCACGCCTCGACGCACGAGCTGTCCCAGACGCCGATGCACGGCTCATTGATCACATAGGCCATCGGCGTCTGCTCCTTTCCGGAGTTTTTCCAGTGCTCTTGGAAGAACCTAGTACCGCCCGCTTGCTTTTACAAGGCCTAGTGTGTAAACGTACCTCGAGGTGGATTCCCCATACCCGATCCCCACCGACGACGTGCTCGCCCAGCCCACCCGGGCGCGCCTGTTCGAGCTGCTCAGCGAGCTCAAGCGACCGGCGGAGACGGTGGAGCTCGCCGGGCGCGTGGGCCTGCACCCCAACGGCGTCCGCATTCACCTCGAGCGCATGGAGGCAGCCGGACTGGTGGCACGGGCCCGCAGGCGCCAGGCGCGAGGACGCCCCCGCGACGCGTGGACGATTGCCCCCGACGCGCGACCGGGCGGCGAGCGCCCCCGGGCGTACGCGGACCTCGGCCGCTGGCTCGCCCGCGCGCTGCGCGACCGGCGCGGCGGTGTGCTCGGCATCGAGAAGACCGGACGCGAGATCGGCCGCGAAGTGGCGCCTGCGGGCGCCGTCGCAGGCGCGGAAGCCCTAGAGGCCTCGCTCGTCGCGCTCGGCTTCCAGCCCACTGTGCAGCGGCGCGAGGACGATCGACTCAGCTTCTGCTTGCGCAACTGCCCGTATCGCGACGCCGTGCGCGAGAACCCGCAGGCCGTCTGCGCGCTGCACAAGGGCATCACGCGCGGGCTGCTGGACGTCTTGGACCCCGAGGCCAGGCTCGCCGGGTTCGTGCCCCGCGACCCCGACGAGGCGGGCTGCCTGATCGAACTGAGCGGCCTGAGCCCCGCTCGCCCTCCTCGATGACCGCGCGCCCGGGGCATCACGCCACCTCATGAAGCGCCACCCCGCGCTCGTCCCGCTCTCGCGCGACCACCACCACGCGCTCGTGATCGCCCGGGCCCTGCGCCGCGCCACCGCGGACACCGCCGCCGAGGCAGCGCGCACCTTCCTGGCTCACTGGGAGGCCGAGGAACGGCTGCACTTCCGGCTCGAAGAGGAGGTCCTCTTGCCCGCTTACGCCGCAGACGGCGACCCGAGCCACCCCGTCGTCGTGCGCGTGCTCCGCGACCACATGCTGATCCGCCGCGACGCCGACCGGGTAGCGGCGCACGCAGCCCTGGAGCAGTTGCACGAGCTCGGAGACCGGCTCGCCGCGCACGTGGAGCTCGAGGAGCAGGAGCTCTTCCCGCTGATCGAAAGGACCCTCCCAGAACCGGAGCTCGGCACACTGGGCGAGCGCCTGCGCGCGGCCACCGGTTGACCGACGACGCCCTTTCACTGCGTAGCGACGGGTACGCGCCGATCCGCGACTACGCCGTCATCGGCGACGGTCGCACGACAGCGCTCGTAGCCCGGGACGGGTCGATCGACTGGTTGTGCCTACCGGACCTCGACTCGCCGAGCGTGTTCGCCGCGATCCTCGACGCGGAGCGTGGCGGCAGGTTCCAGCTCGCGCCCGAGGAGGAGTTCACGGCTGAGCACCGCTACGAACCAGAGACGAACGTCCTCCAGACGACGTTCACGACCGCTGAAGCCGTGGTGCGGGTCACCGACGCGATGCTCCTGCCGGCGCCGGGACTGGCGCCGGTGCGCGAGCTGGCGCGCCGCGTCGATTGCCTGGGCGGTCGAGTGTCCATGCACTGGCGCGTGGAGCCGCGGTTCGACTACGGTCGGGGGGCGACGACGATCAGCATGCGCTCGGGCGTCCCCGTCGCGACGTCGAAGCAGCTCGCCCTCGCGCTCCCCTCGTGGAACGCCGGTGAGCCGCGCTGCGACGCAGCATCGATCGGCGGCCGGTTCGACCTCACTGCCGGTGATGACGCTCTGCTCGTTCTGGCAGCGGCCTATCAGGAGCCTCTGGTCATCCCGGCGCGCCGCGAGGTGGAGGCGCGACTCGGAGCCACGCGGGCCTTCTGGCGCTCCTGGGCCGCCGACCGCGGCTACGAGGGGCCATGGCGCGACGCCGTCCTTCGCAGCGCCCTGGCGCTCAAGCTGCTCGTGTACGCCCCGTCGGGTGCGATCGCGGCGGCGGCAACGGCTTCGCTACCCGAGCAGGTCGGCGGCGAGCGCAACTGGGACTACCGCTTCTGCTGGGTGCGTGACGCGGCGTTCACGCTCGCCGCGCTCTTCAATCTCGGCTGCCCGCACGAGGCCGACTCCTTCTACTGGTGGTTGCTGCACGCCTCGCAGCTCAGCCATCCGCGCCTGGCCGTCCTGTACCGGCTAAATGGGGGAGCCGACGCGCCTGAGGAGACGCTCGCGCTGTCGGGCTACCGGGGGTCGCGCCCGGTGCGGATCGGCAACGCGGCGCTCGAGCAGGTTCAGCTCGACATCTACGGCGATCACTTGCAGAGCGCCTGGTTGTATGCGCGTGCCGGAGGAAGCATCGACGCCGACTCCGGACGCCGCCTGGCCGAGACCGCCGACCTGGTCTGCCGCATCTGGCGCGAGCCCGATTCCGGCATCTGGGAGGTCCGAAGCGCACCGGCGCACTTCACGCAGTCGAAGATGATGTGCTGGGTGGCGCTCGATCGCGCCATGAGGCTGGCCGACACGGGACGCATCCCGAGCGCCGGCGCCCCGCGCTGGCGGGCCGAGGCCGCTGCCATCCGCGCGTTCGTCGAGCGGGAGTGCTGGTCTGAGAAGCTGGGCAGCTACGTGCGCTTCGCCGGGGGCGAGGAGCTCGACGCGAGCCTGCTTCTGGCGGCCCTGATGGACTACGACGATGCCGGCGAGCACCGGCTGGCATCGACGATCGAAGCTATTCGCCAAGCGCTCGGCAACGGTCCGCTGCTGTCGCGCTACAGCGGCGAGGACGGCCTCGCAGGCAACGAGGGCTCGTTCGTGTGCTGCTCGTTCTGGCTCGTTGAGGCACTGGCGCGTGGCGGCCGCTGCGCCGAGGCAACCGAGCTGATGGACGAGCTGATCGGCCTCGCAAACGATGTCGGGCTCTACGCCGAGGAGATAGATCCGACCAGCGGCGAGTTTCTCGGCAACGTTCCCCAGGCCCTGGTCCACCTGGCGCTGATCAGCGCCGCCGCGGCGATCGCCGAGGCAGCGCCGTGAACATCTGGGGCGCCATCGCCGGCGGCTTCGTCGGCACGCTCGTGTTGACAACCATGCTGCGCGCCGCCGGTGAGCTCGGCCTGAGCCGGATGGATCTCCCATTCCTTCTGGGCACGGTCTTTTCCACTGACCGGGTCCGTGCCAAGGCGCTGGGCTACCTCCTGCACTTCCTCGCCGGCCAGGCCTTCGCGCTGGTGTACCTCGGCGTGTTCAGCGCCATCGACAGGAGCGGTTTTGCCCTCGGCGCGCTGTTCGGTCTCCTGCACGGCGTGTTCTCCGGGACGGCGCTCGTGAACGTACTGCTCCCGGTCTTCCATCCGCGTATGGGCACACCGCTCAGCGCCGCCGACTCACAGCCGCTGCTCGAGCCGCCAGGATTCCTGATGCTCAACTACGGACGCAGAACCCCCGTCGTGAGCCTCGTCGCGCACATCGCATACGGCGCGATCGTGGGCGGCTTCGTCTCGCTCGCAAGCTGATCGAACCACATCGCCGCCGCGCGTAAGACCCGGCGACGCGGAGACGCCAACCACTAACGCACATCGATCTCCGCGTCGTGTCCACCCCTTGTGAGCGCGGCGTTGGAAGGAGGCAGCTCAATGCCGAACGACACCCTCAAGACCCCGCGCCGCCACGTGACGGCGCCAGCATCGAACGGAGACGCGGCGACCGTGGCCGGGTCGCCGGACGTCAGCACGGCCGCCCATCAGGGATTCTGGCTGCTGCGGATCGCCTTCACGGTCGCGCCGATCCTCTTCGGCGTGGACAAGTTCTTCAACTGGAGCGTGCACTGGCCCGACTACCTCGCCGGATGGGTCAACAACATCGTCCCCGGAAGCGGCCAGGACTACATGTACGTCGTCGGCGGCGTGGAGATCGCCGCCGGGCTGCTCGTGGCGGTCGCGCCGAGGATCGGCGCGTTCGTGGTCGCCGGCTGGCTGTTCGGGATCGTCGTCAACCTGCTGACCAAGAACGCCCCCGAGTACTACGACATCGCCCTGCGCGACTTCGGGCTCATGCTGGCCGCTCTGACCTTCGCCCGCCTGGCGCTCGCGGTCGTTCCCGCCCGCAAGTCGGGAGCGCTACCGGCCCGGCCTTGGTAATCGGTGCGGAGGCGCCACCGACCGGTGGCGCCTCCGCAAGGCCAGTCGCGCGAGGCGTACTCGCCGGCGGCACGTAGCTCCCTCGACCCGAGCAACCGGCTGCAGGTCGCCCCGCTCGTAACTGCCAACGTCCGTTTCCTCGCCCCGAGATCGCCGCCCAAGATGCGACCGCCGGTCAAGAGCTTGAAGCGCCCGTGGGCGCCTCGCAGACTGCGTCATGCCTTGCGAAGGGCAAACGCGATGGCGACCGGGAAGCCGCGATGTCGGACCTAGGCGATCCGGAGCTGTCCGGGTTACGGGAGGTGGGTCGTCAGTGGCAGGGATCGGTCCAGGACCACGCCTCATGGGAGCGGGCGCTGCCGATCGACCCCCAGCTGTCCTACGAGAGTGACCCGGGCGCTCGCCGGGGCCGTTTCGTGCAGATCCGCAGCGGCCGGACCGACCACCCGGAGGACTTGGAGGCGATGCCCTCTGCGGACGAAACGCCATCCTTCTCGGGTCACCTCGGATTCGCCTTGCGCCGCGTCCTCGTGGGTCCGGCGTTGCGCACTGCGGCGGTGGTCGAGGAGCGCATGCGCAAGCTGGTGGCTCTCCCCGTGCTGGCGTCCGATGCGCTGTCCTCGGTCGCCTACGGACCGGAGGCAATGCTCGCCGTGCTCGTGCTCGCGGGCAGCGCCCAGTTGAACCTCTCACTGCCGATCGCCGGCGCGATCATCCTGCTCATGCTGGCCGTCGCCTTGGGCTACCGGCAGGTCATCCGGGCCTATCCGCAAGGCGGGGGCTCGTACATGGTGGCGACCGAGAACCTCGGCTCGCTCCCAGGTCTGCTGGCCGGCGCCGGTCTGATCCTCGACTACACCCTGACTGTCACGGTGTCGGTCGCCGCTGGGATGGCGGCCGTGACATCGGCGATGCCTTCGCTTGCGGAAGCCACCATTCCGATCGGCGTTGCGGTGATCGGGATCCTGGTTGCCGGCAACCTCCGCGGCGTGCGGGCGGCAGGTTCATTGTTCGCAGGCCCGACCTACCTCTTCCTGATCGCGATGGCGTTGATCTTGATCGTCGGTCTAGTCAAGGCCGCCGGCCACGGGTTCGCCCCCACGCCGCCGCCCGCTGTCCACGCCACCGAGGGAGTCGGGATCCTGCTCGTCTTGCGAGCGTTCTCCTCCGGGGCGACCGCGATGACCGGCATCGAGGCGACTTCCAACTCCGTTCCCGCGTTCCACGCTCCCGAGGCCGCCAACGCGCGGCGCACGCTCTCGGTCATGGTCGTCCTGCTGGTCTCGTTGTTCGCCGGTACGGTGATCCTGGCGCACCTGGACGGCGTCGTTCCCGTTGGCGGGCAGACCGTGCTCTCGCAGTTGGCGCACCAAAGCGTAGGTGGCGGCGTCCTCTACGCCTACGTCCAGGCGGCCACCGCCCTCGTGCTCCTGCTGGCCGCCAACACCGCGTTCAACGGATTCCCCCGCCTGCTGTTCTTCATGGCCAGCGACTCCTACCTGCCGCGCACCTTCCTGCACATGGGGGACCGTCTGGCCTTCAGTCACGGCATCATCGCCCTAGGCGTGGTCGCGGCTGGGGTGTTCGCCGGATTCCAGGGCAGGACGGACGCGCTGATCCCGCTATACGCAGTCGGGGTGTTCCTCGCCTTCACGCTCGCGCAGAGCGGGATGGTGGTGCACTGGCGCCGAAACCGAGAACGGCACTGGCGCAAAGCTGCGCTCGTCAACGCCACGGGCGCGGTCGTCTCAGCCGTCGTGCTCGGCATAACCGCGATCACGAAGTTCGCCCACGGAGCCTGGCTGGTCGTGCTTCTCATCCCTCTGATCGTCTGGACCTGCCGACGGGTCCACGCCCACTATCAACAAGCTCACGAGGCGCTGACCGTGGGCGACAACGGTCGCCACGGCGGCCAGGCATTCGCGCCGCGGCGCCCAGCGCCGCAACCTTCACCGGCGCCGGCTGACCACGGGCCAGAGGACGCAACCAACCCCCGCCACATACGCAATCTCGTCGTCGTCGCCGTTGCCGCCATGGATGTCGCCGGCCTGCGCGCACTCGCCTACGCCGCATCGCTCCACCAACCCGTGCTCGCTGTACACATCAGCGCCGACGAGGAAGAAGCGGCGCGTTTCCATCGCCATTGGCAGGCCTGGGGTGACCACCTTCCGCTCGAGGTCGTCGTGTCGCCCTACCGGTCAACCGTGGGGCCGCTGGCCAACTACATCGAGGCGCTGCACCACCAGCGACCCGAGATCACGCTGACGGTCGTCGTACCGGAGATCGTCGTCAGGCACCGGTGGCAACAACCACTGCACCGACACATCGGCGCGCACCTGCGACGCACCCTACGCGCCTACGCCGGAATCGCGATCACCAGCGTCCCCTTCCACCTCCCCAGGTAGCACCTGCGCATGGCCGCACTGGCGTCGCTAGGGCTTTGCCTCCTGACGCCGTGCGGGCCCAGTGGCCCAACGGCCGGCGGGTCGTTCAACCGGAACGCGCTAGATCGCGGTCAGCTCTGTGACCGCGTCGCATTGGCCATGAGGCACGTAACCGGGGCTGCCAAAGCGGCGAAGGTTCAGCGATTGAGCTCCTCGGTCGCGGCGGCGACGTTCTCCAGCGCTGCCTCACTCGCGCATCCGTCTGCACCGGGCTCGGGCTGGATGTTGGATGAGGCCGGATATGAGCATTCGCGCCCATGGCGCGTTTGCCGGAGGGACACGAGGATGACCTACATGAACCCCGCCGATGAGTTACACGACGCCTCCGCTGGGCCGGCCATCCTGACGTCACCCGCTGCAACCGGAACCGCAGTCGCCCCTGCCAGCGTGACCGCCCCCGCTCGGCGCCTCGACACGGAGTCGCAGGCATGGATCGAGCGGCTCGCTCCCGAGAGTCCCGAGCGCGAAGCGGCGATTGGGGCGCTGTACGCCCTGCTCCTGAAGGCGGCCAGGTTCGAAGTCAATCGCCGCCGAGCGGCGTTCCCGCATCTGCGCGGCGATGATCATGACGACCTCGCCCACCAGAGCGCCAGCGACGCGCTCGTCGCCATTCTGAGCAAGCTCGGTGACTTCCGGGCCGAGAGCCGCTTCACCACTTGGGCGTACAAGTTCGCGCTCTTCGAGGCGGCGGCCAAGATCCGCCGCCGCGCCTGGCAGGGACGCGAGGTGCCACTCGAGCCGGAGAGCTGGACCCTGATCGCCGACTCGGCCTCAACGCCACAGCAGGATGTCGAGACCGAAGAGTTCATCGCGGCGTTGCGGGAAGCGATCGAAACCGACCTCAGCCCCCACCAGCGCGACGTTCTCGTGGCCGTCACGCTCAACGACGTTCCCATCGACGTGCTGGCCAAACGACTCAACAGCACCCGTGGAGCGCTCTACAAGACCATCCACGACGCGCGGCGCAAGCTCCGAACCGCACTTGCCGCACGGGGCGTCGAGGTCAACGCAAACACGGAAGCAGCAGCAGCATGACCGCGGCAAGCCAAACCGACCACGCCCCGGCACCTGACCCCGGTCGTGCAGCGCTCGGACCCGTTGGACGAGCGGCGGCGACCGGCTAGGCGTGCTGAGCGAGCGCGCCGGCGAGAGCGTGCCCTCCGCGTTTGCGCTGGCCGTAGCACGCGTGGAGGGCCCGCGAGCAGCGAACCGCGTCACGCCGGCGCCAGAGCGGCTAGCCTCCCCTGCGGGATGAGGAGGGTCTTCTGGGTAGCGCTGCTGGCGGCGCTGATCGCGGTGGGTACCGCGGGAGCGGGATCGGCCGCGGCCAACCGCTGGCGCGGCTGGGACTGGCGCGACTGGGGCAAGCCGCGGGTGCACGTGGTCGTCCAGAACGCCGACCGCTGCGACCCGCTCGGCACCGGCGGGTGCCTGTACCCCTATCCGAACAACTACTACACGCGCCGCGACCCGACGACGCCCACCGGCTTGCGGCTCAACCTCAACCCGAGCTCGATGCCGGCGACCGGGGCGGGCGTGCACGTCGACCCCACCGAGTGGAACCGCAACGACGGCTTCAGCCCCGGCCAGCAGATCGTCGTCCGGATCCCCGGGCTCGACAACCAGGCAGCGTTCGACCGGACCGGTCTCGTGCCCCAGAGCGACATCGGCGAGAGCTTCGCCCGGCGCCAGCCGCTGGTGCTGATCAACGCCGCCACCGGCAGGCGCCAGCCGATCTGGGCCGAACTGGACTCGCAGGCGACGTCCGACGCGACGCGGTCGCTCGAGATCCACCCGGCCAGGAACCTGCGCGAGGGCGCGCGCTACATCGTCGCGCTGCGCAACCTGAAGGACCGCGACGGCAAGACGCTGGCGCCGTCGACGATCTTCCGCGCCTACCGCGACGGTCTCAAGACCGACTCCAGGGCGGCCGAGGCCCGCCGGCCGGCCATGAAGTCGATCTTCAGGTCGCTGGCCCGTGCCGGGATCGGGCGCAGGGACCTCTATCTGGCCTGGGACTTCACCGTCGCGAGCGAGCGCTCGCTCTCCCAGCGCATGCTCCACATCCGCAACGACGCGTTCGCCCAGCTCGGCGACCGGAACCTCGCGGACCTTAAGGTCCAGGGCTCCTCGCCCCAGTTCAAGGTCTCCGGGTCGCAGGACTTCACCGCGGCGCAGGATCCCGAGATCCAGCGCGCGGTCTGGGGAACGGTGAAGGTGCCCTGCTACCTCGAGTCTCCCGGCTGCGAGGCCGGCTCCCTGTTCCACTACGGCGCCGACAGGCTCCCCGCGCAGAAGCCCGGCAACTTCATCGACGCCTACTTCCGCTGCATCATCCCCCGGAACCTGCCGGCGGGCGGCGGGCGCGCGCTGATCTACGGGCACGGGCTGCTGGGCGACCCGCTCGACGGGGGCAACTCGAACACGGGCGCGCAGGGCCAGCTCAAGACGCTCGCCCAGGACAAGGGCTTCGTGGTGTGCGGGACCTACTGGATCGGTCTCTCCGACGCCCCCGCCGCGCCCGGGTTCCCCAAGGACATCGAGCAGGCGGGCAAGGCGGCAACTGACTTCTCGGGCTTCCCGCCGATCGTCGATCGCCTCCAGCAGGGCGTGCTCGACTATCTCTACCTCGGGCGCGCGATGATCCATCCGGCCGGCCTTGGCACCGATCCCGCCTTCCGGATCGGCGGCCAATCGGTGCTCAAGGACTTCGGGCCCGGCAGGCCGAGCCTGTTCTACGACGGCAACAGCGAGGGCGGGATAGAGGGGGGCATGCTCACCGCGGTGGCGCCCGACCTGAACCGCTCGGTGCTCGGCGTGCCGGGGATGGACTATCCCGTGCTGATACAGCGCTCCGTGGACTTCGCGCCGTTCCTCGCGATCCTCAACGCCGTCTACCCCGACCAGCTCGAGCGCCCGCTGATCTACTCGCTGCTGGGCAACGTCTGGGACCGTGGCGACCCCGACGGCTACGCCGCCCACATGACCAGCGACCCCTACCCGAACACGCCGGCCCACGAGGTGATCCTGACGCCGGCGTTCGGCGACCATCAGGTCGCGAACGTGACGGCTTTGGTCGAGGCGCGGACGATCGGCGCGCGCGTGCGGGCGCCGATCCTGGACCCGGGGCGCAGCACCGCGGTGCAGCCGTTCTTCGGGATCCGGAGGTTCAGGCGCTACCCCTTCTCCGGCTCGGCGCTGGTCATGTTCGACGCCGGACCGCTGACCGCTTTGAACCCCATGGGGACCCCGCCCGCGCCCGACGCGAACGTCCCGCCCAGCGTGGGTCAGGACCCGCATGAGTTCCCGCGCCGGACCCAGGCTGCGCGCGATCTCAAGGACGAGTTCCTGCGCCCCGGCGGGCGCATCGAGACAGACCCGTGCGCAGGCAAGCCCTGCTACGCGAACGGCTACACGGGCCCCTAGCCTCAGCCCCGGCCTGATTCCCCGCGCCCGCGCTGGCGGGCGCCTCTCGGCGCGCTCCCCTCCGCCGGCATTTTGCGGCGAAAGCGCACGCGGCGGACCGCCGTTGGTGGCCGCCATTTCGAGTGCGGCATGGAGACGCTGAGGTGACCAGGGATGTAAGGATCGCAAGCGCTACCGCTACAGGGTGCGCTACGAGAGCGTCCACGCCAAGAAGCTCACGTACAAGAAGCGCGTCAGGTACCACAGCACGTCAAGCAGCGCGTCCCGGCACCCATTTCGGCCAGATCGTGCCAGGGTCGAAACCGGCGACCTACGGGGCCTACAGGGCACGGCAAGCGAAGCGCAACACGGACGGCTGACCCTCACCATCACGCACTGACCCGACCCGCGCCGTGCGCTATCTATGTCGTTCGATGCCCACGCTATTCGAGCACGCGGGCGGTGAGGCGGCGCTGCACCGCTTGGAGCAGGTCTTCTACGACAGTGTCCTCGCCGACCCGCTGCTCCAGCCGCTGTTCGGCGCGGGACAGCCCGAACACGTCGACCACCTGACCGCGTTCACGGCCGAGTCCTTCGGCGGTCCGGCTCGCTTCTCGCGCGAGCTGGGCTTCGCGCACCTCATCTCCGTGCACCGTGGCCTGAGGATCACCGAGGAGCAGCGCGAGCGGTTCGTGGAGCTCTACATGGCGGCGCTCGACGCGGCCGACATGCCGGCTGTCCGCGAGGTCCCGCGCTGGACGTGGCCGGGCGACGACGACGGAGACTGACGCGATGGCCGAGATCGTCAGCGGCGCCGAATACGCGACCTTCATCAACACGTTCCGCTGCGAGCCGGCCAACCAGGACGAGGTCGTGCGCATCAACGTCGACATCGTCGAACAGGTCGTATCGACGTTTGCCGGGTTCGTCTCTGCGACCGTCCACCGCAGCACCGACGGCATGCGCGTCATCAACTACCTCCAGTGGGAGTCGAGCGGCCACCTGGCCGCGATGCAGCGCTCACCCGAGTTCCAGGCGATCGCCCGCCGCTTCGCCGGCTTGATCGAGTTCGACCCGCACGAGTGCGAGGTCGTCCACGTCGCCGAACGCGGCCCAACGCCAAGCCGACCAACCTTCGCGGACTGAGTCGGAAGACTCGGCTGATGCCCACGTTGCGTCACGGCAAGATCTGCCACATCGAGTTGCCTGCGGCCGATCCACGTGAGTCGGCCGCGTTCTACGAGCGAGTCTTCGGCTGGAAGGTCCGCCGTGACGGTGCCGCGCTGGTCTTCGATGACCCGACCGAAGAGGTGAACGGCCACTGGGTCCCGCACCGGTCGCCCTCGGAGCCGGGACTGCTGTTCTACCTCTGGGTCGACGACGTGGCGGCGGCCATCGCGCGCGTGATCGCTGAAGGCTGCGAGCTGGTGCAGCCGATCGGCGGCGATCCCGGCGAGGTGACCGCCCGCTTCCGTGACCCGGGGGGCAACGTGGTTGGGCTCTACCAGGAGCCGCGATGACGAGCATCCAGCCCGAGCTCTGGGTCGAGGGCGCCGGTGCCGCTGTTGCCTTCTATCAGGCGGCGTTCGGCGCGCTTGTCGTTCATCGCGTGGGCGAGGGCGAGGAAATCGTGGCCCAGCTGACGGTGGGTGATGCAGCGTTCTGGGTGGCGGCGGCGAGTCCGGCCATGAAGCGGCTGAGCCCGCAGGCGATCGACGGCGCGACCAGCCGGACGCTGCTCGTGGTCGACAAGCCCGAGGCGATGCTCGAGCAAGCGGTGAGCGCCGGCGCGACGGAGACCTTCCCGGTCGCTGATGAGCATGGCTGGCGCCTCGGGCGGATGGTCGATCCGTTCGGCCACGAGTGGGAAATCGGCAGGCCCCTCGGCGTCTGGCCGCCGGCCTGAGGGAAAGGCCGGATCGAAAGCGAGAATCGAGCGATGCCTTCCTCAGACCGGGCCCGACTGGGGCCGCGCCAGCGCGAGCACAACCTCGCTCGCCTCGGGGCCGAGACGTTCGACGTGGTGGTCGTCGGCGGCGGCGTGGTGGGCGCCGGGTGCGCCCTGGATGCGGCGGCGCGCGGGCTGAACGTCGCGCTCGTCGAGGCGCGGGACCTTGCGTCGGGGACCTCGAGCCGCTCCACGAAGCTCATCCACGGAGGCCTGCGCTACCTCGAGCAGCAGGAGTTCGGGCTCGTGCGCGAGGCGCTCAAGGAGCGCGGCCTGCTCCTCAACGTGCTGGCGCCGCATCTCGTCCGGCCGGTGTCCTTCCTGTATCCGCTCACCCATCATGGCCTGGAGCGCGCGTACGTTGGCGCGGGGATGCTGCTCTACGACAGTCTCGGTGGGTTCAAGGGCCTCCGGCGCCACCGCCACCTGACCAGGCGCCAGGCGCTCAAGCTCGCGCCGGCACTCAAGCGCGACGCGATGGTCGGCGCGATCCAGTACTGGGATGCCCAGCTCGACGATGCCCGTCACACGATGGAGATCGCGCGCACGGCGGCGCACTACGGTGCGGTGGTGGTCTCCAACGCCGAGGTGATCGGCGTGTTGCGTGAGGCCGGTCGCGTTACGGGCGTGCGGGTGTGCGACATGACGACCGGCGCGGAGCTCGAGGTCGCGGCCCGTGAGGTCGTCAACGCGACCGGGGTGTGGACCGACGATGTCCAGGGACTCGTGGGCGAGCGCGGCAAGTTCCGCGTGCGCGCCTCGAAGGGGATACACCTCGTCGTGCCGCGCGACCGCGTGCAGGCCGACAGCGGCCTGATCCTGCGCACCGACACCAGCGTCCTGTTCATCATCCCGTGGGGGCGGCACTGGCTGCTGGGCACTACCGACACCGACTGGCGGCTGGACAAGTTCCACCCGGCCGCGACCAAGGCCGACATCGACTACGTGCTCGAGCGCGTCAACACCGTGCTCGCCGCGCCGCTCGGCCACGACGACGTCGAAGGCGTCTATGCGGGGCTGCGCCCGCTGCTGGAAGGGGAGTCCGAGCAGGCCTCACAGCTCAGCCGCGAGCACACCGTCGCCGTCCCGGTCCCCGGGCTCGTCGCGGTCGCGGGCGGCAAGTACACGACCTACCGCGTGATGGCCAAGGACGCAATCGACACCGTCGTGCGCAACCTGGGAGACAGCGTCCCCGAGTCTCCGACCGAGCAGACGCCTCTGCTTGGCGCGGTCGGCTTCCGAGCGATGTGGAACCGGCGCCGCCGGCTCGCCGAGTCGAGCGGCCTGCACGTCGCGCGCATCGAGCATCTGCTCGGCCGCTACGGCGTGCTCATCGAGGACCTGCTCGCGGAGATCGAGCGGCGCCCCGAGCTCGCGGAGGTGCTGCCCGGCACCGAGGACCACCTCAAGGTCGAGGTCTGGTACGCCGCCGCCGCCGAGGGCGCCCTGCACCTCGACGATGTCCTCGCCCGCCGCACCCGCCTGTCCATCCAGACCTTCGACCGCGGCCTCGCCGCCGCCGAACCCGCCGCCCGCATCATGGCCCAGGTCCTCGACTGGGACGAGGACCGCATCGCCCGAGAGGTCGCCCTCTACCGCTGTCGCGTCGACGCCGAACGCCGCTCACAGGAGCAACCCGACGACGAAGCCGCCGACGCTGTCCGCCGCAGCGTCCCCGACCCTTACGCCGCCCTCGCCGCCGCCGCCTTGCACTCTGGGTGATGCTCCATACGGACGTGGTGACCGCGGGTCTGCGGACCGTTGCTTTGTGCCTGCTCCTGCTGCTCGCGATCGGCCCGGCGGCGATGGCCTCGAGCGCGTCCGACGACCTCGCGGCGAATCCGGGATCGCTCTCGAGCGTGCCGAGCAAGTTCCGGCCGCGGTTCCGGTGGTGGTGGCCGACCGACAAGGTTCAGGCAGCGGAGCTAGGAAACGAGCTTCGCGCGATCAAGGGTGCAGGGTTCGGCGCCGTGGAGGAGACCCTGCTCGCGAACGATCTGCAGTGGGGGACACCCACGTTTCGCAAGCGCATCAGGACGGCGCTCCAGGAGGCGAACGCGCTCGGTGTGCGGCTGGACGTGACGTTGGGGCCGGGGTGGCCGATGTCTGCTCCGGTCACCGAGGACCTGTCGAAGCAGATCTCCTCGCAGAGCCTGCACTACGGCGCGGTCGAGCTGAACGGTCCGACGACGTTCACCGGCGCCGTCCCCGACCGTCCAACCGGTGTCGCCGGGCAGCCGAAGCGGCTGATCGCCGTCACCGCGATTCGGGTGGTCGGGACCGGCAATCCGCAGGCGCTGGATCCTCAGTCGGCGGTCGACCTGACGAGCACGGTTCGCAACGACGGCACTTTGTCGTGGTCGGTTCCGGCGGGGCGGTGGAAGCTGTTCGGGTTCTGGATGCGCCCGTCGTTGATGCGCGCGAAGAACCCGGCCGGGGGCTCTGAGGGGTGGTATGTCGTCGACCACTTCAGCCGGCGGGCAGTCGGCAGGGTGCTGGGCGACTTCGACCGCAGGCTGTTCGGGGGCGACATGGCGCCGCTGTTCAGGCGCAATGCCGGCGACGTGTTCGAGGACTCCTACGAGGTGGAGGTCGGAACGGCGGCGCCGGGCCAGTCGGCGGTGCTGTGGACGCCGGCGATGCTCGCTGAGTTCAAGCGTCGGCGCGGATACGACGTGACGCCGCTGCTGCCCGGTCTGTTCAACGACTTCACGTTCGCGGGTGATCTGGGCGCGCGCCTGAAACGCGACTTCCAGGAGACCCTCACCGACCTGCTCATCGACGCCCATCTCGACCGGATCGCCAAGTGGGCGGGCAAGAGGGGGCTGCGGTCGCGCGGCCAGGCATACCAGGCCGGTCTCGGTCAGGCCGGCACGCAGGACAACAGCCGGCTCGCGGCAGCGGGGCAGAAGCCCGATGTCGAGTCGTTCGGGTTCGGTGACCCCCTCTTCGGAGAGCAAACTCCAGTCCCGCCGGGCTCGGCCAACAGCCGGGGGGTAGTAGATCGCTACCGCCAGGTCGTGTCGGGCGCGCACCTGTCGGGCCAGAGCGAGATCTCCAACGAATGCGGAGCCGCGCAGAGCGCCCAGTTCCGGCTGCGTCTCCAGGATCTCAAGGGGATCGCCGACCGCTCGCTGGCTGCGGGCGTCAGCCGGATGGTGTTGCACGCCTTCGCTTACCGCCTCTACGACCGCCCGTCGGGCGCCACCGAGCCGAGGCCGAACTGGCCAGGGTGGTGCGCGTATTGCGCCGGCCCGTTCAAGGTCTCTGATTCCTGGAATCAGCGCTGGCCGCAGTTCAAGGCCTTGTCCGGGCTTACGGGCTATCTCGGCCGCGCCGGCGCCGCCCTTCGCGCGGGACGCCCGAGGGTCGACCTGACGCTGCTCAACGCCACCTCGGTGGTCAGCGGCATCGGCGCCGACCCGAGCTCGGCTGGGACCGCAGACGCTGTGCGCCAGGCGTTGCAGGGCGCTGGTTACAGCTGGGACGTCCTTGATCCTGAGAGCGTCGGTCGGGTCGGGAACGTCTCGGCCGGCCGCTTGTTGCCCGGGGGCCCGGCGTACAAGGCGCTGGTCGTCGATGACCTGGAGTCGATGCCCGCGGCGGCCGCCGAGCGGCTGGTCAAGCTCGGGCGCGAGGGACTTCCGATCGTCCTCTACGGCCGCGTTCCCGACCGGGGCGCCGGCTACCGCAACGCGACGGCCGAGGACGCAGCGGTAAAGGCCGCGATCGCAAGCCTGCGCAAGCTTTCCAACGTTCGCGAGGCTACGACCCCGAGCGCCCTCACCGCGGCGTTGGGCGCCCTGGCGGTCACGCCGGACTTGGAGCAGGGCGTCGGCGCGAGGGTGATTCCCGTGCATCGCCGCACGGCGAGCGGCGATGTGTGGTTCCTCTACAACGACTCCACTGAGCGAACCACCCGCGACTTCTCGTTCGCGACCGGCGGCGCACCGGCGCAGATCGATCTGTGGACGGGGAGGGCGACGCGGCTGGGGGAGTACGATCGGGGCAAGGGTCGCGTGACGGTTCCGCTCAGCCTTGAGGCGGGGGGGACGGCGGTGCTCACCTTCGATCGCGGGCGGGCCGGAGGCCCGCGGGTGACCAGCACCAGCGCTGATTCGGCGCGTGTCGCCGGCTCGCGGCTGGTGCTGCGCGACCTGAGCGGCGGGACTCAGACTGCGAGGCTGAGCGACGGCCGCAAGGTGCGTGTTGCCCTGCCGGTGTTGCCCAATCCGCGGTCGATCAAGGGCTTCTGGCGTTTGGATGCGACGACGGTGCAGCCCTCTGGTGATGAGCGGGTCAAGCGGACGCTGTCCGGGCTGGCGAGCTGGGAGGAGATTCCCGGGCTGCAGGGCAAGTCGGGCACCGGCACCTACACCGCGACCGGCGACCTGCCCGCCGGCTGGCTGAAGTCCGGCCGGGGTGTGCTGCTTGATCCGGGGGCGTTCGGCGGCGCATTGCGCGCGTGGGTCAACGGTCGGCGCGCGGCGATACCCACCGTGCCCGGCGAAGCGCCCAGGGACGTCACGCGCCTGCTGCGTGCGGGCAAGAACACCCTGCGGCTCGAGGTCAGCACCACCCTGAACAATGCGATCAGGGCCCAGGGCTTGCTGGGCGATCCCGACTACATGCTGTACGCCACCCGGCCGATTCAGCCCTCCGGGCTCACCGGCCCAGTCCGGCTCATCCCCTACGCCGAGGGCGCGGTCCCCCGGTGACAGCGTGCCGCCGCTGCCTGGCGGTGATCACGACGGTCGCGATGACAGCGGCGGGTACAGCGGTGAGCGCTGCCACCGCGGATGCGGCTTCGTGCGCGGGTCAGGCGTGGTTGGGCGCGTGGGCGGCGGCGCCGAGCGACGCCGGGCCGGGGTTTTCGGGTCAGACGTTGCGGCTAAACCTGACGCCGTTGCGGGCGGGCAAAGAGGCGAGGGTGCGGCTGTCCAATCGCTTCGGCACCCAGGCGGTGACCTTTGACCGCGTGTATCTGGGCAAGCAGAGCTCGGGCGCGCGGCTGGTGGCGGGGTCGAACCGGACGGTCCGCTTCGACGGCAGCCGGTCGGTGACGGTGCCGGCGGGCCGGGAGGTGATGAGCGACCCGCTGCCGTTCGCCTTCGACGCCTTCGAGCACCTCGCCGTCAGCATCTACGTGTCAGGGCCGACCGGCCCGGCCACCGAGCACGGCCAAGCGCACCAGACGTCGTTCATGACCCCGTCTGGGGCGGGAGACCGCAGCGCGCAGGAGCGCGACGACGGCTTCTCGCTCTCGACGACGACACGGCCGTTCGTCGCCGAGATCCTGACCCGCGTGCCGCACAGCGACGGCGTGGTCGTGCCGGTCGGGGACTCGATCACCGACGGCGATCAGCGCACACCGACCCTCCAGGAGCTGGGGATCGACCAGGACGCGCGCTACCCGGACTTCCTCGCGCGCCGCCTGCTCAAGCGGGGACTGGGCTTCTCGGTGCTCAACGAGGGCATCGGCGGGAACCGAATCTTGAGCTCCGGCCTCGGTCCGGCGCTGCTCTCACGCCTAAAGGCCGACGTCATCCGGCGGCGCCGCGTGACCGACGTGATCGTGCTGGAGGGCATCAACGACCTCGGCTTCTCGCAGTCACTCTCCTCGCACGAGGTAATCGCCGGTCTCAAGCAGGTGGTCCGGCGGCTGCACGCTGTGCGCACGGGCGCTCGCCGAAAGCTCAACGTGCTCGTCGGCACGCTGACCCCGAGCTTCGGCGCCGTCGAAACGGGCCATGGGTCGGCGAAGACGAATGAGCGCCGCGACAAGATCAACCGCTTCATCGGCACCAGCGGCATCGGCGACGGCTACGTCGACTTCGACCAGGCACTGCGCGACCCGAGCGACCCCTCGCGCCTCGCGCCGAAGTACAACAGCGGCGACGGACTCCACCCCTCCTCGGCGGGCTACCGCCGGATGGCGCAGGAGATCGACCTCTCCAAGCTCAAGGGACCGGAGTGCTCCAGCCGCACGCGGGCTCCCTGACGACGAGCGCCTTTACCCCCGCATTCCTGGCAGGGCAAGATCAGCGAGGGAGACGGAGAAGTCGACTTGTCCGCAGCGCGTTCTGAGGCGAGTTAAGCGGATCTGGGCCGCATAACTCGGCGCAGAACGAGGCGGGGCCGGTCTGAGGCGACTTATCCACCTCAGATGTGCACAGCTCGCCGCAGAACGCGCCAGAGGCCGGGATAGCGCCTCCTCCCTCTCCCTCGTCGCCCGGACCACGCCCCGTGCTCGGAGCGGCGCCGAGCTGAGCGCGGGGCGCTGCCGCGCGGCACGTTCGTGGCCTGGTCATCCCAGACCCCGACCCGCCGTCATCCCCGCGGCTTGATCTTCACCCACACGAGGGTGTTTCCATTCGCGGTCAGCAGCAGCCGGCGCGCATTCGGACGCGAGTCAACGGTTGCGCCGCCGACGCGCGGGACGTAGCCGTCGGGGTAGGTCCGCTTGGGCACGAAGATCTCGGTGCGCGCGCCTCGTTTCAGCCGGGCGCCTGACACCGGCGCGCTGCGGTACCGGAGCGTGTAGGTGCGACTCGCCCGGTCGAGTTTCGTGCTCTTCGGCCTGCCGGCGATCGCACGCGCGTAGGGGACCGCGAGCGCGCCGAGCTTGTCCTGCTTGGCGCTCGCCGGATCGTCGTCCTTGCGGATCAACCCCTGGCCCGGGCAGTCGGACCCCTGGTTGCGGGGGTAGTAGGCCCACGCCGTCCACGTGATGAAGCTCCGCGCGACGAGATCGACGACCTGTGCGTTGTCCGGGTTGACGTCGTTGCAGGAGAACTCGGTGAGGATGGCGGGCACGCCGAGCTGCTTGCCGTAGCCGGTGAACCGCCCGATGTTGGTGCGCTCGATCGGCTTGCATGCTTTCGCCTCTGGCGACGGTGTTCCGACCGGCACCACCAGCGTGCTCGTCTGTGTCCCGCTGCAGTAGTAGTGGAAGTTGAACGCGGTCTGCGGGTCGGCGAACTTCGGCAGCACAGGCGCCTGGAAGCCGGACTCGGCGACACCTTCGGGAAGGATGACCTGAGTCGCGCCGCCGGCGCGGATCGCGGCGATCGCGCGGCGATAGAAGGCCGGCAGGGCCTTACTGTCGAATTGCACGCAGCGGGAGAAGGGGCCGCACGGCGGCGGGTAGTCCGAGCCCGGGTAGGGCTCGTTGAAGGGGTCGATGCCGATGATGTTCGGACGGTCACTGAGCTTGCGCGCGACGTGGCGCCAGGCGCGCAGGAACCGAGTCTGGATGCCGACGCCACCCGGACCGGGATCGTTGCGCCAGAACGCCGCAAAAGAGTCGTTGAAGCCGGACCCGAGCGTGGCCCAGGCCGGTGCGCCGTCGCCCAAGGCCGCCAACGCAGTACGCGACCAGAGGTCCTGGTGGAAGCCGACAAGGGTGCGGATGCCATAGCGGCTCATCAGCGAGTCGACCTTGAGGACGCGCGCGATGTACTTGTCGTCGTACTTGCCGGGCTCCGGCTCGACTCCCTCCCAGAGGAATGGCAGCCGCGCGACGATGAAGCCTTCGCGCGCGAGCCGGCGCGCATCCTTCGCGCCAAACTCCGTTCGCACGAACGGCGGGTTCTTCTGCACGACGTTGAACCCGTGCAG
Source organism: Solirubrobacterales bacterium (assembly GCA_038330095.1). Taxonomy (GTDB): domain Bacteria; phylum Actinomycetota; class Thermoleophilia; order Solirubrobacterales; family Solirubrobacteraceae; genus JBBPZA01. The sequence goes on from JBBQNQ010000024.1 coordinate 36,155, forward strand.
CACGACGACGCGCCCCTCACCGTCGACGAGCCAGCGGCCGACGCGCTTGACTCGACCGGGATCAGAAGCGCCCGCCGCCGCCGACGCCGCAGCCGAAGCCAACACCACCACCAGCACGAGCAGACTGAGCGCCCGAACCAGCCTCGTCGAGAGGTCGCCCATCCTGTGACTCATTGCATAGGGCCGGCGTTGTGTCTACACAAACGCGCTGACGCCCGTGATCTCGCGGCCTACGAGGAGCGTCTGGATTGTCTCCGTCCCCTCATAGGTTTGCAGCGCCTCGATGTCGGCGAGGTGTCGCATGACGTGGTTCTCGAGCAGGATGCCGTTGCCGCCCAGGAGGTCGCGTGCCTCCAGGATGACCTGACGCGCCCTTCGCGTGTTGTTCATCTTGGCCAGGGACGCGATCGTGTCGGCGAGCTTGCCCGCGTCGTCGAGCTGGGCGGTGCGGAAGCAGTACAGCGGCATCGCGACGATCTCCGCGAGCATCTTGAGGAGACGGTCCTGCACGATCTGGAAGGCGATCAATCGCTTGCCTCTTGCTCGCCATGGCGACGCGAGCGGAGCACCAGTACGTGCGTCGCGCCCTGAGCGATCCGGTCGGGAACGGCACCGCCTCGGCCAGCCCGGCATCGAACCAGCGCCGCCCGGCCAGCTCGACGGGAGGCCCCGACAGCAGCGGCAGCGCGGTGCTGGCCCGGAGCGCCCGCTTCAGCGTGGGTGTGTCCGTCACGAAGGGAGCAAGGTCGGCCGACGAGCCGCTGCTTGCGTCGGTGGCGAACGGGTGCACTCCGACGTCGCTCTCAGGACCCGCTCGAACGGCATCGGCGTCAGCTTCTCGTAGACGACGTCGGTGAGGTAGACGCCATCCACGAGCGGACGGCCGGGCAGGAGATTGCGGCGCCGGACGGTCGCCATCCGCAGCGCGGGGTCCGTCCAGCCCGGTAGGCCGGACCGCGCCTCGCCGCTCAGGAGCCAGGCCGCATTGAGCGCTCCCGCCGACGCGCCGTACACCGCGTCGAAGGAATCCACGAGCCCGAGCTCGTCGAGCGCATGACCATCCCACCGGTGATCGCGCCGCGCATCCCTCCTCCTTCGATGACAAGCGCGAGCCGAGCCGAGTCGTCGCGGTTGCCCGGGCGGCTCCGGCCGGCGGAACGCGCGGCGATCAACTCGACGACCGGGTGGTCGGCGCC
>JBBQNQ010000025.1:0-36670 GCA_038330095.1 Solirubrobacterales bacterium
CGGTCTCATCGGTCGAGTGGTCATCGACCAGGATCACCTCGTCCACCCAATCACGCGGAATGCTGCCCACCGTCTGCCCCAACGTCACCGCCGCATTCATCGCCGGCAACACCACAATCACCTTCCCCGCCGGACGCACCACCCCCGACCCCGCCCCCGCAGGCGCGCTCTCAACGGCCACGGGGTCGAAGCCCACGGCGGGATCGGCGGAGGACGAGCACGGGGGGACTGTAGTCCGCCCGCCGGGCTTGCCGTGGCGAGGCGGGCGGGCCGGCAGGGGGAGGGCGAGCGGCCCTCCGCGGAGCGCGCGCGGGGGGCCGGCTAGTTGCCGACTATACGGTCGAGCTTGCCCTCGCCGCGCTCGACGTCGACGTCCTCGCGGTCGGGGTTGGCCCGCGGCTGGGAGGTCGGCTGGGCCTCGTGAGACTCGTTGGGGTACTCGTTGACGCGGCGCAGTCGGTCGGCGACGGACTGCTGATGGGGGCGCTTCTCGTCTGATGTCATGGGATAGGGCTACCACACACCGGGCACGCGCCAAACCCGCAACCTAGAATCTTCACGCGTGGTCAACGAGATCGTCTGGGACGAGCGTGGCCTTGTCCCCTGCGTGGTCCAGGACTGGAGCTCGGGCGAGGTGCTCACGCTCGCATACATGAACGAGCAGGCGCTCTCGCTCACCCGCGAGACGGGCGAGGTGCACTTCTGGAGCCGCTCGCGCGCCCGCCTGTGGCGCAAGGGGGAGACCAGCGGCAACGTCCTGCGGCTTCGCGGGATCCGCGTCGACTGCGACGGCGACGCGCTGCTCGCCCTCGTCGAGCCGGCCGGTCCGGCCTGCCACACCGGCGAGCGCACGTGCTTTCACCGCGGCGACCTCGAGCCGGCTCCCCACGAGGCGCTGCCGGCGCTCGAGCGCATGCTCGCCTCCCGCGCGCGGGAGCGCCCGTCCGGCTCGTACACCGTCGAGCTGCTCGACGATCCCGCGCGCATCGGCGCCAAGGTGCAGGAGGAGGCCGAGGAGGTCGCCCGCGCGGCTCGCGAGGAGAGCGACGAGCGGGTGAGCGAGGAGGCGGCCGACCTCCTGTACCACCTCGCGGTCCTCCTGCACTCCCGCAGCACGGAAGTGGCGGACGCGGAGGAGGTCCTCAATGGCCGTCGCGGCTGACACCCCCACCGTCGAGCCGTCTCTCGACGAGGTGCGCGAGCTCGCCCGGGAGCACAACCTCATCCCGCTGCGCCACAGCTTCATCGACGACTGCGAGACCCCGGTCTCCGCGTTCCTCAAGCTCCGGGAGGCCGGACCGGCGTTCCTGCTCGAGTCCGCCGACCAGGGGCAGCGGGTCGGGCGCTACTCGTTCATCGGCTTTCGCCCGCGCAAGGTGGTGCGCTGGTCGCTGGGAGATGAGGGCGATCCCTACGCGCTCGCGGCCGGCGAGGTCGGTCGCTTCTCGCAGGCGCCGATGCCCGAGCTCCCGCCCTTCGCCGGTGGGGCGATCGGGATCTTCGGCTATGACCTCGTGCGCACCGTCGAGCCGCTGGGCGAGCCCAACCCCGACCCGGTCGGGCTTCCCGACCTCGCGCTCATGCTCTCCGACGTGCTCGTGGTCTTCGATCACCTCAAGCACACGGTCAGCGTGCTCGCCAACGTCTACGCCGAGGAGGAGGAGGTCGAGCGCTCCTACGCGCTGGCCGTCGAAGCGATCGCCGAGGTGCGCTGGCGCCTTGCCGGGCCGGTGCCCCGCTCCGCCCGCCCCCCGGACCACGATCGCGCCATGCCGGCGTTCCTCTCCAACCTTCCCCGGGGCCGCTTTGAGGCGATGGTCGCCCGGATCGTCGAGTACGTCCACGCCGGCGACGCCTTCCAGGTCGTGCCCTCACAGCGCTGGAGCGCTCGCGTCCCGGTCGACGCGTTCTCGATCTATCGTGGCCTGCGGGCGGTCAACCCGAGTCCCTACATGTACTTCCTGGACTTCGGTGACTTCCAGGTCGCCGGGGCGAGCCCCGAGCCGCTGCTGACCGTCGCGGGGCGCACGGTCTCCACGCGCCCGATCGCCGGCACCCGCCCGCGGGGGGGCGACGCCGCGCAGGACGCCCGCATCGCGCAGGAGCTGCTCCTCGACGGGAAGGAGCGAGCCGAGCACGTGATGCTCGTCGACCTCGGCCGCAACGACCTCGGGCGGGTGTGCGAGTACGGCAGCGTCTCCGTGGACGGCTTCATGTCCGTGGAGACCTACTCGCACGTCATGCACATCGTCTCCTCGGTGAGCGGCACGCTCCGGCCCGAGGTGGGGTCGATGGACGCGCTGCGCGCCGTCCTGCCCGCCGGTACGCTCTCGGGCGCCCCGAAGGTGCGCGCCATGCAGATCATCGACGAGCTCGAGCCGGTCAAACGCGGCTCCTACGGCGGAGCGATCGGCTACCTCTCCTACACCGGTGACCTGGACACCTGCATCCACATCCGCACAGTGGTGGTCAAGGACGGCGTCGCGCACGTCCAGGCCGGCGGGGGAACCGTCGCCGACGCGCGGCCCGAGTACGAGTACGAGGAGTCGGTGGCCAAGGCCCGCGGGGTGCTGAAGGCGATCGAGCTGGCAGTCGCCCAGCCGGACTGGCCGTGAGCAAGGTCCTCGTCGTAGACAACTACGACTCCTTCACCTACAACCTCGTCCAGTACCTGGGAGAGTTGGGTGCGCAGGTCGAGGTGGTGCGCAACGACCGCGCCTCCGTAGACGATCTCCTGGGCGCGGGCTATGACCGCGTCGTCGTCTCGCCCGGCCCCTGCACGCCCGACCAGGCGGGGATCTCGCTCGAGGTCGTGCGCCGTTTCCCCGAGCGCGGCACTCCGACCCTCGGCGTGTGCCTCGGCCACCAGTCGCTCGCCCAGGCCTTCGGCGGGCGGGTGATCCAGCACCTCCCCGTCCACGGCAAGACGACCACCGTCGAGCACGACGGCAAGACGATCTTCGAGGGCCTTCCCAGCCCCCTCACCGTGGGCCGCTACCACTCGCTGGTCGTCGACCCCGAGCTGCCCTCCGTGCTCGAGCAAACCGCGTTCGGCGGCGATGTGATCATGGGCCTGCGCCACCGCGAGCTGCCGGCCGAGGGCGTCCAGTTCCACCCCGAGTCGGTCCTGACCGAGCACGGCAAGGCGCTGCTGGCCAATTTCGTGGCGAGCTGAGCTTGCCCAATCCGCTTCTCACCCGCGCGATCGACGCCGTGTGCTCCGGCCGCGACCTGTCCGAGAACGAGGCGGCCGAGGTGCTGCGTGAGGTCATGACCGACAACGCGTCGGAGGTGGAGATCGCCGGCCTGCTGATCGCGCTTCGCGCGAAGGGCGAGACGATCGACGAGCTGGCCGGCCTGGCGCGCACCATGCGCGAGCTCGCGGCGTCGGTGCCCGTCGACCGTCCCGAGGAGCTGCTGGACACCGCCGGCACCGGAGGCGGGCGGCCGAGCTTCAACGTCTCCACCACCGCCGCGCTGATCGCCGCGGGCACCGGCTGCCGGGTGGCCAAGCACGGCAACCGCTCCGCGACCAGTCGCTCGGGCTCGGCCGACGTGCTCGAGGCGCTGGGAGCGCGGATCGACCTCGGCGTGGACGAGGTCGCCGACTGCATCTCTGAGACCGGCTTCGGCTTCATGTTCGCCCCTGCCCATCACGCGGCGACGCGCTGGGTGGTGCCCGTCCGCAAGGAGCTCGCGGTGCGCACGATCTTCAACTTCCTCGGGCCGCTCACCAACCCGGCGGGGGCGGCGCGCCAGCTGATCGGGGTCTCTGACCCCGCCTACCTGGAGGTGATGGCCGGCGCCCTGACCCGGCTGGGGGCCCGGCGGGCGCTGGTAGTGTCCAGCGAGGACGGGATGGACGAGCTGAGCACCTCGGCACCAAGCCAGGTAGTGGAGGTCGACGACGGCAGGATCGAGCGCTACGTGCTGGCGCCCGAGGATGTCGGCCTCGACCGCACGCCGCAGACCGCGATCGCGGGCGGCGATCCTGCAGATAATGCGCGCGTGACGCTGGCGATCCTCGCCGGCGAGCGCGGCGCGCCGCGCGACCTCGCGGTCCTAAACGCCGGCGCGGCGATCTATGTCGCCGGAAGGGCCGACTCCGTCGAGGCCGGCGCGCGCGCCGCCGAGGCTGCGCTCGACGACGGGGCGGCCCAGGACGCCCTGGAGCGCTTCGCCGCCCGCACCCGCGAGCTGACCGCGGCGAGAACGTGAGCGTCCTCGACCGGATCGTCGAGTCCACGCTGGCCGACCTCGAGCGCCGGCGCCGCGAGGTCCCGCTCGCCACGCTCCAGAGCCAGCTCGAGCGCCGTGAGGACCGCCCGTTCTCCGAGGCGCTGATCCGTCCGGGGATCTCGGTCATCGCCGAGTACAAGCGCCGCTCGCCCTCGGCAGGTCCGCTGCGCGAAGGCGCGGACGTGACGGAGGTGGTCGAGGCCTACGAGCGCGCCGGGGCCGCCGCGCTCTCGGTGCTCACCGAGGAGCGCCACTTCGCGGGCTCGCTCGCCGACCTCCACGCGGCCCGAGCGGCCTCCACCCTGGCCATCCTGCGCAAGGACTTCGTGGTCGACCCCTACCAGCTCTACGAGTCGGCCGCGGCAGGCGCGGACGCCGTGCTGCTGATCGTCGCCGCGCTTCACCCCGAGGACCTCGCTCGGCTCCATGCCGAGGCGCTGGCGCTGGACCTCGACGTTCTCGTGGAGGTGCACGACGAGGAGGAGCTCGGGATCGCTCTGGAGATCGACGCTGACGTGATCGGCATCAACAACCGCGACCTGACCGACCTGACGGTGGACGTCGAGCGGACCTTCGAGCTGCTCTCCGACGTGCCCGCCGGAAAGACGGTGGTCGCCGAGTCGGGCTTCAGCACGCGCGAGCAGCTCGACGAGCTCGAGCGCGTGGGCGTCGACGCGGTGCTCGTGGGCGAGGCGCTGATGCGCGCGGTCGACGTGGAGGCGGCGTGCCGCGCGCTCACGGGCGGCGTCGAGGAGCCCGAGTTCTAAGACCGCTCCCCGCGCCTACCATGGGTATCGCCGTGAGCGCTCCCCGTGTCAAGATCTGCGGCGTCACCCGCCTCGACGACGCCAACCTCGCCGTCGAGGGCGGCGCGTGGGCCGTCGGGGTGATCTTCTACCCGCCTTCGCCGCGAAGCTGCTCGCTCGACGCGGCGGTGCAGATCGGGCGCGCGCTGCACCGGCGGGCCGAGGTGTGCGGCGTGTTCGTGGACGCGCCGCTCGACGACGTCATCATGACCGCGGACGCCGCACAGCTGACCATGGTCCAGCTCCACGGCCGCGAGGGGCCGTCGTATTGCGACGAGGTCGCCCGGCGCACCGGCGCGAAGGTGGTCAAGGCGGCACGCGTGCGCTCCAAGGCCGACATACAGGCCCTTCAGGCCTTCCGGCGCGTGCACTTCCACCTGCTCGACGCACACGCCGAGGGTGTGCCGGGGGGGACGGGCGAGACCTTCGACTGGGAGCTCGTGCGCTCCCGGCGCTCGCAGGTTCCCCTGATCCTGAGCGGCGGCTTGAATCCCGACAACGTCGGCGCGGCCATCGAGGCGACGCGGCCATGGGGAGTGGACGTCGCCAGCGGCGTGGAGGCCGAGCCGGGGCGCAAGGACCCGGTTGCGCTCGAGGCCTTCCTCGCCGCGGCGCGAGAGGCCGCTCCCGCGGCGGTGCCCGCCCCGTGAGCGCGCGCACCGAAGCGGGGGTCGAGCACCGCTTCGGCCCCTACGGGGGCCAGTACGTGCCCGAGACGCTCATGCCCGCCCTGGGCGAGCTCGAGGCTGCCTGGGTGACCGCGCGCGAGGACCCGTCGTTCGCCGAGGAGCTGGCGACGCTGCTGCGCGACTACGCCGGACGGCCCACGCCGCTGTTCCTGGCCGAGCGCGTCAGCGAGCGCGCGGGCCGCCCCGTGTACTTCAAGCGCGAGGACCTTCTGCACACCGGCGCGCACAAGCTCAACAACGCCCTGGGCCAGGCGCTGCTGGCGCGGCGCATGGGCAAGCGGCGGGTGATCGCCGAGACGGGGGCCGGCCAGCACGGGGTCGCCAGCGCGACCGTGTGCGCCCTGCTCGACATCGAGTGCGTGGTCTACATGGGCACCGAGGACATCCGCCGCCAGCGCCCCAACGTCGAGCGCATGGAGCTGCTGGGCGCGCGAGTCGTGCCGGTGGAGGCGGGCGCGCGCACCCTCAAGGAGGCCGTGAGCGAGGCCATCCGCGACTGGGTGACCAACGTGCAGAGCACCCACTACATCATCGGCTCGGTCGTCGGGCCGGCGCCCTACCCCGCGCTGGTCCGCGACCTGCAGCGCGTGATCGGTGACGAGGCGCGCGCGCAGGTGCTCGAGCGCGAGGGGCGGTTGCCCGACCGGGTCATCGCCTGCGTCGGCGGGGGCTCGAACGCGATCGGCACCTTCTTCCCGTTCGTCGGCGACGCCGGTGTCGAGCTCATCGGCGTCGAGGCGGGCGGCGAGGGGATCGCCGGTGGGCGCCACGGCGCCCCGCTCACCGCCGGCGGCCGCGCCGGCGTGCTGCACGGCTCGCTGTCGGCGGTCATGCAGGACGAGGAGGGCCAGATCGCCGAGGCCCACTCGATCTCCGCCGGTCTCGACTACCCGGGCACCGGCCCCGAGCATGCTTGGCTGCGCGACTCGGGCCGCGCCCGCTATGTCGCGGTCGACGACGACGACGCGGTGCGCGCGTTCCGCGACTGCTGCCGACTCGAGGGGATCATCCCGGCGCTCGAGTCCTCCCATGCGCTGGCCTGGGCGCTCGCGAACCCGGGAGGGGACATGGACCTGGTGTGCCTCTCGGGTCGAGGCGACAAGGACCTGGCCGAGGTGCTCGGCCACAGCGGGTGAGCCGCGAGGGCGCCGCTCCCGCCACCGCGGAGCAGCGCGCGCGGGGTGCCGGCGCCGCCGCGCCGCGCGGTGATGCGGCCGCTCCCTCGGGGCTGGCGCGCATCGCCGCAGCGTTCGCTGGCTCGGGCAAGCGCGCGGCGCTGATGCCCTACCTGATGGGCGGCTTCCCGGACCTCGACGCCTCGCGGCGGATCGGCGAGGCCTGCGCCGACGCCGGCGCCGACCTGGTGGAGCTCGGCGTCCCGTTCTCCGACCCGCTCGCGGACGGGCCCGTCATCCATGCCGCGGGCACCGCGGCGCGCGAGGCGGGTGCGACGCTCGAGGGCGTGCTCGCGGTCGGCGAGGCGCTCGCGCCGCGCATTCCGGTCGTGGTCATGTGCTACGCCAACCTCGTGCTCGCGCGCGGTGTCGAGCCCTTCGTGCGAAGGCTCGCGCAGGCGGGCGTGAGCGGGCTCATCATTCCCGACCTGCCACTGGAGGAAGCGCCCGAGGCGCTGGAGGCCTGCGACGCCCACGGCCTCGCACTGGTGCCGCTCGTCGCCCCGACCACGCCCGACGAGCGGCTGGCCCGGATCGGCGCCGGCGCGCGCGGGTTCCTCTACGCGGTCTCGACCACCGGGACCACCGGCGAGCGCGAGAACCTGGCCCTCGACGCCATCGTGGCGCGGACAAAGGCCCGCACCTCCGTCCCGGTCGCCGTCGGCTTCGGGATCTCGACCCCAGACCAGGCAGCTGCGGCGGCGCGGGCCGGCGCCGACGGGGTGATCGTCGGGAGCCGCCTGGTCCGCGCGGCGGGCGAGCCGGGAGACCCCGCGGCGGCGGTGCGCAGCCTGGTCGAGAGCTTCGCCCAGGCGCTCAGGTAGGGTTCGGACACATGCGGCTGGTCACCTGGATCGCCACCGGCTTCGTCCTCTGGATCGTCATCTGGGCGATCACCGGCAAGGGCTTCGACGCGCTGCTGCCGTTCATCGCCATCGTGTTGCTCGCCTCGACCTACGAGCTCGCCGTGAAGTACCTCCCGAGCCGGGAGTAGCTCGCCGGCCCGCGCCGTTCACGAACGGCATCGACGAGGGAGAGGGAGGGGGTAGCGTTTCCCCGCAGCGCCGCAGAGGCGGGGACAGCGTCCCCTTCCCCGGGCTGAGCGCGCGCGCGCGGCTATAACTCGCGCCGTGGCCCGCATCGGCATCCTCACCGGCGGTGGAGACTGCCCGGGTCTCAACGCGGTCATCCGCGCGGTCGCGCGCAAGGGCTTTCACTCCCACGGCCACTCGATCCTGGGCTTCCGGTACGGCTGGGCCGGCGCCATGGCCGGGGACGCCATCGAGCTCACGCCCGAGAACACCGCGGGGCTCCTTCCTCGCGGCGGCACCATCCTGGGCACCTCGCGGACGAACCCCTACGGCGAGGACGGCGGCCCCGAGCGCCTGTGCCGCTCGCTCGAGGAGGCGGGTGTAGAGGCGCTGATCGCCGTCGGCGGGGAGGACACGCTCGGCGTGGCACGGCGGCTGCACGAGGACGGCGTGCCGGTGGTAGGGGTTCCGAAGACCATCGACAACGACCTTGGTGCAACGGACTTCACCTTCGGCTTCCTCACCGCCGTCCAGATCGGGACCGACGCGATCGACCGCCTGCACACCACCGCCGAGTCCCACAACCGGGTGATGGTCGTCGAGGTAATGGGCCGGCATGCGGGCTGGATCGCCCTTTACGACGGCCTGGCGGGAGGGGCCGACGTCATCCTCGTCCCCGAGCGGCCCTTCGACGTCGAGGACGTGTGCGAGCGGATCCGCCGCCGCCACGGCCGCGGGCGGACGTTCTCGATCGTCGTCGTCGCCGAGGGCGCCGAGCCCGCGCAGGGAACGGGGTTTGCGGCGGTGCAGGCCGGTGAGCAGCAGCACGACGCGTTCGGGCACGTGCGCCTGGGCGGCATCGGGGTGGCGCTGGAGCGCGAGATCGAGCGCCGCACGGGCTACGAGAGCCGCATGACCATCCTCGGTCACGTCCAGCGCGGTGGCAGCCCCATCGCCTACGACCGTGTGCTGGCCACCCGCTTCGGAGTCGCCGCGGTCGACGCGGTGGCCGACCGGGACTTCGGGAAGATGGTCGCGCTGCACGCCACGGAGATCCGCCGGGTCAAGCTCGAGGAGGCGCTGGCCGAGCCCAAGCTGCTCGATCCGGCGCTGTTCGAGACCGCCGAGGTGTTCTTCGGCTGAATCCGGGGCCGGCGGCGGATACGAAAGCGGCGGTATCTAGAATGCCCGTCCGGTGCCGGGGCGACGATCGAGAAGCGCATGCCGCTGAAGCTGCGAGCCGGGATTGCCGGCTTCGCGGTCGTCGTTGCGGCGCTCCTGGCCGGCTGCGGCGGCGGCTCCACGGGCGGGGTCAAGGTGTCCGGCAAGCAGCTCGTCATCTACTCGAGCCTGCCGCTCCAGGGCCAGTCCCGCCAGGAGTCGCTCGACATCGTCGATGCCGAGCGGATGGCGCTCGCCAAGGCCGGCGGCAAGGCGGGCGACTACATGGTCCGGCTCGTCTCGCTGGACGCGTCCAAGGGCGCGGACGGGGAGTGGGATCCGGGCAAGATCTCGGCCAACGCTCGCACCGCCGCGCAGGACCGCAGGACCATCGCCTACATCGGCGAGCTCGACGCCGGAGCCTCGGCGGTCTCGATCCCGATTCTCAACCAGGCGACCATCCTGGAGGTCAGCCCGGGGGACAGCCAGACCGGCCTCACTCGCCCGGACGGCGGCGGCAAGGACGAGCCAGACAAGTTCTACCCCACCGACAAGCGCAACTTCGGCCGCGTCGTCCAGTCCGACCACGTGCAGGCTGACGCGATCGCGACCTACATGAAGGAGGCCGGCGTCACGAAGGTCTTCCTGCTCAACGACGAGGAGGCCTACGGCATCGGCCTGGCCGGCCAGGTGAGCCGGAGCGCCAAGGACCAGAGCATCGCGGTGGTGGGCAACGAGGGCGTGAGGCCGGGGTCGAAGGACTTCGCGAGCCTGGCCGCCAAGATCGCGAGATCGGCAGCGACCGCGGTGTTCTTCGGGATGTCGGGTCGAGACGGCCGGCCGGAGCTCTTCAAGGCGATTCACGCCGCCGATCCGACCTTGGGGCTCTACGGCTCCCACGTGATGGCCACCTCGAAGTTCCTGACGGGACTCGGCCCCGCGGCCCAGCGCACGTTCATCACGCAGCCCACCCTGGACAGCCGGCTCTACCCGCCGGCCGGCCAGGAGTTCTACCGCGACTTCAAGGCCAAGTTCGGCCACGACCCTCAGCCCATGGCGATCTTCGGATACGAGGCGATGGGCGCATTGCTCGCGGCCATCGACAAGGCGGGCAAGCGGGGCAACGACCGCCAGGCGGTGATCGATGCCTTCTTCGGGCTGAAGAACCGCGAATCGGTGCTCGGCACCTACTCGATAGACGACAACGGCGACACCACGCGGTCGGAGTACGGGGGCTACAAGGTCGTGGGCGGCCGGCTGGTCTTCGACAAGGCCCTGCGCAGCCCGTCCTGAGGCGCTGCGGGGACGCCATGGCATCCCCGCACTTCACTAACATGGCCGCGGTCGCATGAATCGGATCGGAGGAGGGGTCTTGCGAGTTCGTTCATTTGCAGCGATGGGAGCGCTTGGCGCGCTGACTATCGGAGTCGCCGCGTGCGGCGACTCCGGCGGCGGCGGAGGGAGCACCGTGAGCGGCACGAAGCTCACGATCTACTCGAGCCTGCCACTCCAGGGGGCTGGCCGCACGCAGTCGCTGGCCACGATCAACGGCGAGAAGCTCGCCCTCGACAAGCTGGCGCCCGGCGGGAAGCTGGGCAAGTACACGATCACCTACAAGTCGCTGGACGACTCGACGGCGCAGAACCCGGGCACGGCCGACGAAGGCCAGACCGCGCAGAACGCCCGCAAGGCCGTGCAGGACAAGACGACGATCTTCTACCTCGGCGAGTTCAACTCCGGCGGCACCAAGGTCTCGCTGCCGATCCTGAACAAGTCGGGGATCCCGCAGATCAGTCCTTCGAACACGTACGTCGGCCTGACCACCGACGAGCCGGGCTCCGAGCCGGGTGAGCCCAAGAAGTACTACCCGACGGGCGATCGCAACTACGCGCGCGTGGTACCCCGGGACACCATCCAGGGCGCGGCGCTCGTGCAGACCATGAAGGCGGACGGCTGCAAGGCGGTCACGCTGTGGGACGACAAGACCACCTACGGCGCCGGTCTCGCGCGCAACATCGAGCTCTCGGCCAAGCCGGCCGGGCTGGCGGTGATGGATCGTCAGGGCACCGACAAGGGCGCCCCGAACTACCGCTCACTGGCCGCCAACGTCAAGACGGACTGCTTCCTGTGGTCCGGCGTCACCGCCGAGAACGGGGTGCAGGTGTTCAAGGACGTTGCCGCAGCCAACAAGACCGCCAAGCTCTACGGCCCCGACGGCGTGGCGACTGCGGCCTTCACGAATCCGGCCGAGGGCGGCATCCCCGCCGACGTCGGAGCGCGCACGAAGCTCACCGTCGCGACACTGGGCGTGAAGGACCTGCCGGCCGCCGGCCCGGTCGTCGACGCGTACAAGAAGAAGTTCGGCAAGTCGCCGGATCCCTACGCGGTCTACGGCTATGAGACGATGGCGCTCGCCCTCGACGTGCTCAAGCGCGCCGGGAACGAGGCCGGTGATCGCAAGAAGGCGACGACGCTCATCTTCCAGACCAAGAACCGCTCGTCGGTCCTCGGCAGGTACTCGATCGACGCGAACGGTGACACCACGCTCACCGACTACGGCCTCTACACCATCAAGAACGGCGCACCGGCCTACAGCAAGAAGATCACCGCCGATCCGGCGCTGGTTCCGAAGAAGTAGCGGCGCACGCGCGGGGGGAGGCCAGCACTCTCCCCGCGCCGGGCACCGCCTCGCGCCTCCTCGACCCACCCGCCGTTTGGAAGCCGCCTCCGTACCCATCAAGCCGCCGGCCCGCTCGTGGCGTAGCAATGTCAGCGATGCCATCTCGCGCTTCGGGCTCGTGGCCTTCCTGCTCGCCCTGCCGGTCTACTACGGCATCCAGGACCTCCGCGACGACGGCAATCTCGCGCGGCTCGCGAACAACCTCTTCTCGGGCGTCTCGAACGGATCGATCTGGGCGCTCATCGCGATCGGCTACACGCTGGTCTACGGGATCATCGAGCTGATCAACTTCGCCCACGGCGACAACTTCATGATCGGCTCGTTCGTCTCCTTCAGCCTCTACGGCACCCTGGGGCTGACGCTCGCTACGGGCACACTGGGGCTGGTGGGCGGCTTGCTCGTCTGCCTGCTCGTCGCGATGGCCGTCTGCGGCACCCTGAACGTGATGATCGAGCGCGTGGGCTACAGGCCGCTGCGCAACGCTCCCAAGCTCGCCCCGCTCATCACGGCGGTCGGCTTCTCGTTCATCCTGCAGAACGTCGGCATCGTGTGGCTGGGTGGCTCGCAGCGGTCGGTGCCTGACCTCATAAACGCCCAGCACGTGATCGTCACGCCCCTCGGGGTGGCGATCACCAACGCTGACGTGCTGGCGATCGCAGTGACCGCGCCGCTCGTGGTGCTGGTCACCGCCTTCATCTCGCGCAGCCGCATCGGCAAGGCCATGCGGGCGACCGCGCAGGACCCCGAGGCGGCGCGCCTCATGGGCATCAACGTGGACACCACCATCTCCTTCACCTTCCTGCTCGGCGGGATGCTCGCGGGCGCCGCCGGCCTGGTCTACGCGCTCTACCAGACCAGCATCTGGTACTTCCAGGGCTTCACGGCAGGGCTCATCGCCTTCACCGCCGCGGTGATGGGCGGGATCGGCAACATCAGGGGCGCGGTGCTCGGAGGTCTGATCATCGGCTGCATCCAGCAGATCTCCGACAACCGCATCGGCGCTGAGTGGACGCCGGTGGTCGTCTTTGCCTACCTGATCGTGATCATGGTCTTCCGGCCGCGGGGGCTGCTCGGCGAGGAGACCCGGGAGGCTGGATGAGCGGCGCGCTGTCAGGGTTACGAGGACGGGTGAGCCCGAACCTGGTGATCGCCGTGGTGGTCCTGACCGCCGCCGCGATCTTCCCCCTGTTCCGGCCTCCGCTCGACGGTTTCGTCGACGACTGCATTCTCGCGCTGGCTTACGTCGTCATGGCCCTGGGCCTGAACATCGTGGTCGGCTTCGCGGGGCTGCTCGACCTGGGCTACGTCGCCTTCTACGCCTTCGGTGCCTACACCGTGGGATGGTTCTCCTCGGACTTCTTCAACAAGGTCAACGGCGAGAAGGGCGTGCACGTCCTGGCCGGCAGCTTCCCGAGCAGCCTGCCGGGCATCCACCTCAACTTCCTGCTGATCCTCGTCGTGGCGGTGGTCCTCGCTGCCAGCGCCGGCGTCGTGATCGGCCTGCCGACCCTCCGCCTGCGCGGCGACTACATCGCGATCGTCACGCTGGCCTTCGGGGAGATCATCGGGCGCTTCGCGGTCAATGGCGCCGACATCAACATCAGCGGATACAAGCTCACCAACGGCCGCCAGGCGATCTCACCCGTCGACCAGATCGACCTTCCGGGGATCAAGGAGTTCGACTCGGCCTTCTCGCTGCGGCCCTACTACTGGTTCATCCTGGCGCTGGTCGCCTTCGTGCTGTTCGTGAACTTCCGCCTTCGCGACTCTCGCCTCGGGCGCGCGTGGATCGCGATCCGCGAGGACGAGGTCGCCGCGGCCTCGATGGGGATCCCGCTGGTCAAGACCAAGCTCTTCGCCTACGCGACCGGCGGTGCGCTCGGCGGCATGGCCGGAGCGTTCCTGGGGGCGTACTTCAACTCCGTGCAGGCCAACGTGTTCCAGTTCGGGTTCTCGATCTTCATCCTCGCAATGATCATCCTCGGCGGTCTCGGCTCGATCTGGGGGGTGGTGATCGGGGCGGTCTCGCTCTCCTTCATCAACTCGTACTTCATCCCTGACGTCTTCAACAGCGTCCCGTCCAAGCTTGGCTTGGACTTCGACCTGACCCAGCTCTCGTTCGGGATCTTCGGGTTCCTGATCGTGCTGATGATGATCCTGCGGCCCGAGGGACTGCTGCCCGAGCGCCGAAGGAAGATGGAGCTGACCGAGGGCGTCGGCAGCGACGAGTCCGTGTACGAGGTGCGCGCGTGACCAGCGCGCCGATCCGCACGGACATCGAGCCCGCTGCGCCCGGCGACGGCAGGCTGCTCGTGGCGACGGGCGTCTCGAAGACCTTCGGCGGCCTGGTTGCGGTCAACGACGTCAGCTTCGACATCCCCGAGCGCTCGATCGTCTCGATCATCGGCCCCAACGGCGCCGGGAAGACCACGTTCTTCAACGTTCTGACCGGCCTCTACAAGCCCACGACCGGCAGCGTCTTCTTCGAGGGGCGCGGCGTGACGGGCAAGCGCCCCGATCAGATCACCGCCGCCGGCGTCGCGCGGACCTTCCAGAACATCCGCCTGTTCTCGACGATGAGCGCGCTGGAGAACGTCCTCGTCGGCCAGCACGCGCGCATGCGCTCCGGCCTGTTTGGCTCGATCGTTCGGCCGCCGCGCACGCGGCGCGAGGAGCGCGAGGCGACGGAGCGGGCGCGCGAGCTGCTGAGCTACGTCGGGCTACGCGAGTCCGTCGCCGACCAGCTCGCGGTCAACCTGTCCTACGGGGACCAGCGGCGGGTGGAGATCGCGCGCGCGCTCGCCTCTCAGCCACGGCTGCTGCTCCTCGACGAGCCCACGGCCGGGATGAACCCGCAGGAGTCAGAGGTGCTGACCGGCTTCATCCGGCAGCTGCGCGACGAGCGCGAGCTGGCGATCCTGCTCATCGAGCACGACATGAGGGTCGTCATGAACGTGTCCGAGCGCGTCACCGTGCTCGACCACGGCGAGAAGATCGCCGAGGGCGACGCGGTCGACGTGCGCGCCGACCCACGCGTGGTCGAGGCCTACCTCGGCCCCAAGGGCTGACGGCGATGGCGCTGCTCGAGGTCGAGGACGTCCACACCTTCTACGGCAACATCGAGGCACTCAAGGGTGTGTCGCTCAGCGTCAAGGAGGGTGCGATCGTCACGCTGATCGGCTCCAACGGCGCGGGCAAGTCCACGATGCTGCGCTCGATCTGCGGGCTCACGCCGCCTCGCGAGGGCACGATCCACTTCGACGGCACGGACATCACCCGCACCCCGCCCCAGGAGATAGTCGCGCTGGGCATCTCCCATGCGCCCGAGGGCCGACGCTGCTTCCCGCGCATGACCGTGCGCGAGAACCTAGACATGGGCGCCTACCTTCGCCGCGACCGCGACATCGCGTCGGACATGGAGCGCGTCTTCACGCTGCTCCCGCGGCTGCAGGAGCGCGAGCGCCAGCCGGCGGGGACGATGTCGGGCGGCGAGCAGCAGATGCTGGCCATCGGCCGGGCGTTGATGGCGCGGCCGAAGCTCCTACTGCTCGACGAGCCCTCCATGGGGCTGGCGCCCATCCTCGTCGACCGGATCTACGAGACGGTCAAGGAGATCAACGACCAGGGCACCACGATCCTGCTGGTCGAGCAGAATGCGACCTACGCGCTCGAGGTCGCCTCCACGGGCTACGTACTCGCCTCCGGCAGGGTCGAGCTGTCCGACTCCTCGGAGTCGCTGCGCGAGGACCCCGAGGTCCAGAAGGCGTATCTCGGCGCATGACGGTCCTTGCCCTACTCGGCGCGAAGGCGCTCTACCTGCTCTTCATCTGGCTGGCCTCGGCCATCGCCGGCCAATGGCTGTCGCAGCGCAAGGGCTACGGCGATCGGCTTGGCCTGGCCTCCGGCCTGCTGCTTTCGGTGCTGGGCGTGGTCGTCATGCTCGCGCTGCCGCCGAAGGCGAACTCGGCCTGGCGCGCCGAGGGGCCGCTGCCACGCCGCAAGCGCCGAAGCGCCTGAGCGGGCCGGCGGTCGGGCCGGCGGCGTTGCGCCGGCGAACGGCCTCGACGAGGGAGAGGGAGGGGGCGCTGTCCCGGCCTCGCCTGATTCTGCGACGGCGCTGCGGCCGAGCTTAACCCCTCCTCCTCCCTCGTCGCCGCCGTTCGAATGCGCCCCGAAACGCTAGGAGCCCGCCTCCAGCGCCGAGCGCAGCGCCTCGTCGAGCTCGGGATGGCGGAAGGCGTAGCCGAGACGCTCGGCGCGGGCGGGGACGGCGCGCACGCCGGTGACCACTATCTGCGACATCTCCCCGTAGAGCACCCGCAGCGCGAGGGCCGGGACCGGAGCGATCGCGGGGCGATGCAGCGCGCGGCCGAGCGCCTTGGAGAAGTCGCGGTTGGTCGCGGGCGTCGGGGCCGAGAGGTTGAACGGCCCTGACCAGTCGGCCCCGTCGAGGGCGGCGAGGTAGAGGCCGGTGGCGTCGGCGGCGTGGATCCAGGGGAGGTAGTGGCGCCCGCCGGCGATAGGCCCGCCGACCCCTAGGCGAAAGGGGATGAGCATGGTCTTCAGGGCGCCGCCGGAGCGGTCGAGGACGATGCCCGTCCGCATTCGGGCGACCCGCAGGCCGAGCTCCTCGGCGGCCTGCGCCTCGCGCTCCCAGGCTCGGCAGACCTCGGCGAGGAAGTCGTCGGCGGGCGGGGTGTCCTCGTCGACGGGCTCGTCCCCGCGGGGGCCGTAGTAGCCCGACGCGGAAGCCGAGACCAGCGTCTGGGGCCGGTCCTCCACGGCGCGCAGTCCCGCGACGAGGTTGCGGGTCCCGAGCTCCCGGCTGGAGCGGATGCGTTGCTTGGCGGTCGCGGTCCAGCGCTGGTCCACCGCTTCGCCGGCCAGGTGGACGACGGCGTCACGACCGGCGAGCGCGCCGGCCGGCGCGGGCTCGGTCTCGGGGTCCCAGCGCTCCGCCTGCACGCCCAGCCGCGCTCGTGCCGCATCGGGGCCGCGCGAGAGGACGGTCACCTCGTCGCCGCGCTCCTTCAACGCCGCGACTACGCGCTGCCCGACCAGGCCGGTCGCGCCCGTGACCGCGATTCTCATGCCGTGGCCCTCATCGCTGGGGGTACGGCGCCTCACTCGCCGTGGATCTTGAACTCGCCCGTGTCGGACGACGCGAAGCCGATCTCGTCGCCTGCCTGGGCAAGCCCCTCTTCGCGGGCCGTCTTGGCCACTGCGGCGGCAACCACGGAGGCGACCTCGCGGTTGAGCACCGACGGGATGATGTAGTCCTCGGTCAGGTCGCCCTCCCGGATGACTCCGGCGATTGCCCGCGCGGCCGCCATCTCCATGCTCTCGGTTATCGCGCGCGCTCGGACGTCCAGCACGCCGCGGAAGATGCCCGGGAAGGCGAGCACGTTGTTGATCTGGTTCGGGTAGTCCGAACGCCCGGTGGCCACTATGCGGCAGTACGGAGCGGCCTCCTCGGGCGCGACCTCCGGATTGGGGTTGGCCATCGCGAAGACCATCGCGTCGTCGGCCATCCGCGCGAGGGCCTCGGAGGGCATGACGCGCGCGCCAGAGAGCCCGATGAACAGGTCCATGCCCTCGATCACCTCGGCCGGGCTGCCCGAGCGGCCCTCGGGGTTCGTGCTCTCGGCATACCAGCGCTTCATGGGCGGCGCGCTGCCGTCGAGGTAGTCCTCGCGACCGGTGTGCAGCGCCCCCCGCGAGTCGGCGCCCACGATCCGCCGGACCCCGGCGGCCAGGAGGATCTTGGTCACCGCGACGCCGGCGGCGCCCAGGCCGACGACCAGCACGTTGAGGTCCTCGGGGCGCTTGCCGACGATCTTCAGAGCATTGAGCAGCGCGGCGAAAACGACGATGGCGGTCCCGTGCTGGTCGTCGTGGAAGACGGGGATCGGCAGCTCGGCGCGCAGCCGCCGCTCCACCTCGAAGCAACGCGGAGCCGAGATGTCCTCGAGGTTGATCCCGCCGAAGGCCGGAGCGATCGCCTTGACCGTGGCGACGATCTCGGCCGGCTCCTTGGTGTCCAGGCAAATCGGAAAGGCGTCGACCCCCGCGAACTCCTTGAAGAGCATGGCCTTGCCCTCCATGACCGGCATCGCCGCGGCCGGTCCGATGTCGCCGAGACCCAGCACCGCCGTCCCGTCGGAGATCACGGCGACGGTGTTCCGCTTGATCGTGTACTGGAAGGCCTTGACGGGATCCTCGGCGATCGCGCGGCACACACGGGCGACGCCCGGGGTGTAGGCCATCGAGAGATCGGCGCGGGTCTTGAGCGGGTGCTTGTTGCGCTGCTCGATCTTGCCGCCGACGTGCATGAGCAGCGTCCGGTCGGTGGTGTCCACGACGTGCGCCCCGTCGACCGCCTCGATCGCGCCGAGGATTTGGTTCCAGTGGCCCAGGTCGGCGGCGTCCACGGTGATGTCGCGCAGCATCGTGCCGTTCTCCAGACCGACCAGGTCGATCGAGCCGATCGTGGCGCCCGCGCCCCCGATGGCGGTCGCGACCCGACCCAGCATCCCGGGCAGATCGGAGATCTCCACGCGGATGGTGAGGCTGAACTGGGCGGAGGGCGTGACGGCCATGGTCTGCGCTCGATCATAGAGTTCAGGGAATGGGCGCTGACCCCTCCGAGCTGTTCCTCATCGACGGCAACAGCCTGGTCTACCGGGCGTTCTTCGCGCTGCCCGAGAGCATCGCCACCTCCGAGGGCTTTCCGACCAACGCCATCTTCGGGTTCGCGTCGATGCTCGTGAAGATGCTGACCGACCACGGGGTCAAGCCAACCGTGGTGGTCTGGGACGCGGGCAGCTCGGGGCGCAAGGAGGTCTACGAGGACTACAAGGCGCAGCGCACGTCACGCCCCGACCTGCTGCGCCAGCAGTGGCCTCACCTCGAGCCGCTGGTCGATGCCTTCGGCTACCGCAACGTGAGGGTGGAGGGCTTCGAGGCCGATGACGTCATCGCCTCGATCGCCGAGCGCGCGCGGGCGTCCGACCCTCCCGTGCAGGTCACCGTGGTGACCGGCGACCGCGATGCCTTCCAGCTCATCGATCCCGAGGGTCGGATCAAGGTGATGGCCACCTCACGGGGGATCACCGAGACCAAGCTCTACGACCACCAGGCGG
Source organism: Solirubrobacterales bacterium (assembly GCA_038330095.1). Classification (GTDB taxonomy): domain Bacteria; phylum Actinomycetota; class Thermoleophilia; order Solirubrobacterales; family Solirubrobacteraceae; genus JBBPZA01. The sequence goes on from JBBQNQ010000025.1 coordinate 18,924, forward strand.
TGGTCGACCGCTACGGGATCGCGCCCGAGCAGATCCCGGACTTCTACGGCCTGAAGGGCGACAGCTCGGACAACATCCCGGGCGTCCCGGGGATCGGCGACAAGACGGCCTCCGAGCTGCTCCAGCGCTTCGGGTCGCTGGAGGAGGTGCTCGACCGCGTGGATGAGGTCTCGGGCGCCAAGCGCAAGGAGAACCTGCGCACCCACGCCGGCGACGCGCGCGTGTCCAAGCAGCTCGCGACGGTGCAGCGCGACATCGAGGTCGACGTCGACCTCGCCGCCGAGGCGGCGCGCGAGCCCGACCGCTCGCGGCTGCGCGACGTCTTCCGCCGCTTCGAGCTGCGCGACCCGCTGCGCCGCCTCGAGGAGGCCCTGGGCGAGGGCGACGCGGCGGCTCCGCCCCCGGCGCCGACGACCACGCTGCACGCGGCGGTCCGCGAGGGCACGCTCAGCGATGTCCGCGCCCTGCCAACCGGCGAGCCGCTCGCGGTCGCCGTCGTCGCGCCCGAGACCCCGGAGGGCGAGCTCTTCGAGCGCGAGGCAGCGTGGCGCTTCGGCGTCGCCACAGGCGGGCCGGTGCTCGTCGGGGACTGCGCGGGGCCGGAGGAGGTGGTCCTCGCGTGCGGCGACCGGCCCGTGCTCGCCCACGACGCGAAGTCGCTGGGCGCGGTCCCTGCGAGGATCGACCACGACACCCTGCTGGGCGCCTACCTGCTCGAGCCCGCCCGCCGCGGCTTCCCGTTCCGCGAGCTGGTCGAGGAGCGGGGGCTGGCGAGCGACGTGCCCGACGAGGCCGGCAGCGCGGCGGTGCTCGTGCGGGCGCTGGCCGACGCCCAGCGCCCGCAGGTCGCCGAGCGCGGCCTGGAGCACGTCCTGCGCGAGATCGAGTTGCCCCTGGTGACCGTGCTGCGCGACATGGAGGTCGAGGGGGTCAAGCTCGACGTCGCGCGCCTGCAGGGCATCACCGCGCGCGTACGCGACGAGGTCGCGGGCCTGGAGCGCCGCATCTGGGAGCTCGCTGGGACCGAGTTCACGATCGGATCCCCCCAGCAGCTCGGCGAGGTGCTGTTCGTCACGCTCGGGCTGTCGCGCAAGCGCCGCGGCAAGACCGGCTTCTCCACCGACGCGCGCGTGCTGCAGGCCATCCGCGGCGAGCACGAGATCGTGCCACTGATCGAGCGCTGGCGCGAGCTCAACACGCTCGCCAAGACCTACCTGGACGTGCTCCCCCAGCTGGTCGACTCACGCGGGCGCCTGCACACGACCTTCCTGCAGGCCGTGGCCACCACCGGCCGGCTCTCCTCCACCAACCCCAACCTCCAGAACGTTCCGGTTCGCACGCCACTGGGGCGCGAGATCCGCGGCTGCTTCGAGGCCGAGGAGGGGCGGCTGCTGCTCAGCGCGGACTACTCCCAGGTGGAGCTGCGGGTGCTGGCCCACATCGCCGACGAGCCCGTGCTCAAGGAGATCTTCGTCCGTGAGGAGGACGTCCACACCGCGACGGCCTCACAGGTCTTCCAGGTCGAGGCCGACGCGATCGACCCCGGCATGCGCTCGAAGTCCAAGATGATCAACTACGGCATCGTCTACGGCCTCTCGGACTACGGGCTCGCCGACCGGCTCAACATCCCGCGCGAGGAGGCCAAGCTCTTCATCGACACCTACCTCGAGCGCTTCCCGAAGGTGGCCGCCTTCATCGCCGGGACGATCGAGCAGGCGACCGAGCAGGGCTACGTCTCGACGCTCTTCGGCCGGCGCCGCCAGATCCCCGAGCTCAAGGCCCGCAACTGGGGGGTCAGGACGCTCGGCGAGCGTCTCGCGGTCAACACCGTCATCCAGGGCACGGCGGCCGACGTGATGAAGCTCGGGATGATCCGCTGTCACCGGGCCCTGCGGGCGCAGGGCCTGAGCACCCGGCTCATCCTCACCATCCACGATGAGCTGTTGTTCGAGGGCCCGCCCGAGGAGATGGACGCGGTGCGCGCGCTGGTGGTGCGCGAGATGGTCGCGCCGTGGGAGCCGCGCGAGCCGGCCCTGGCGGTCGACGTGGGCGTGGGCGCGAACTGGCTGGAGGCCAAGTAGTGGACCGCGGTGTGGCAGTCGTGCTCACGGCGCTGGTCGGAGGGTTGATCGCGCTGCAGGCGCCGATCAACTCGAACCTCGGCAAGCAGATCGGCACCTTCCAGGCGGCTGCGGTCTCGTTCGCCATCGGGACGCTGCTGCTCGTCGCGATCGTCTTCGTGGCGGGCGGCGGGGTGGGTGAGGTAGGCGAGGCTCGCAACCTGCCGTGGTACTACCTGTCCGGCGGGGTGCTCGGAGCGGCCTACGTCACGACGGTCCTGGTCACGGTCCGCTCGCTGGGGGCGGGAGGGGTCGTGGCCGCGACGATCGCCGGCCAGCTCTCGATGGCGGTGGTGGTGGACCAGCTTGGGATCCTCGGCGTGCCCAAGCAACCGATCTCGGCGGCGCGCCTGGTGGGGATCGTGCTGCTCGCGATCGGGACCTATCTGATAGTCCGCGAGTAGCGCGACAGGCCTTTCCCAAGGGCCTCGTGCCTTGCTACGATCGCCACGAGAAGCGCAATCGTAGGGAGGTGAGGGATTGGCCGCGCCCAGCGAAGAGGGTCCCGGCGGCCGGGGTCAGGGAGTAACCCGCTTGATCGGCGAGCTCTTCTGGGTGATCGCACTCGGGGTGATCGCCGTCTATGCGTTCTTCCTCGCCCTCGGCGCCCTGTCGCCCGGAGACGTCGTCGCCCTGTCGGTCGTCGTAGTCGTGCTGCTGGTGCTCTACGTGGTCCGCGCGTGGTGGACCTCGCGCCGGGGCCCGGCGGGCCGCGATCCGCGAATCGTCAGCGCCCGCGAGCGCCGCGGCTTCTAGCGCGGCAGCTCGGTCCGCAGCACGCTGCGCCCGCTGTGGCTGCGGTTGCCGTCGCTGGGCTCCAACGACAGATCGAGAAACTGGTAGCGCGTGCGGATGGCGGGCAGCCGGACGTCCACCGTCGCCTTCGGCCCGCGCAGCGCCGCGACGGGCCGGGAGTCGACCAGCGAGTTGAACAGCCACAGGACGTAGCTGCGTCGGCGCAGCCCCGCGATGCGCAGGCGAAGCCGCCCGCCGGCCGCCAGGGAGCCGCTGGCGCTTGCGCCGCCGCCCTCGGCGGGGAACCGCTGAAAGGTCAGCGCGGTCGCGGCCGAGGCAGCCGGTGCGGAAGACCGCGCCGGCGGCGTCGAGCCGCCATCGCCGGAGTCGCGCGTCAAGAGCAGCACGGCGACGAGCGCGGCGACCGCGACCGCGGCCACGAGCACGAGCGCGACGGCGCGACGGCGTCGAAAGCTCGCCGTCTCCCGCCCGCCGCCCTGCGCGCTCGTCGCAGGGGACTGGTCGCGGGGGGTGTCGCGGTGCGGCGGCGGCGGTCCGTTGCTCGCGGCCGCACCAGGAGCCTCGCCGGCCTGCATCCGCAACAGCCGGCGCAGGCCCTCGCGGACGTGGTCCACCGGAGCGTCGAGCTCTCCCGCGACCTGCTCGAGCAGGGCCGTGCGCCGCGCCCGCACGGTGTCCTCGCCGGTGCCGATCAGCTCGGCGATCTCGCGGTCGTCGAGGTCACGCGCAAGCGAGAGGTCGAGCAGGGCGCGGCTTCCGGGGTCCAGGCGGCTCGCAGCCTCGCTGAGCTGGTCAAGTGACGATCGCGCCATCCTCGTGAGGTTCCCGTATCCTCTCTGCCGTGGGCGGCCAACGGACGGCGGCCTGTGACTGAACGTGGGGGGCAGGGGTTGCGAAGAGTCAGTTTTGCACTAACCGGTTCGGTCGTCGCGGGTCTGCTCGCGGCCCCGGCGAGCGCGGCCCCGGACGCTCTCGTGCGCTTCGTCCACGCCGTGCCGGGCGGGCCGGGGGCCAAGCTCAGCGCCGGCACGGGCGGCGGCCTCGCGCCGATCGGGGTGGAGCGCTTCGGGGGCGCGACCCCCTACCGCGACGTCCCCACCGGCACCTACTCCTGGACCCTGAACGCCGCGAAGGGCGGCAAGCTCCTCGCCAAGGGCGACGGCGTCGCCATCACCCGCGGCTCGTGGACGCTCGTGGCCATGGCCACCGGCATGGATCCCTCCAAGCTCGACGTGAAGATGGTCCGCTACCGCGACCGGGGCCCGCAGGACGGCGACGCGCTGCTGCGCGTCATCCACGCCTCCGCGGAGCTGGGCAAGCCCAACCTGCAGCTCGACGGGCGCACGGTGGCCAAGGCCGTGCCCTTCACCGTCGCAACGCCCTACCTCAAGCTCAAGCCGGGCGTCCACCAGCTGTCCGCGGTCAAGCCGGACGGGGAGCCGGTCATCGAGCGCAAGGTTCGCGTCCGCAGCGGCGAGGCGGTCACCGCCATCACCATGGGTGCCAAGGGCATGCCGGCGAGCTTCGTCACCGTCCGCGACCGCACTCCCAAGTCGAGCAAGGGCACCGGCACGCTCACCGTGACCGTGCGCGGGGGCGACTCGCTGTGGGCGATAGCCGCCCGGAAGCTCGGCTCTGGCGCCTCCACCAAGGAGATTGCGGCCTACGTGAACCGGCTATGGGCCCGCAACGCCCACCACATCGCGAGCGGTAGCCCCGACCTTCTCGCCGCGGGCGACGAGCTCGTCCTGCCCTGAGGCTCCAGGAGGGGGCGTCGCCGCCTCGGGCGGAGCGATGCCGAGGTAGCGATCAAAGACCCACCGGGTCAGAGCCCGCGAACGGAACGCGCGGGTGACCGCGTGCAGGAGCGGCGGCGGCAGCCTCGGAACCAGGCGCTGCACGCCGAGCAGCGCATTGAACTTCCATGCGTGCGCCTTGGAGAATGCGGCGTAGCGCTCGAGCGCTTCGGCCCGCGTGCGCCGTCCCTCCACGACCTCGCGCACCTCGCGCCCGCAGGCCAGCCCGAAGTAGAGGGCGGTCCGGATGCCCTCGGCCGTGGTGGGAAGGCAGTGCCCGGCCGAGTCCCCGACGAAGAACACGCCGTCCTCTGCGGCGGGCCGGATCTTGTGGGGGATCCAGTTGCCCTGGTAGCGCACGGCCGGAACGTCGACGTCCGCGGCGAGGCGCACCGTCGGCTCCTTGACGTGGTAGCGCGGATCGAAGGACCCGACGCCGACGCGCAGCTCGCCGTCGGCCGGGAACGACCAACCGTAGCCCGCCGGCACGTAGCGCCGGTCAAGCCACAGCTCGAGGTCTGGACCGGCGCCGTGCGGATGGACCTCCAGGCCGCGCGAGAGGCGGGCGTCCGGTGGCTGGACGTTGCCCGCGCGGCCCAGCACCCGCCGCCAGCCCAGTGCGTCGACGATGAGCGGCGCACGCAGCTCCCCGCGGTCGGTGTGGACGACCTCGCCAGTGCGCCCCGTGACCTTCGCGGTCTCGAAGCCGGCGTCGCCGCACTGCTCCCACAGCAGCGCGCAGAGCACGCGGTAGTCGAAGGTCGAAAAGCTCCAGGGCAACGGCCAGCGGCTCGTCCCGTAGGGGGTGTGGACGACGAGCTCGTGGAAGGTCTGCTGCAGGGCGCCCTCCAGGCCCATGGCGTAGAGCCAGGACGTCGGGATGCCGCAGGCCGAGGTCTGGCGCTCGCCGATCTCGTAGCGGTCGATCACGAGTACGCGCGCACGGGAGCCCGCGAGCTCGCGCGCGATCGTGAGGCCGGCGAAGCTGGCCCCGCACACCAGCACGTCCCAGGTCCCGTCCAGCGGGGTTCGCTGTGCGCCGCGCTTGGTCGCCCTGACCGGCATGAGCGTGCATGGTAGGCGCCCCGGCGCACACGCCCTCGTTCGCTAACCTCCCCGGCGCATGTCTCAGACTTCCATGGCTCCGCCTCCCGACGCGCACGTCGTCGAGGGCTCCGACGGCCTCCTGCTGGAGATTGACGGGCAGGTCGTCCCGAACTACGACGCGACCATCTCCCCCTTCGAGGAGGGAGACGTCGTCACCGGCAACGTCGTGCGCATCGACGCCGACGAAGTGCTGGTCGACATCGGTTACAAGTCCGAGGGCGTCATCCCGGCCAACGAGCTGTCGATCCGCAAGTCGGTCGACCCCAACGACGAGGTCTCGCTGGGCGACGAGGTCGACGCGCTGGTCCTCACCAAGGAGGACCAGGACGGCCGGCTGATCCTCTCCAAGAAGCGCGCTCGCTTCGAGAAGGCCTGGCGCCGCATCGAGGCCGCCGCCGAGTCGGGCGAGCCGGTCATCGGCACGGTCATCGAGGTCGTCAAGGGCGGCCTGATCGTCGACCTCGGCGTGCGCGGCTTCCTGCCCGCCTCGCTGGTCGACATCCGCCGCGTCCCCAACCTCGACGAGTACCTCAACGGCGAGATCGAGTGCAAGGTCATCGAGCTCAACCGGTCGCGCAACAACGTCGTGCTCTCGCGCCGCGCGGTGCGCGAGGAAGAGCGCAAGGAGCAGCGCCAGGAGATCCTCGATCGCCTCCAGCCGGGGCTCGTCGTCGAGGGCAAGATCTCCAACATCGTCGACTTCGGCGCCTTCGTCGACCTCGACGGCATCGACGGTCTCATCCACATCTCCGAGCTCTCCTGGTCGCACGTCAACCACCCGACCGAGGTGCTGGCGATCGGCGACACCGTGCAGGTGAAGGTGCTGGACGTCGACCGCAACCGCCAGCGCATCTCCCTGGGCCTCAAGCAGACCCAAGAGGATCCGTGGCAGCGGGTGGTCGACACCTACAACATCGGCGACGAGCTCGAGGGCGCAGTGACGAAGGTCGTCACCTTCGGCGCCTTCGTGGAGATCCTCGACGGCGTTGAGGGGCTCGTGCACATCTCCGAGCTGGCTCAGCACCACGTCGAGAACCCGCGCGAGGTCATCCAGCCGGGCGACGACGTGAAGGTGAAGATCCTGGAGATCGACTCCGAGCGCCGCCGGCTGTCGCTCTCGGTCAAGCGGGTGGAGGGGCAGGAGCTGCCCTACCGCGAGGACCTCGACGGAGCCGACGGCGAGGGCGAGGGCGGCGATGAGGTAGAGGCCGCCGGGACCGGCGACCTCGACGACGTTCCCGAGCTCGGCCTGTCCGAGGACGTCTTCGCCGGGGACGACGTCCCCGCGGCTGAAGAGGTGCCTGCTGACGGCGAGGTCCCCGCGGACGGCGAGGTCCCCGCTGACGGCGAGGTTCCCGCCGCCGAAGACGTCCCCGCCGCCGAGTAGCCCTCCGGAGCGCCGGTGGTCGCGTTCGTCGGCCTGACCGGCGGGGTGGGCTCCGGGAAGTCGACCGCGCTCGCAGCGCTCGAGCGTCTGGGGGCGGCGACCCTCTCCACGGACGCCGTCGTGCACGAGCTCTACGGCGCGCAGGAGCTGAGGCGCGCGGTGCGCGAGCGCTGGGGCGATGAGGTGCTGGCGGCTGACGGGACGGTCGATCGCTCTGCGATCGCGCGGCGCGCCTTCGGCTCTGAGGACGACCGCCGCTGGCTGGAGGACGTGCTGTGGCCGCGGGTCGGGGCGCGAGTCGCCGCATGGCGTGAGGAGACCGCGCGGTGCGACCCGCCGCCGACGGCTGCGGTCGTCGAGGTGCCGCTGCTCTTCGAGGCCGGGATGGCGGACGTCTTCGACGCGACGCTCGCGGTGGTGGCCGGCGAGGAGCTGCGCGAGCGACGCGCCGGCGCCCGCGGCCACGCGGCGGTTGACGAGCGCGTGGCGCGCCAGCTGCCGCAGGACGAGAAGGCGGCGCGAGCCACCTACGTCGTGGTCAACGACGGCAGCGTCGAAGAGCTCGAGCGCAAGTTGTCGGACATCCTTGCCAAGCTGAGGGGATGAGCACCCGCCGGCCCGCGACCGCGCCGCGGCCCGCCTCGCGGCGGCCGGGGCCCACCTCGCGCCGCCCGGCCGGCCGGCGCCGGGTGCTTCCGTGGGTGATCGCGGCCGCGGTGCTCGCATTGGGCGCCGTGGTCGCCATGCCGCTGCTCGACCGGGCGGTCAAGGAGGTCGTGACCCTGCCCCTGCGCCACGAGGACATCATTCGTCAGCAGGCCCGCGACAAGAACCTCGACCCAGCGTTGATCGCCGCCGTGATCTACGCGGAGTCGAAGTTCCGCGACGATCAGACCTCGCCGGCCGGCGCCGAGGGGCTGATGCAGATCACTCCGGCCACCGCGCGCGACATCGCGCGCCGCTCGGGCGGCGTGAGCTTCCGCCTCGAGGATCTCTCCAACCCGCAGGTCAACATCTCCTACGGCAGCTACCAGCTGCGCTACCTGATCGACCACTACGGCGGCAACGATGTGCTGGCGATAGCCGCCTACAACGCCGGCGAGGGCAACGTCGACCGCTGGCTCGCGCGCTCGCGGGTGCGCGATCGCGCGTTCAAGGTGTCCGAGATCCCCTTCGCCGAGACGCGCAGCTACGTCGGGCGGGTGACGAGCGCGCGGGGGCGCTACCGCAAGGAGTACCGGCGCGAGCTGGGTTTGTAGCCCTGGCGTCGAGGTCGGTCCGGCCGCCAAACCCGGCGCTATCGTCCTTTACGTGCCGCCCTTTCGCCTCGACGCCACCTATAGCCCGACCGCCGACCAGCCCAAGGCGATCGACTCGATCGCCGAGGCGGTGGAGGCCGGCGAGCACAACACCACGCTGCTGGGGGCGACGGGCACCGGCAAGACGATGACCATGGCCGGCGTCATCGAGAAGGTCCAGCGCCCGAGCCTCGTCATCGCCCACAACAAGACGCTTGCCGCCCAGCTCTGCAACGAGTTCCGGACCTACTTCCCCGACAACGCGGTCGAGTACTTCGTCTCCTACTACGACTACTACCAGCCCGAGGCCTACGTCCCGAGCAGGGACCTCTACATCGAGAAGGACTCGGCCATCAACCAGGAGATCGACCGCCTGCGCCACGCGGCGACTGCGGCGCTGTTCGCCCGCCGCGACGTGCTCATCGTCGCCTCGGTCTCGTGCATCTTCGGACTGGGCTCGCCCGAGACCTACGACGCCCGCGTCCAGATACTCAAGCCGGGCGAGATGGTCGACCGCGACGAGGTGCTGCGAAAGCTCGTGGCCAACCAGTACCAGCGCACCAACGGCGCGCTCGGCCGCGGCACCTTTCGGGTGCGAGGGGACACGCTCGAGGTCTTCCCCGCCTATGAGGAGACGGCCTTCCGCGCGCTGCTCTTCGGCGACGAGGTCGAGCGCCTTCAGCACTTCGACCCGCTCACCGGCGAGGTCATCCAGGACGAGCTCGCTCACGTCGCCGTCTGGCCGGCCACGCACTACAACGTGCAGGAGGGAAAGATGGACGACGCCGTGGCCCAGATCGGCCACGAGCTCAACGAGCGCTGCAAGGAGCTGGAGGAGCAGGGCAAGCTGCTGGAGTCCCACCGCCTGCGCCAGCGCACGCAGTACGACATGGAGATGCTGCGCGAGCTGGGCTTCTGCTCGGGGATCGAGAACTACTCGCGCATCCTCGACGGCCGCATGCCCGGCGACCGGCCCTACTGCCTGATCGACTACTTCCCCGACGACTTCGTGTGCTTCATCGACGAGTCCCACCAGACCGTGCCTCAGATCGGCGGGATGCACGAGGGCGACCGCTCGCGCAAGCAGACGCTCGTGGACTACGGGTTCCGGCTCCCGAGCGCGCTGGACAACCGCCCGCAGACCTTTGACGAGTTCCTCTCGATCACCCCGCAGCTCGTGTTCGTGTCCGCCACCCCGGGCGAGTACGAGCGCACGCGCTCGGAGCGCATCGTCGAGCAGATCGTCCGGCCGACCGGGATCGTCGATCCCGAGGTCGAGGTTCGCGAGAGCCGCAACCAGATCGACGACCTGATGAACGAGATACGCGGCAGGGTCGACCGCGACGAGCGCACGCTGGTCACCACGCTCACCAAGAAGATGAGCGAGGACCTCACCGACTACCTGCTCGAGATGGGCTTCAAGGTGCGCTACCTGCACTCTGAGATCGACACGCTGGAGCGCATCCAGATCATCCGGGAGCTGAGGCTCGGCGAGTACGACGTGCTGGTCGGGGTCAACCTCCTGCGCGAGGGCCTCGACCTCCCCGAGGTCTCGCTGGTCGCGATCCTCGATGCCGACAAGGAGGGCTTCCTGCGCGGGGAGACCTCGCTGATCCAGACCATCGGCCGGGCGGCGCGCAACGTGGCCGGCACCGTGCTCATGTACGCCGACAAGGAAACGGCGGCGATGCGCGCGGCGATCCGCGAGACCGACCGGCGCCGGTCGATCCAGCACGCCTACAACGAGGAGCACGGGATCACCCCGGCGACGATCGTCAAGGGCATCTCCGACATCGCGGAGTTCCTGCAGGCCGAGTCCAAGGTGCCGCGCAAGGGAAGGCGACTCGCCCAGCGCCAGACCGAGATGTCCCCCGCGGAGATACAGGGGATGATCGTCGAGCTCGAGGAGGAGATGCTCGCCGCCGCCGAGGAGCTGCGCTTCGAGTACGCGGCGAGGCTGCGCGACGAGATCAAGGACCTGCGACGCGAGCTCGAGGCCGCGACGGCGCCGAGCGGGAGCTGACCGGGACTCGGCGTTCCAAGGCGCCTGGATCGGCTAGCCTTGCGCCGCAGCGGGAACCGAACAAGGGGCGGGATGAGGCCGTGGCGCTGGAGCGCACAGACATCGTGAGGAAGGACTTCCCTGTCGAACGCCGCGGCTATGCGCCCGAGGCCGTCGATCGGCACCTGGAGCAGCTGGCCTCGGAGGTGCAGGAGCTGCGGCGCGGTGGCGGCAGCGAGCCGCGCCGCGGTCTCGCCAGCGCGGCCGGCGAACGCATCCAGAGCATCGTCGACGCGGCCGAGCAGACTGCGGCCGACATCGAGCGCGATGCCCACGTCGACGCCCAGCGCATCCGCGACGACGCGTCCACCGAGGCCAATCAGCAGGTAAGCGAGGTCAAGCAGGCCGCGAGCGCGCTGCGTGAGCGCATCGAGGGCTTCCAGACCGAGCTCGGCTCGCTCTTCGAGGACATGCGCAACGGAGCGATCCGCCTCTCCACGGGGCTGGACTCGCTCGACGAGGACGTCGCGGCCGTCCGCGGCAGCGCGCCGGCCGCGCAGCCCGCGGCCGAGGCGCCGCCGAGCGAGCCCGAGGCCGTCGCGCTGCCCGACGAGACGGCGCCCGCGGAGGTCGACGAAGAAGCCGTAGCGGTCGGCGAAGAGTCTCAGAACGCCCGCCTGGTGGCCCTCAACATGGCCCTCAACGGCGCCTCGCGCGACGAGACCCAGCGCTATCTCTCCGAGAACTTCAGCCTCGAGGACCCGCAGGGCCTGCTCGACGACGTATACGCCCAGCGCGGCGGGTAGCGGCCGCGGCGCGCGGCGCCGCAAACTGCGGGTTGGATGGCGGGGGAACGCCCGTTCGCCCTCGTAAACTGAACAGGGATGGGCAACTCCCGCTCCAGCACGGGCCCTGGCGACCAGCTCGTCGTCACCGGGGCCCGTGAGCACAACCTCAAGGACGTCACGGTCGCCATCCCGCGCGGCGGCCTGGTGGTCATCACCGGGCTGAGCGGCTAGGGCAAGTCCTCGCTTGCCTTCGACACGATCTACGCCGAGGGGCAGCGCCGCTACGTGGAGTCGCTGTCCGCCTACGCCCGGCAGTTCCTGGGCCAGATGGACAAGCCCGACGTGGACTCGATCGAGGGCCTCTCGCCCGCCATCTCCATCGACCAGAAGACGACCTCGCGCAACCCGCGCTCGACCGTCGGCACGGTGACGGAGATCTACGACTACCTGCGCCTGCTGTGGGCGCGGATCGGCAAGCCACACTGCCACATCTGCGGCCGGCCGATCCAGGGCCAGTCGGCCGAGCAGATCATCGACCAGGTCATGGGGCTGGAGCAGGGGACGCGTTTCATGGTGCTCGCGCCAGTGGTGCGCGGGCGAAAGGGCGAGTACGGCAAGCTGCTCGACGAGCTCCGCGCGGAGGGGTTCAGCCGCATCGAGGTCGACGGCGAGCTGCGGCTGCTCGAGGAGGACATCCAGCTCGACAAGAAGTACAAGCACGACCTCGCGGTGGTCGTCGACCGGTTGATCATGCGACCCGACCTGCGCAAGCGGCTGGCCGACTCGATCGAGACCGCGGTGGCCCTCGCCGAGGGCATGGTCGAGATCGTCGTGGTGACGCGGGAGGGTGAGGCCGACGGGGAGCGCATGCTCTTCTCAGAGCGCTTCGCGTGTCCGGTGCACGGCCCGTCGATCGCCGAGCTCGAGCCGCGAATCTTCTCGTTCAACTCACCCCACGGCGCGTGCCCGCGCTGCACCGGGCTGGGCTCCCAGATGGAGATCGATCCCGATCTGGTGGTCCCGGACCCGTCGCTCTCGATCGGCGAGGGCGCGATCCTGCCGTGGACCGCGACCTCGTCCAACTACTACGACGAGATCACCCAGGCGATCGCCGAGCGCTACGAGGTCGACCTGTCGGCCCAGTGGGAGGAGCTGCCCGAGGACCAGCGTGACCTCTTCCTGCACGGCACCAACGGCGACCGCATCTACATCAGCTACCGCAACCGGATGGGCCGCCGGCGCTCCTATATGACGAGCTTCGAGGGCATCGTCCCCAACCTCGAGCGCCGTTATCGTGAGACCGACTCCGAGTGGTCACGCGAGAAGATCGAGGAGTACATGTCGGTTCGCCCGTGCCCGGATTGCCGCGGGGCCCGGCTTCGCCCCGAGTCGCGCGCGGTGACCGTTGGGGGACTCGCCATCCACGAGTTCACCGCGCTGTCGGCCCGGCGCGCGCTGGAGTGGCTCGAACGGGCGCAGTTCTCCGAGGGCGAGCAGGCGATCGCGCGCTTGATCCTGCGCGAGATCGAGGAGCGCCTGCGCTTCCTGGAGAACGTCGGGGTGGGCTACCTGTCGATGGACCGGGCAGCGTCCACGCTCTCAGGTGGCGAGGCGCAGCGCATCCGCCTGGCCACCCAGATCGGATCATCGCTGGTCGGGGTCCTCTACATCCTCGACGAGCCCTCGATCGGCCTGCACCAGCGCGACAACGAGCGGCTGATCGCCACCCTGAAGCGCCTGCGCGACCTGGGGAACACGGTCATCGTGGTCGAGCACGACGAGGGCACCATGCGGGAGGCCGACCACCTGATCGACATGGGCCCGGGCGCCGGCGAGCACGGCGGGCGGGTGATCGCCGAGGGCGCGGCCAGGCAGGTCGCGCGCGTGCGCGACTCGCTCACCGGCCAGTTCCTCGCGGGGACGCGGCGTATCGAGGTGCCCAAGCGCCGGCGCCGGCCGGCGGGCTACGTGTCGATCGAGGGTGCGTCGGAGCACAACCTGCAGGGGATCGACGTGCGGATACCGCTCGGGGTGCTGTGCTGCGTCACCGGCGTCTCGGGCTCGGGGAAGTCGACGCTGGTCAACGATGTGCTCTACAAGGCGGTCGGGAACCGCCTGCACCGGCTCAAGCAGCGCCCGGGCGCGCACCGGCGAATCAGCGGCCTGGAGGACCTCGACAAGATCATCTCGGTCGAGCAGTCGCCGATCGGGCGCACCCCGCGCTCCAACCCCGCGACCTACATCGGCCTCTTCGACCAGATCCGCGACCTCTTCTCGCGCACGCAGGAGTCACGGGTGCGCGGCTACAAGCCGGGGCGCTTCTCGTTCAACGTCAAGGGCGGGCGCTGCGAGGTGTGCCGGGGCGACGGGCAGATCAAGATCGAGATGCACTTCCTGCCCGACGTCTACGTCCCCTGCGAGCAGTGCGGCGGCAAGCGCTACAACCGCGAGACGCTCGACATCCGCTTCAAGGGCAAGACGATCGCCGACGTGCTCGAGATGCCGGTGGAGGAGGCTCTCGACTTCTTCTCCCACATCCCGAAGATCGCCCGCCGGCTCCAGGCGCTGCACGACGTCGGCCTGGACTACATCCGCCTCGGTCAGCCGGCGACCACGCTCTCCGGCGGCGAGGCGCAGCGCATCAAGCTCGCCTCCGAGCTGTCCAAGGTCGCAACGGGACGCACGCTGTACATCCTCGACGAGCCGACCACCGGCCTTCACTTCGCGGACATCCAGCGGCTGCTCGACGTGCTCCAGCGGCTCGTCGACGCCGGCAACAGCGTGGTGGTGATCGAGCACAACCTCGACGTCATCAAGGTCGCCGACCGCCTGATCGACCTCGGGCCCGAAGGCGGCGAGGAGGGGGGAAGGCTGATCGCCTCGGGGACGCCGGAGGAGGTCGCCGGCGTCGAGGGCTCCTACACCGGCGCCTTCCTGCGCTCGCTGGTCGAGCCGGCGACGCCGCGCGTGCGCCGCGGACGCCGGGCGCCGGCGGCGGCGTAGCGGCGGCGGCGTAGCGGCGGGGCACGACAACGAGCATCGACGAGGGAGGGGGGGTGGCCCTTCGGCCTCTGACGGGCGGAGATTTCACCCCTCCCTCTTTCTCGCCCGATGCCGTTCCGTGAACCGCGCCGCTCAGCGCTCGGTCAGAAGCGGGACCAAACGCCGGAGCGCGGGCATCCGGGCAGGCGCCGGGGCTTCCAATTGCTCGGCGCGGGTGCGCAGGAGCGTGACCAGCTCGGCGGTCGGCCGGAAGGGGTCGGCGATCGCCTGGCCGCCGTGGAGGGCGAGCGCGGCCCACGGCTCTCCGGCAACCTCGGCCACCAGGACATCGCCCGCCGGCGGCGAGGCTCCGTCGAGCGCCGCCAGGCGGCGCAGCGCATCCGCGTCGTCGGGAAAGGCCCGCCGGATCGTGACCTCGACCGGGCGGCGGAAGTGATTGGTGGGGGTGTGCCGCCTGGTGCGGCGAGCAGAGAACATGGGGGGACCTCAACTTTCGCCCTTGAATGTGACACCTTGTACGACAACAAGCGCTACTCTACGCGGACCAATGGGTCAGTCAATGTCATACACTTGGGACTTGTCGGAGCTGGACCGGGCATCGTCGGTATCGGTGACGCAGCAGCTGGTCGACTTCGTCGCGGCGCGGATCGACCGCGGCGAGCTCGCTCCCGGCGAGAAGCTCCCACCCACCCGGGAGCTGGCCACCGCCGCGGGGGTCAATCACCTGACCGCCGCCCGGGTCTATCGCAAGCTCGCCGAGCAGGGCTATGTGACCGCGGCCGTGGGGCGCGGAACCTTCGTGCGCACCCTGCCGCCCGATCCCGACCGCGGCGAGCAGGACGACGACTGGCAGGCCGCGGTCCTTCCCGACCGGCCGGTCTCATGGGCCTCCACCGCCGCGCTCGACGCGTCCTTTCGCCTCGCGCAGGACCCCGAGGTCCTGTCGATGGCCGCCGGCTTTCCCTCCGGGGAGCTGATCCCGGTGGACGACCTAGCGCGCGTCAGCGCCGAGGTCTTCGAGGAGGTCGGGGCCGACGCGCTTGCCTACATCAGCGCCGAGGGGCTACCGGAGCTGCGCGAGGAGCTCGCCGCGCGCGGGCGTCGCTCAGGCTTCGCGTACGGCGCCGACGAGATCATCGTCACGTCCGGCGCCCGGCAGGGGCTCGACCTCGTCGCTCGCGCGACGCTGCGGCCGGGTGACGTCGCCGTCATCGAGTCGCCCAGCTTCATCGGGATGCTGGTGTCGTTGCAGGAGACGGGTGCCCGGGTCATCGGCGTGCCGGTCGACGAAGACGGCTTCGACGTCGACGCGCTCGAGCGGATCCTTGCCCGCCACGAGGTCAAGCTCGTGGCGCTGCAGAGCGCCTGCCAGAACCCGACCGGGCGCGACCTGTCGCCCGAGCGCGCACAGCGCCTGGTCGCCCTCGCCCGTGAGCGCTCCTTCCTGATCCTCGAGGACGGCGTGTACGCGACCCTGCGCTTCGAGGGGACCGAGCGCCCGCGCCTGCGCGCGTCCGCCCCCGGCCACGTCGTCTACGTCGACTCGCTCTCCAAGACGGTCGGCGGCGGGCTGCGCCTCGGTTGGATTGCCGCGCGCGGCCCGCTGCTCGGCCGGCTCGCCCTCATGAAGACCAACGCCGACATGGCGACCTCGACGCTCACCCAGCACATTGCGGCGCGCTACCTGCGCTCGGGAGCCCACGAAAAGCACACCGCGCGCGCAAGCGCCGCCTACCGACGCCACCGCGACGCGCTGTGCTCCGCACTGGAGAGTCACCTCGCGGGCGAGGCCACGTGGCACCCGCCCGTGGGCGGGCACCACGTCTGGGTCACCCTCCGCCGCCCGGTCGACGAGCGCGCGCTGTACCTGGAGGCGCTGCGCGCGGGCGTCAGCTACACGCCCGGCTCAGCCGCGTCGGTCGAGCCGCCGAGCCGGACCTCGATGCGTCTCTCGTTCCCCCTGCTGGCCCCCGAGCAGCTCGAGGAGGCCGTGCGTCGCTTCGCGGTCGCCTTGCGCGCCGCCCACCGCGCCCAGCGCGCGAGCCTGACGCTTCCCGTCTCGTAGTCTTCGCCGCCGTGAGCGAGGTCCTCGCCCAGGCGCGGCTGTACGGCCAGAAGTGGCGCTGGTACGAGCGCAATACGCTGCCGTGGAACCGCGCGCGCATCCACTGGCACTTCATGCGCCGGGAAGCCTTCGTGCGCTGGCCGGTGTACGGCAACGTGCTCGAGGCCTTCGATCAGGGGCGGCTCGAGATCGGGCCGCAGGCGCTGCTCGAGCCGGCCGTGTGGATCACCGCCCCGGGCGAGGCACGGGTTCGGATCGGCGGGGGCAGCTTCCTCAACCTCGGGGTGATGGTCGCCGCAGTGGAGCGGGTGGAGATCGGCGAGCACTGCATGTTCGCCAACGGGTGCTTCATAACCGACGGCAACCACCGCTTCGAGGACCGCGAACGGCCCGTTCCGTGGCAGGGCTTCACGACCAAGGGCCCGACGCGGGTGGGCGACAACGTCTGGTGCGGCGCCAACGTCGTCATCACCAGCGGGGTCACGGTGGGGGAACGCTGCGTGATCGGCGCCAACAGCGTCGTGACGGAGGACCTGCCGGCGTTCTCGATCGCCGCCGGTGCCCCGGCGAAGGTGCTGCGCCGAGTCGAGTACCCGGGTGACTGAGCTCTCCCGGCGCCAGCTCCTTCGCGCGGGCGCGGGGCTCGCGCTCGCCCCGTCGCTGCTCGCGGCGTGCGGTGGCTCGGACTCCGGCGTCCCGGCGCCGCCGCGCTCGCGGCGCATCGGGCTCAGCCTCGCCGGCTCCTCGCCCTTCGAGCGCTGCCTGGCGACGGGGGTCTTCGCTGCGCTGCAGGACACGGGTTACTCCCTGGTGGTGCGCGAGGCCGGCTACGCGGCAGCGCAGGAGACCCGGAACATCGCCGCCCTGCTCGATCAGAAGGTCGCCGGGCTGATCATCCAGCCCGCCTCGGTAGAGACGGCGACGCGCGGCGCCCAGTACGCCCAGCAGGCGGGCGTGCGGGTGGTCGCGTGCCTCTCGCCGGGACCCGGGCCCGGCTCGAAGTTCTTCGCCGGTACCGTCGAGGTGCCGGGCCGCGAA
The DNA here is from genome assembly GCA_038330095.1 of Solirubrobacterales bacterium. Taxonomy (GTDB): domain Bacteria; phylum Actinomycetota; class Thermoleophilia; order Solirubrobacterales; family Solirubrobacteraceae; genus JBBPZA01. Next base: position 36,284 of record JBBQNQ010000025.1, read on the forward strand.
GGCGGAAGGCTGATCGCGCAATGGCTGAAGGCCAACGTTCCCGCAGGCGGGCAGATCGTGGTCGTCCAGGGGCTGCTCGGCCAGGGCATCTCCGAGGGCCTCGACGCCGGACTCGACGCCGCGCTGGCCGGCGACCGTCGCTTCGAGGTGGTAGCCCGCGGGCCGGGCGACCTGAACGGGCGCGACGCTGTCGCGGTCGTCCGCGAGGCGTTCGTGCAACATCCGCGGGCACGGATCGTCGTGGATTACGCCGCGGTGATGGGCGACGCGATCGCCGCCCACCTGCGCGACCGCGGCCGGCGCGACGTGGTCCACGTGACGAGCGACGCCGACGATTCGACGCTGCGCTGGCTGAAGACCCCGTACCTGCGCGCCACGCGCTACTAC
>JBBQNQ010000026.1:0-34542 GCA_038330095.1 Solirubrobacterales bacterium
TCGCAATGAGGGGTCGTTGCAGGGGTTGGTGGTCAGTTTCAATCGCACGTTGGCGGCGTTCGCCAGTCAGGAGGGCAACTTGCGCACAACGTTGCGTGAGCTGCCTCCGACGTTGGCTATCGCCGATACGACGTTCGATTCGTTGAATCGGGCGTTTCCCCCGACGCGTGCGTTCGCACGGGAGGTGTTGCCGGGGGTGCGCTTGAGCGCGGCGACGATCGACGCGTCGTTCCCGTTCGTGACCCAGGTGAGGCGGCTGGTGTCTGAGCCCGAGCTGCGCGGCCTGGTCCAGGATCTGCGTCCGGCGACGAGTGATCTGGCCTCGCTGGTCGACGCCACCACCAGCCTGTTGCCCCAGGTCAACCGCGTCAACCGCTGCGTCACCGGCAACGTCCTCCCCACGATCAAACAGCCGGTTCAGGACGGCGACCTGACCAGCGGCGTGCCCGTCTACAAGGAGTTCTCCTACGGCCTTGTGGAGGCTGCCGGCGAGGGGCAGGCCCTCGACGGCAACGGGCAGATGGCGCGAGTGGGAGCGGTCGGCGGGCCGCTGACCGTCTCGAGCCTCACCTCGACCCTCGGCGGCAAGCCGCTCTTCGGGAACACGAACGTCCGGCCGTTGGGAACGCGGCCTGCCTACCCGGGCAAGCTGCCGCCGTACCGGCCGACGGTCCCCTGCGCCTCTCAGAAGCCCCCCGACCTCGCCGCGAGGGTAGGAGGGGTCGAGCGGGTCATCGGCTACAGCGGGACGACCCCATGACCGACGAGAGCGTCCGCCTCGTCCGCTCGGCCTACGAGGCGTGGAATGCCCGCGGGGTGCAGGCGCTGGAGGCGCGGGTGACCGAAGACGTCGAGCTCCACGATGCGCCACAGATGCCCGACGCCGCCACATGGCGCGGTGGCGGCGCGGTCCTGGCTCGGCTGGAGAGCGTCGCCGCCGCGGTCGGTGGCGGCTCAGTCGAGATCACGGCTCTTCGCGCAGCGGGCGACGAGGTGCTGGTGGCCATGAGGTGGACGCTCGCCGGCGAGAACGGCGACACCGATCTGGGCAGCGTCGTCCATCTCGTGCAGGTGCGGGACGGCAGGATCTCGCGGCTGCGCGTCTTCCTCGACGAGGCGCAGGCCACCGCGGCGGCGCGGAGAGGCGAGGCCGGCGGCTGACATCGAGCGTGCCGTACGGTGACCGGTGTGGACGATCCGATGCCGGTCAGCGCGCGCGTTCGCATTCCGCTGCGGGAGGTGACGCTTCGCGCCAGCCGATCCTCGGGGCCCGGCGGGCAGCACGCGAACGTGACCGCCTCCCGCGTCGAGGCGGTGTTCGACGTGTGGGAGTCCAGTGCGCTGAGCGCGGCACAGAAGCAGCGTGTCGCGGAGCGGCTGGGGCCGCGGGTCACCGCGTCGGCGCAAGACCATCGCAGCCAGGCCCGCAACCGCGAGCTGGCGCTGGAGCGCCTGCGCGGGCGGCTCGCGGCCGCGCTGGCCACCCAACGCCACCGCCACCCCACCACGGCGACCCGAGCATCACGCGAGCGCCACCGCCGCGCCAAGGAGCGCCAGGCCACGCGCAAGGCGCAGAGGCGCCGGCCGGGGAACGAGGAGTGAAGCGCGCGCGCGGCGTGCGGCGCTCCGCTCGGCGCCGGGCTGGCGTGCGCCGCGTGGTCTGGGGCGACGAGGGAGAGGGAGGAGGGTTTTGTTTGCGGCCTGTGCGGGTTCTGCGGCGGGTTGTGTACATCTGAGGTGATTAGTCGCCTGAGAACGGCCTCGCCTCGTTCTGCGGCCGAGGTTGACCCTCGCTCTCCCTCGTCGATGCCGTTCGTCAACCGCTACCGCTCCACCGTCGTCTTTTTTTCAGCCGCTCCCTAGCGCGTGTTGTCGTTGATCAGGTTCTTGACGTCGTCGACCGCGGACTGCACGTCCTGGCCGAACGGAGTCTTGTGGAGCCGCGGGTTGTGGCTGCGGCTGTCCGCGTAGACGATCGCGGCCAGGCCGGCGGCGACGAGGAGGAGGATGAGGAGCACCAGGCCGACCGCACGCCGCAGGCCGCGGCGCCTGCCCTTGGAGGCGGCGGGCTTCGCCTTGGCCACGGGAGCGGCGCCCCGTGGGGCACGCGGCGCGCGCGGCTGGGCCGGCGCGCGCGGCTGCACCCGCTGGCGCGGCGGAAGCATCTGCGTCGCCTCGGTGCCCTCACTCGGCAGGGCGCGGGTCGCCCCCGTCTCCCCGTCGCGCTGCAGGAAGGCCGTGGCAGCGGTCTCCTTCGTGCCGCTGCGCGAGAGCGGCGGCTCCACCCCGCGCTCGCCCGCCCGCAGGGCCTCGCCCATGGCCAGGGCATCGGCGTAGCGGTCGGACGGCTCGAGCGCCAGCGCCCGGGCGATCGCGTGGGCCAGGGCCGGCCGCACCTCGGGGTTGACCTCCTCCAGGCCAGGCGGCGGCTCGTTCTGCTGCTTCATGGCCAGCTCGGTCAGCGAGGTCGCCTGGTAGGGGAGGCGGCCCGCAAGCAACTGGTAGGCGACGACGCCGAGCGCGTAGATGTCCGAGGCCGGCCCCGCTCCCTCTCCCCGCGCCTGCTCGGGCGCGAGGTAGGCGGCGGTGCCCAGCACCGAGCCTGCTTGCGTTATGCCGGTCTGCTCGGAGGCCTTGGCGATCCCGAAGTCGGCGAGCTTGACCTGACCCTCGGGCGAGCGCATCAGGTTGCCCGGCTTGACGTCGCGGTGAACCACGCCGTTGCGGTGGGCATGGTCGAGGCCGCGGCAGGCCTGGCTGATGATCTCGACCGCGTCCGGGACCTGCAGGTGGCCCTTGTCGCGCAGGATCTCGGCGCACGACAGCCCCGGTACGTACTCCATGACGATGAAATAGCGCTGCGACGTGTCGTCGAAGCCGAAGTCGAAGACCTGGACGATGTTGGGGTGCACGAGCCGTGCTGCGGCCAGCGCCTCGCGGCGGAAGCGCGACACGAAGGCCTCGTCCTCGGCGAGGTGCTCAGCGAGCAACTTCACCGCGACGTGGCGCTCCAGGCGGTGATCCAGGGCGAGCTGGACGGTCGACATCCCGCCCACGCCCAGGCGCCCCTGCAGCTCGTAGCGGTCGGCGATCGTCTGGGTGCTCATCAGCCGGTCCCCCCGCCTGGTGCCGCCGTCCCGCCGTCGCCCGTGCCACCGGAGGTGTCGCCGCCCGTCGTCCCGGTGTCCGTGGTCCCGGTGTCGGTGGTTCCGGTGTCGGTGGTCCCGGTGTCGGTGGTCCCGGTGTCGGTGGTTCCGGTGTCCGTCGTCTCGGTGGCCGTGGTCTCGGTCGGCGTCGTATCGGTGGTCGTCGTATCGGTCGTGACGGTCTGGCACTTCTTCTCCGCCTGGCGGGCGAGGTTGTTGAAGCCGTCCTCGAGGTTCTGGCGCAGGTCTGAGTCGACCGACGAGGGCAGCTTGCCGATGCGCGTGATGGCCGCGGCGACGTCGCGCGTCACGGCCCCGCAGTCCTGGGCGGCCGCGGCCTGGCCCACCCGGTCGGCGTAGCTCTTGAGCGCCGAGGCATCGCGGCCGGGGATCAGGGCCTTGTTGTCTGCACCGCAGGCGACGAGCATGGCGCAAGCCACCCCGAGGGCGGCCGCGAGGAGGGTCATTGCCGCGAATCGCATGGCTGCGGTGATGCTACTGGCCGTACCTCAGCCGCTCGGCGAGAGAATCGGGAAGTCCGGCGGCCCGGATTGCGGCCGCGGCGGCGGCCACGTCGTACTCGGTCCGGCGGTAGCCGACCCACCAAGCATCGGTGTCCAGGAGCGCCCACGCTCCCCGGGAGTCGCCGTCACGGGGCTGGCCGACGCTGCCCGGATTCACCAGCCACTCGCCCTCCTCCAGGTCGAGCTCTGAGCCCTCGGGCCGCGTCTCGCCTGTCGCCGGCTGGCCGGGCAGGCGCGAGAAGGACAGCGCGACGTGCGAATGGCCGATCAGGCACACGCGATGCTCCTGGACGTCCAGGCACAGCTCGGCCAGGAGGGTCGAGAGCACGTACTCCCAGATCGGGTCCCGCGGGCTCGCGTGGTACAGCCCGACCTGGCGATCGAGCAGCTTCGCCGGCAGGCGGCCGAGGAACTCGAGCGACTCGGGGGTGATCACCTGCTGGGTCCAGTGGGCGGCGAGCGCCGCGCCGCGCGAGAACTCGGTCAGCGGGATGTCGCCCCGCACCGCGAGGTCGTGGTTTCCGACCAGGCACAGGTCGCAGGTGGCGCGCGCGAGCTCCACGCAGGCGTCGGGATCGGCGCCGTAGCCGACCAGGTCACCCAGGCACCAGACCTGGTCGACGCGCTCCGCGGCGACGTCCTCGAGCACCGCCTCGAAGGCGTGCCGGTTGCCGTGGATGTCGGAGAGGACGGCGACGCGCATGAGCTCTCATACGATCTCGGTCGTGGATCAAGCTCGTTTCCCGCGCCTGCCGATCGCGCTGGCCGCCGCCGTCGTGGTCGCCCAGGCGGCGGTGGTCCTGCTGCGACCCCGCGAGGGCGTGATCGACCCGGATCCGGTGAGCGAGCGATCGTACTTCAGCGAGGCCCAGCTGGAACGTGCGCGCGCCTACCGCGGCCCCCAGACGGCGCTGGGGCTTGGCGGGATGGTGGTGGAGGGCGGAGTGCTGGCCGTCCTCATCGCCCGCCCTCCGCGCGTCCTGCGCCGGCCCTGGCGCCATCCGTTCATCGCCGGCGCCGCGGCCGGGGCGGTGCTGTCGGTCTCGCTCGCTGCGGCGACGCTGCCTCTGGCAGCGGTCGCCCACCAGCGCTCGCGCGACGTCGGCCTGGCGACCCAGGGCTGGGCCGGATGGCTGGGCGACCAGGCCCGCTCGTGGGCGGTCGGCGGGGTGCTGGCCGGCGGTGGCGCCGTGCTCCTGCTGGGCGTTCAACGCCGCTTCCCGCGCCGCTGGTGGCTCCCGGCGGCGGGCGGGACCGTGGTCATCGGGGCAGCCTTCCTGCTCCTCTCGCCGATCGTCATCGACCCGCTGTTCAACCGCTTCACGCCGCTTCCCGAGGGCCGCACACGCTCAGACGTACTGCGTCTGGCCCGCCAGGCGGGAGTGGACGTCGGCCAGGTCTACGAGGTGGACGCAAGCCGACGCACCACGGCCGCCAACGCTTACGTCACCGGCCTGGGGCACACCAAGCGCGTCGTGCTCTACGACACCCTGCTCAAGAACTTCACTCCCGCCGAGGCACGGCTCGTCGTCGCCCACGAGCTCGGGCACGTGCATTACCGTGACGTGCCGCGCGGGCTGCTCTTCCTGGCGCTGATCGCGCCCACGGGCCTGTTCGCCGTGCAGCGGCTGACCGAGCGGCTGGCGCCGGGCCGCGCGGGCACCGCCGGCGTGCTGCCCGCGGCCGTGCTGGCCATCGGGGTCGCCTCCTTCGGGCTCACGACCATCTCCAACCAGCTCTCCCGGCGCGTGGAGGCGCGCGCCGACACCTATGCGCTGTCGCTCACCGGGGCGTCCGAGCCGTTCGTGGCCATGGAGCGCCGGCTGGCCCTGTCCAACGTCGCCGATCCCGACCCGCCGGCCTGGCGCACGGCCCTGTTCGCGACCCACCCGTCGACCGTGCAGCGCATCGGCGCGGGGGAGGCCTTCGAGCGGCTCAGGTCGAAGTCGACTCCCCGGCCTCCCCGCCGAACTCGGGCAGGTTCTTGATCCCCTCGCGCGTGCGCCACTTGGAGTAGTTGTCCTCCATGGCGTCGACGAGCTCGCGCATGAAGCGGGGGGAGAGGTTCACGCGGGAGACCACCACGCCCGGGATCTCCTCCTCGTCGACCTCGTGGTCCACGCGGGCGAAGGTGATCGTGAACTCGTAGTCGGAGTGGCTGACGTTCGCGAAGTTCGCGTAGACGCCGGCCATGATCTCGGGCGAGAAGTGGATGTTGATCTGACGCTCCTGGGCGTCGTCCTCTGGACTCATGCGGCCTCCTTCGCATGGGGGCGTCTCGTGCTGAGGTGTCAGTATCGCAGCGTGCGGATCGTCGTCCTCGCCGTCGGCAGGCTGCGCCCGCCCTACGTCGACGACGTCCAGCATTATCAGCGCCTGATCGCCCGTCACGCGCGCCTGGAGCTGATCGAGGTGCGCGAGGACGAGGCCGTCACGCGCCGCCTGCCCGACCGGGCCTTCGTGTCGCTGCTCAGCAGCCAGGGCCAGGCGCTGGACAGCCTGGGCTTCGCCCGCTGGCTCGAGGAGCGCCGAGCGAGCGGCCGCGACCTGTGCCTGGTGATCGGAGGCCCGCTCGGCCTCGAGCTCGACCGGGTGGACCACCGCCTCTCGCTGGGGCCCCTGACCCTGCCCCATCAGCTCGCGCGCGTCGTGCTGCTCGAGCAGCTCTACCGAGGCCACAAGATCCTCGCCGGCGAGCCCTACCACTACTAATCACCCTCGCCGGTACGCTCGAACCATGCCCGTCGCCGCCTCACAGGACCCGCTCGCGCGCCTGCGGGCCGCAGTCCAGGACGCGGCCGCCGCCGTGCGGGGCGACGGCGAGAGCGGCGTCGCCCCGACGCTCGAGCGTCCGCCCAAGGCACAGTTCGGCGACTACTCGACCAATGCCGCGATGTTGCTCGCGCCGGTGCTGGGGGAGCCCCCGCGGGCGATCGCCGAGCGGCTCGGCGCCGAGCTGAGCGAGGGACTGGGCGCGCGCCTGGAGCGGGCGGAGGTCGCCGGCCCGGGGTTCCTCAACCTGTTCCTCGCCGACGCGTGGTTCCGCGAGGCGCTGGCCCATATGGTCGACGCCGGAGAGGCCTTCGGTGGGGGGACCGCGGTGAACCCCGAGCGCGTGCTCGTCGAGTTCGTCTCCGCCAATCCCACCGGCCCGCTCACCGCGGCGGGCGGCCGGCACGCGGCCTTCGGCGACGCCCTCGCGCGCGTTCTCGCCTTCGCCGGGCATGCGGTCGAGCGCGAGTACTACGTCAACGACCACGGGTCGCAGATCCGCAGGCTGGGCGAGTCCGTGCGCGCCCGCGCGCGAGGAGAGCCCGTCCCGGAGGACGGCTACGAGGGCGACTACGTGCACGAGCTCGCCGCCCAGATTCCCGGGGCGGCCGAGGGCGACCCCGACGAGCTCGCCCGCGCCGCGGTGGAGGTGATGGTGCAGCGCATCCGCGCGAGCCTTCACCGCTTCCGGGTCGACTACGACGCCTGGTTCTCGGAGCGAAGCCTTCACGAGGGCACCGTGGCGCAGGTCCTCGCCCGGCTCGACAAGGACGGGCACGTGTACCACCACGAGGGCGCCGACTGGCTGCGCACGACGAGCTTCGGCGACGACAAGGACCACGTCCTGCGGCGCTCGAGCGGCGAGTACACCTACTTCGCCTCGGACATCGCCTACCACGAGCGCAAGCGCGCCCGCGGCTTCGACCGGCTCATCAACGTGCTCGGCGCCGACCACCACGGCCACGTCGGGCGGATGAAGGCCGCCTTCAAGGCACTGGGCGGCGATCCTGACGCCTTGGAGCTGCCGATCATGCAGTTCGTCAACGTGATCGAGGGGGGCTCGCGCGCGTCGATGTCCAAGCGCCGGGGCGACTTCGTCACCCTCGACGACCTGATCGCCCAGATCGGGGTGGACGCGGCCCGCTTCTTCATGCTCCAGCGCTCGCACGACACGACCGTCGACCTCGACCTCGACCTCGCGCGCGAGCAGTCGGCCGAGAACCCCGTCTACTACGTCCAGTACGCGCACGCGCGGATCGCCTCGATCGGCGCCAAGGCGGGGGAGGAGCGGGTCGCGGCCGCGCTGGCCGACCGCTCAGCGGGTGCGATCGCACTGGAGCCCGCCGAGCAAGCGCTGATCAAGCGCCTCCTCGCCTTCCCGGTTGAAGTCGAGGAGGCGGCAGGCCGCCGTGCTCCGCACCGGATCACCACGTACGCGCTCGAGCTCGCGCAGGACTTCACGGCCTTCTACCGCGACTGCCGCGTGGTCGGCGCCGAGCCCGTCGCGGTCGAGTCCTTCCGCCTCGCACTGTCGATCGCGACCCAGCGCACGATCGCCAGCGCGCTCGACCTGCTGGGGGTGGACGCCCCGCAGGCCATGTGAGGGCCTACAGGGAGTAGATGAAGTCCAGGCCCAGGTCGCCGAGCAGCTTCTGGGCCTCGCTGTTGAGCCGCGTGATCTCGCCTGTGAAGACGAGCGTGCCCATCACGATGAGCACCGCGCCGGCCACCCCGGTGACGAGTAGGTGGTGGTCGCGCAGCCAGCGGAAAGCGGTGGTTGCCCGGTCGAAGGCCACGGCGGTGATGAGGAACGGCACCGCCAGGCCGGCCGAGTAGAAGGCGAGCAGCACGCCGCCGTGGCCGACCGAGGACTGTGTGGCGGCGGCGGTGAGGATCGAGCCGAGGGTCGGGCCGACGCAGGGCGTCCAGGCGAAGGCGAACGCCGCCCCCGCGACCAGCGGGCCGCCCGAGCCGGCGCGGGAGATGAGCGCGTCGGGACGCCACTCCCGGTTGAGCTTGTCAACGAACGGCGTGAGGAGGAAGAAGATCCCCATGGCGATGATCAGCGCACCGGCGACCTTGTCGAGCGTCGGCCGGCTGTCCTGCAGGGTCGAGCCCAGGCCGGTGGCGGTCATCCCGAGTGCGACGAAGACGATGGTGAAGCTCAGGCAGAAGACCGCGGCGGGGATGAGCACGCGCCGCAGGCTGCGCTCGCCCTCACGCAGATCGACGACCGAGACTCCGGAGACCGCGGACAGGTAGCCGGGCACGAGCGGCAGCACGCAGGGCGACACGAAGGAGGCCAAGCCGACCGCGAAGGCGGCGATGACCGTGGTGTCGGGGGTTGCCTGCGCGAGCGGCACGGCTCAGCCCTCGAAGCGCGCGAGCTCTTCGTCCAGGCGGCGCGCCTCAGCGGGGGTGGGCTGCTCGGCGTCGGTCTCCCCGGCGGCGACGGGGTCGCTCGTCTGCCTGGTGCGCCGCCAGCGCGGCACGGTCAGGGCGAGCGCAAGCAGGGCCAGCCCAACGACGCCGATCGGCACGATGTACACGGCGGCGTTGAACCCCTCGCTCTTGGGCAGGGCAAGGACCGGCGGTCCGTATTCGGCCTCCAGGCGCCGCTTGATCTCCGCCTTGGTGAGGCCCTGATCGATCAGGCGCTGGATGAAGACACGCTCGCGGTCGGCCTGCGGCGCCTCGGCGAGGTTGAGCGGGGTGCCGCAGACCACGCACATCACCTCGTCCTCGACGTCGGGCAGCGTGGTGCGGGGCGTCGCACCGGCCCGAGCCGCCGGCGCGAGCGCGACGAGAATGACGAGGGACACGGCGACGGCGAGCAACCGGGTCATCGAGCGCCTCTCAGCAGTGGAGCGATCGCGGTCTGCACGAAGCGGTCGTCGACCGCTCCGCGGCTCAGCGCGACGATGCGGCCCTGTGGGTTGACCACGAAGGTCTCGGGCAGCGCCCTCGTTCCGAAGTCGTGTGCGAACTTGCCCTCGGCGTCGCGGACGCTCGGGTAGCTGAGCCCGTACTGGCGTGCGAATCGCTTCGCGTCGTCGGTTGTGTCCTTGTAGTTGACGCCGAGCACCGTGCCCGCGCCGGCGGCGCGAAGCTGGCGCTGGGCGCGTTCGAGGACGGGCGCCTCGGCCCGGCAGGGAGTGCACCACGAGGCCCAGAAGTTCACCACGACCACCTGGCCACGCAGGTCGGCCAGCGCGCGCTGGCTCGTCCCGCCGAGAAGCGGAAGGCGCCGGTCGGGCGCAGCCACCGTGTCGCCTCGCTTGACCGCGTCGTCGATCGTCGAGTTGGTGCCCTTGCTGGCGACGCCGTAGACCAGCAGCCCGACGAGCGCCGCGGCGGCGAGGATGACGGCAAGGGGCAGGGCGGTCCGCTTCAACGCCTCCAAGGGTACGTGGCCGCCTGCGGCTGGTTCGAACGGGAAGGGGCGGGGAATAACCACGGTCGCGAGATGGGTCGGCCCGACCTGGACGCGGTGCGCCGCGGCTACGACGCTATGAACCGGAGAGACGTCGACGGGATCGTCGCGCTGCTCGACCCCGCGATCGTCTTTCGCATGGCCATGGACCCGATGGGCGTGCACCCCGTGTTCCGAGGCCGCGAGGGGGTCCGCCAGCTCTTCGAGACGCTCTGGCAGAGCTTCAAGGACTTCTACGCCGAGCTGTCCGACGTCACCGACCTCGGCGAGGTGATAGTGGCCAGCGGCCGCATCGTGGCGCGCCGCCACGACGAGCCCGAGCCGACGACTTTCAAGTTCTCGCACTTCTGGAGCGTCAAGGAGGGTCGCGCCGTGGCGGTCGCCTTTCACGACGCGACCAATCCCCTCGCCTTACTCGGCGGGGAGGCCGGCCCTAAACTGAGCGGGAGCCCCCCGCGGGATTAGTTCATCGGTAGAACGCCAGCTTCCCAAGCTGGAGAGACGGGTTCGATTCCCGTATCCCGCTTCGCCCGCCCCCCCCGCGCGACGGCTCACGCGCTGATAGAGCCGTCCGCGATCTGGTCCCCTCGGGTCCCACACGACAGCCGGCCCAGTCAAGGCTCCCCCCGGGCGTGGGCGCCCAAACCGCTCAACCCCGGCGCCGACCGAAGATGCTTTTATGCTGTGAGTGCATCAGCCGCTCGTGTTATTCTCGTTTCCCTCGTTCTTGCGCGTGGCCTTCCGCGAGAGGGGACGGGAAACGGTGGGCCATGTCGAGTCACTCCCCTCAGGACCAGCGAACCCAGGGAACGCACGGTCCGCTCTCGATGGAGATCAGCAACCTGGTCGTGCGCCTGTTCTCCGAGTACACCGGTCGGGGCCCGACCAAGGCTCGCACGACCATTCGCGACAACGTCGTCGTCTGCATCGCCCAGAACAACCTGACCAAGGCCGAGCGGCGGTTGGTCGATGAGGGCGAAGACGAGCTCGTCGTGTCCATCCGCCGGAAGTTTCAGAGGACTATGCGCGACGACCTCGTCGGTGGCGTCGAGATGCTGACGGGACGCAAGGTCGTGTCGTTTCTCAGCGACCACGACGCCCAGACGGATCACGCCTCCGAAGTGTTCGTGCTTGACGGGCCGCCCGACCTGGAGGGCGGCTGAACGGCGAGCGGCGTGGCGCGGCGCTGGGCCGGGAGAGGTTGGACCTGAGCGCGCGGCATATCACCCGGGAAGGTGAGGACGAGCTCCGGCCGCGCGCCCAGTGGCGCCGACGCTACCAGTTTGCGGAGCAACGCGGCCAGGCGTTTGCCTTTGGTCGGAAATGCGGGAACATGGACGAATGAACGATCCGGGCCGCATGGTCGGGGAGCCAGAGCAGGATCCCGGGGCTCGAGAGAACGTACGCCCCGACCGCAGTCGGACCGCCGAAGAACGGGATCGGAGAGGCGCAGACCGGGACCGGGCCTCCGAGAAGCGAGACGAGAGCGCCGAGGCCAGGGACCGTCGCGCCGAAGAACGGGAGGAAGCTGGGGACACTTTCGATCCCGGAGCAGAGTCCGACCGGGTGTTGGCCAAGAGGGACCGCCAGGGATCGGAAAGCGACCGCGCGCAGGCCGGAGTCGATCGCCGCGCGGCGTCCGCGGATCGCGCCGTATCCACGCAGCAGCGGGCGGCGTCGTTCATCGACGGCCTCACCGGCGTTCATCGCAGGGAGGCCGGGATCGCGGAGCTGGAGCGGGAGATGGCCCGTGCGAAGCGAGAGGAGCGGCGCTTGGTGGTCGCCTACCTCGACGTCGACGGCCTGAAGACGACCAACGACTCCCTCGGTCACGCCGCTGGAGACAGGGTGCTGAGAGCGGTCGGCGCGTCTCTACGGGCCCATCTGCGCTCCTATGACCTGATCGTCCGTTGGGGGGGAGACGAGTTTCTCTGTGCGTTGGTCGGGTTGAGCGTCGCGGACGCGATTGCGCGATTCTCACTCGTCCATGGACGCCTCCATGGGAGCGAGGGCGCATCCATCACGGTCGGGTTCGCCGAGATGGAGGCCGAGGACTCACTCCAGACCCTCGTCGCTCGGGCGGACGCGTCTCTGTACCGCGAGCGCGAGCCGCGCGTTTGACGTGCCGCGTCTCGCAGATGCCAACGTCGCCCTGGTGCGGCACCTCTACGACGCGTGGCTCCGCGGCGAATCCGCACGGGCGTGGATCGATCCGGATCTCGAGTACGTCAACCCGCCAAACGCCGTCGAGCCCGGGACGGTGCACGGTCGCCGGACGCTCGGCCGCTGGAAGGACGCTTACGACGAGTTTCGGATCGAGCCCGAGCGGATCGAGGCGGCGGGCGCCGAAGACGTCGTCGTAGTTGCCCGCGTGCGCACTCGCGGTCGAGGGAGCGGCGCGGTGACCGAGACCCGACAGGGCTACATCTGGACCGTCAGAGACGGCAAGGCCGTGCGCTTTCGCTGGTTTCGCGACCCCAGCGACGCGCTCGCGGCAGCGGGCGTGGACTAGCTCGGCGCTACTTCCGGTCGGGACAGGGCGACTCTCGCACCCCTCGCCCCGGCGAGGGCTACCAGGCCTGCGCGTCGCCGCAGTGCGGGCAGTGGACGGACGCGGTGACCGCGGCCTGGAAGGCATAGCCGCAGGTGCACGAGTAGAAGGCCTGGTCGAGGGGCCCCCCGGCGCGCCGGACGCGATCCTCCGGGCGGATGGCGCTCTTGGACCGCGCCGGCGCGAGGGGCTCTGCGGAGGTCCGCCTGCGCGTTGGGCGGCTCCGGTTCGAGGAGGGGTCGGCTCTGCGGGCGAGTCGCACGGTCTGTCCCGGTAAGACGGTCGTGTACCGCGATGGTTTCCAGGTTGATCCATTAAGCCTCTGTTGAGCGGATGCAACAGTGGAGCGAGCTCGCCCCTGCGATACTTCAACCGCCGCGATGGACCCCTCCCGCAAGCGCAAGATCCGCCTCGTCGTCGCGCTCTCCGCTGCGCTGCTACTCGCCGGGGCGCTGGCCTACACGAGCTTCAGCTCCTCCAGCGAGGCGCGAACGCCCAGCCAGCTCGCCGCGGGGGCGCAGGACGGGCGCTCCTACCAGCTCACCGGCAAGGTCGCCGACGGCTCGGTGCGCCACCAGGGCGCGACTCTGCTCTTCCGGGTTCGCGACCGCAACGGCGCCACCTCGGTTCCGGTCCGCTACACGGGAACCGTGCCCGACCCCTTCCGCGAGGGCCGCGAGGTCATCGTCACGGTCCGCCGCCAGGGCGCGACGTTCGTCGGAGAGCGCGACACGTTGGTGACCAAGTGCCCGTCGAAGTTCAAGAGCACCGACACTCCCTCCTGACATGGCCGTCCTCGGTCGCGCCTGCCTGATCCTGGCGCTCGCCGTCGCGCTCTACGGCGTCGCCGCGTCGGTCTACGGCGCGCGCAGCGGCCGGCGCGAGTGGGTCGACTCCGGCCGGCGGGCGGTCTACGCGCTCGCCTTCCTGTGCACGGTCGCCTTCGCGGTCCTGGAGGTCGCGTTCCTGCGCTCGGACTTCTCGTTCAACGTGGTGGCCGACCACTCCTCGACGACCACCCCGACCTTCTACAGGATCACCGCGGTCTGGTCCTCGCAGGAGGGCTCGCTGCTGCTGTGGATCTGGCTGCTCTCGCTGTGGTCGAGCCTCGTCCTCTTCCTCACCCGCCGGCGCATGCGCGAGATCGCGCCGTGGGCGACGGCAACGCTGCTGACCTTCGGGGCCTTCTTCGCCATTCTGCTTGTCGCCTTCGTGGCGCCCTTCGCTCAAAGCGCGACGCCCCCGGCCGAGGGCGCCGGCCTCAACCCGCTGCTGCGGCACCCGAGCATGATGATCCACCCGCCGATGCTCTACGGCGGCTACACGCTGTTCGCGATCCCCTTCGCTTTCGCCGTCGGAGCGCTGGTCAGCCGCCGGGTGGACGCCGAGTGGATCAGCTCCACGCGGCGCTTCACGCTCGCCGCGTGGTTCCTGCTCGGGGTCGGCGTGCTCCTGGGCGCGCGCTGGTCCTACTCCGAGCTGGGCTGGGGCGGTTACTGGGCCTGGGATCCCGTCGAGAACGCCTCGCTGATGCCGTGGCTCACCGGGACGGCGTTCCTGCACTCGGTGATGATCCAGGAGCGCCGCGGGATGCTGAAGGTCTGGAACGCGTCGCTGATCCTCGCGACCGGCGTGCTGGCGATCCTCGGCACGTTCCTCGTGCGCTCAGGAATCCTGGACTCCATCCACGCCTTCGGGGCCTCAACGCTCGGCGTGCCCTTCGTGATCTTCATCGGGGCGCTGGTCGCGCTGTCGGTGGGGCTGGTCGTCGCCCGCCGCGCCGATCTGCGCTCCGAGCACCGGCTGGACTCGCTGCTGTCGCGCGAGTCGGTGTTCCTGCTCAACAACCTCGTGCTGGTGGGCCTGTGCTTCGTGATCTTCTGGGGCACGTTCTTCCCGCTGATCGCCGAGGCGGTGACCGGCGACAAGGCCTCGGTCGGGCCGCCGTGGTTCGACCGCTACACGGTCCCGCTCGCGCTGGCGCTCGTGCTGCTCTCGGGCGTCGGTCCGGTGATGGCCTGGAAGCGGGCGAGCCTCGCCGGCCTCCGGCGCACGCTCCTCGCCCCGGTCGTGGTCGGCGTCGCGACGGCGGCCGTCCTCGTCGCCTTCGGAGTCGGTCGCCGGCCGCTCGCGCTTGCGATGTTCGCCTTCGCGGCGTTCGTCGTCGCCGCGGTGGGACTTGAGATGTACCGCGGGGTGCGGGCGCGCATGGCGATGTCCGACGACTCGCCCCCAGCCGCGCTGGTCAACCTCTTTCGCCGCAACCGCCGACGCTACGGCGGGTACCTGGTCCATATCGGGGTCGCCGTGCTGTTCGTCGGCGTTGCGGCCTCGTCGGCCTTCCGGCATGCGAGCGACGTGCGCCTGACCCCGGGCCAGACCGCGCGCGTGGGCGGCTACGCCTTCACCTACGTCAAGCCTACCGCGAGGCTGGCGAACGAGAAGATCAGCATCGGGGCGCTGCTCGACGTCCGCAAGGACGGCAAGCGGATAACGACGCTTCGCACCGAGCGCGGCTACTACCCCTCTCGCGACGTCGGCCAGTTCGGCGCGATCGGCCGCTTCTTCGAAGGCGAGGCGACCAGCGAAGTCGGCCTGCGCGCCGGGGCGACCAAGGATCTGTGGACCGCGATCCAGCCCGACATCCAGCCGCTCATGCCGATCATCGCCGAGGGCAACAAGCGCTTCGCGCGCGCCAGCGGCGACGTGCAGGGCCTCGTGATCGCGGCGATCACCGCCCGCTACGAGCGCCGCCCGCCGCCCGCGACCTTCCGCATCATCGTCTCCCCTCTGGTCACCTGGATCTGGCTCGGGGCGCTGATCGTCGTCGGTGGAGCGCTGATCGCCATCTGGCCAACGGGCGCCGGCGCCCGCAGGCGCGCGACCGCGGGCTACACCGCGCGCGTCGCGCAGGAGCTCGGGCGCGCCCGGGCCCGCGCCTAGCGCTCCGCGGCCCGTGCTCGAGTTCGTGCTCGTGCTGGCGGTGCTCGCCGTGGCGGTATGGCTCGTCACCGGCCCGTTGCGCGAGGCGGGGACCCCGAGGCTCGACGAGCGCGTGCGGCGGGCGCAGGAGCAGGTGGAGGACCTCGAGGCGCGCCGCGAGGCGAAGTACCGCGAGATCCGCGACGCCGAGCTCGACCATCGCGTCGGCAAGCTCTCCGAGGAGGAATGGCGCTCGCAGGACCGCGCTCTGCGCGCCGAGGCCGTCGAGATCCTGCGCCGCCTCGACAGTGCGCGCGAGCGCACGGGCCCAGAGCCCGGCTAGGGGCTGCTGCTCAGAGCTGCGCGCCGTGGCTCGAAGGGTCGCGCAGGGCGATCCACAGTCCCTCCGAGTATCCGCACAGCTCGCCGTCGGCCGTGTGGATCGCCGCTCCACCCCGGTGCTTGCGGCCGTCGTGCCCGATGAGCCAGGCGACGACGGTGTGGGGCTCGCGGGCGCGAGCGGGGCGGAGCAGGCGGACCGTGAGGCGGGCCAGCACGCAGGGCTGTCCCGCGGGTACGCAGGCCGAGGAGGTCGGGCAGTCCAGCGCGGCCCACATGAACAGGGGCGTCACCGCTCCCTCGACGGTGAGGCCCTCGAACGGCGTCCAAGCCCCCGCATGCAGCCCGTCGCGACCTTGCACCGGTCCCATCTCGACCGCGATCGCGTCCGCCTGGGAGCGCCGCGGCCCGCATCCGAAGCAGGTCGGGAAGGGGTGGCGCTCGTGCCACGGCGAGGCCTTCGACGCCTGCTCGGCGACGTCGATCGGGACCGGCTCCGGGACGGCGAGGTGCAGCTGCGCGGGCGCCGCATCGGCGACCAGCGTGTCGCCGTCGTGAAGGGTGACGCGCTCGCTCCCGGTGCGCAGTTCGAGCGCACGGTCGAGCGGGGGCGGGACGCGCAGCGAGGCGGCCGCGCAGCCGTCGATCCGCGCTCCGACGAGCCCGCACGCGTAGCCACCGTGCGCCGACTGCGGGGGCCCGTTGAAGCGCTGCTCGATCACGACCTGCTCGACCGCCATCCGCCCCTTGGTACCACACGATCGCGCTCGAGCCCTGACCCACTACCCTTTTGCCGTCATGCAGCTCATCCTCTCGGTGGTACAGGTCATCATCGCGGTCGTCCTGATCTTCCTGGTGCTCCTGCACTCGGGCAAGGACGCGGGCCTCTCGGGCGCCTTCGGCGTCGGCTCGGGCGCCGGGCCGCTGGGCGGCGGCTCGCTGGTCGAGAAGAACCTGAACCGCTGGACGATCGGCTTCGCGATCGTGTTCGCGGTCAACACGATCATCCTCGTCAAGCTGTAGAGCGGACCGCGCGCGGCGCGGCCCCGCCGCTCACCACGCACCCTCGTAGAGGGCGAGCAGCTCCTCGCGGTCGGCCGCCGGCGGCGTGAGCTGCAGCTCCGCGCGGGTGGCCGCGGCGTCGGCGCAGACGGCGAGCACCTCGGGCGTGACTTGCAGGTCGCGCAGCCGCACGGCGCCTGCACGCCGCGCGAAGGCCGCCGCCACCGAGGCGGTGTCGTCTCCGAGCGCCGCGTCGAGCGCCGCCAGGCGCTCCGGGAAGCGGCGCGCGAGGGCGCGAACCGTGTGGGGCAGCAGGCATGCGTTGGCGGGGCCGTGGCCCACACCGGCCTCGCGCACCGCGGTCTGGGCCAGGACGTGGTGCAGCCCGTAGCCGGCCGAGCCGATCGCGTAGCCGCCGAGCAGCGCGCCCAGGGCGAGCGCGTCGCGATCGGGCTCGGCGTCGCGCAGCCCGCCGGCCAGCAGGCGACCGGCCTCGCGAGCCGCGAGGCTGACAACGGGGCTGGCCATCGGGGTGAGCGGCGCCTCTACGGCATGGCCGAGGCTGTTGGAGGCGCTCGCCGCCAGCGCGGCATCGGGTTGCGAGGCCGAGAGCGCGGGGTCGTTGATGACCAGCGAGGGCCGCACCATCGGCGTCCCGGCGGGCACCCCGGCGGCGTGCCGGTGCAGTCTGGTCATCTCTGCGGCCGACAGGGTCGTCGGAAGCGCCGCGACCTGACGCGGGGGGCCGCCCGCCGCGAGCGCCTTGGCGACGTCGATGACCCTACCGCCGCCCAGGGCCACCAGCTGCGAGCCCTCGACGGCGGGGAGCAGCGCCGCCGCCACCTCGTCCACGCGACCTCCAGGCACGTGGTGCACTGCGGCCGCGCGCTCGACCACCGCCGGAGCGGCACGCGCCGCCCGCTCGGTGGTCAGCAGTACGAAGGCTTCGGGAAGGAGCTCGGGCGCCTCGGCGAGCGTGCCCCGACCGAAGCGGACGAGCCGCTCACCGTCCTGCCAGCGGAACGGCTCGGCGGGCACGGCGCCCGAGTCTAGTCGCGCGCGTGAGCGGCGGTCGGGCCCGACCTGCGCGGGCGGTGGCGCACTCGGGGCACGCGACCGCCCGCGCCCGCGTCAGCTCGATGTCCAGGAGGCCGAACATCAGGCGGCGTGGTGGTCGAGAGGCGTGGTCGGGCGGAGCACCGTCCGCAGGAGGGTGCGTAGGCCAGGATGCGCGCGCCGCACGGGCTCCTCGGCCGGGGCACCCTGAAGGCGCAGCAGCGCCGCGAGGTGCTCGGTGGGGCGGAAGGGGTCGGCGATGACGACGTGGCGCTCGAGGTCCAGGGCCGCTCGCAGCTCGCCGTCCTGGACGGCGAGCAGCGCCGGGCCGGCCGGCGCAGGCGCGCTGTCGAGCGCGGCGAGCCTCGCCAGGCCCGCTCGGTCATCGGGAAACGCGCGGGCCTGGCGAGGCTCGCCAGGCCCGCTCGGTCATCGGGAAACGCGCGGCGGATGGTCACGTCGGTGTGGCTGGCGATGCCTTGCGGGGCGGTGGTCATGGCGGGCTCCTGTCGGGCGGCTCTCCCTTGGTCAACGTTCAGCGTGGCAGTGACGTGAGATAAGTTCAAATGAGCATTTGTGGGGTCTGCTATAAGGAGCTCTTATGCTCGATGTGAAGCGGCTTCGCATCCTTCGCGCGGTGGCCGAGCACGGGTCGTTCAAGGAGGCGGCCGAGGCGCTCTCCTACTCCCAGCCGCGCATCTCGCAGCAGATCGCCGCACTGGAGCGCGAGACCGGAGCGGTGCTGGTCGACCGCGGCGCGCGCGGCGTCCGGCTCACCGACGCCGGTCGTGCCCTGGTCAAGCACTCAGAGGGCATCCTCGCTCGGGTGGCCGCCGCGGAGGCCGAGCTCGACGCGATCGCCGGCCTGCGCGGCGGCCGCGTGCGGCTGGCGTCGTTCCCCACGGCGGGGGCCACCGTCGTCCCGCTGGCCATCGCGACGTTCACCGCGCGCCATCCGGCGGTCGAGCTCTCGCTCGTGGAGGCCGAGCCCGAGGAGGCGCTGCCCAAGCTCAAGGAGGGCGAGCTCGACGTCGCACTGGTCTTCGAGTACGACGCGCTCCCGGAGTCGGTCTACGAGCCCTCCTACGACGGGCTCGACCTGCGTCCGCTGCTCGAGGACACGATGTACGTCGCGCTGCCTCCGGGTCACCCCCTGGCCCGGCGCGCGCGGATCCGGCTGGAGGACCTGGCGACCGAGGCGTGGGTCCAGGGCGACTGCGAGGGGCTGTGCGGAGCGATGCACCTGGCAGCGTGCAAGGCGGCCGGCTTCGAGCCGCGCGTGGGCTTTCAGAGCGACGACTACAACGTCGTCCAGGGCCTGGTCGCCGCCGGGGTGGCGATCTCGCTGATCCCCGAGCTCGCGCTGTCCAACCGGCGCGACGACATCGTCATCCGCGAGATCGCCGAGCGCGCGCCGCGCCGGCACGTGATGGCCGCCACGCTCGCCGGCGCCCACCGGTCACCGGCGACCGCGGCCATGCTCGAGATCCTCGAGCAGGTGGCTCGCGACTACTCCGCGGGCCGCCGGCGGCCGGTCGCGGCGGCCTGACCGCGGAGGCCTCGCCGCGGCTCGTTACCGCGTACCCGAGCCCCTAACATGGGTCCATGGCCGTAGTCCGCGAGATCACCGCCTTCGATCGGGTCGAGCTGATCGGGCCGGTTGACGATGCGCCCGCCGGAGCTCGGGGTGGGGTCGTCGAGCTGCGCGACGACGACACGGCGGTGGTGGAAATCACCGCGCCCGAGCTGGATCCGGCTGGGAGGATCGTCTTCGTCCCGATCGCGAAGCTCCGGCGCGTCCCTGACGGGCGCTGAGCGTCCGGAACGGACACCCGTCGGAGCGCCGCTCTCGCTCTCCTTCCAGCTGCTCGGGAAAGATCCGAGCTGCGCGAACGGCGTTCACGCGTTCGAAGGCCTTCGCGTCCTTGACCTTGATCCGCTGGCTCAGTGGAACAAACACCTTGACGCGGTCCCATTTCGCCTGCGGAATGGATTCCCGACGAGTCGCGTCCGCCACCATCGCGGTGTAGAGATCGATGACGAGGTCGCGATCAGAGCGAAGCGCCGCCCTGTAGATGGAGACGTAGCGGTCGATGTTCTGGGGCGAGTAGCAGGCCAACACCAGCCCCCGCGTCCCACTGAAGACCTCAAAGCAACGCTCCTCGACATCCAGCTCCGAGTGCGAATCCTGCTCGCCAGGGTCCTCCCGACCCATTCGGGTTCCCTCCAGCAAGAGGACGTCGACCCCTCGGGCGGCGTTTCGAGAAGTCGTTGGAAGGTGCCCGGCTTCCGGCCATGCCTCCGCAGGTCGCCTGTGTAGAAGAGTCGCCGTCGGCCCGCTTCGACCAGGACCGCGTGGGCGTCAAACGCGCTGTGGTCCACCAAGAACGGCGTGACCTTGAACCCCGCCGAGCTGCAGCGGCTGGCCGTCGGCGAGAAAGCCCGCCGGGGCCAAGCGCTGACCGCCGCGCGTGAAGAACGCCGCCTCATTGACGGGCCTCTCCGATGTGCACGGGCACCTTCGGCCTGATCCGATCGAGGAGCCCGTAGTGGTCTGGATGGCCGTGGGTGATGACCACGCCGAGCACGTTTGGGTCGCGCCCGTTCAGCAGGCCCGGGATGTCGGGCAGCGGCACCTCCTGGTCTGCGGCTGCCCAAACTGGTCGACCGAGATCGAGCACCAGCCGCTGGCTCTCCGCTTCAAGCTCGACGCAGCTACCGCCAACCTCGCTCGCACCCCGGTGAATCCGAGCTCTCACCTCATCCTCAATCGGATCTGCCGAATCCCAACTTTAATGCCGGGAATGCCGGCGGCGTCGTTGCTTGGCGAGGCGTGCTCAGCCGGCGCACGGGCAAGTGTTGTCAACCCGCTCGACGACACCTTGGCCTCCGGATCCCCTGTCTTGCAGAAATGCCAGTCGAGCTTGAGCTGGCCGCAGAAGGCGGCGAACTCGCCGGTCAGAAGGCCGGCGTGGGCATGCGGGCTCGATCAGTCCCCTTACTCGGCGCGCCACGGCGATTGCGGCGGCGCTGAGCTGAGCGCGAGGCGCAGGAGCGTCAGCAGCTGGCGACGCTCATCGCCGGTGAGCCCGCCCAGCACGTCGTCCTCGACTTGAGCCGCCAACTGCCGGCCCTGCTCGAGAACACGGCGGCCCTTGGGGGTTATCGCGACCGCGCGGGCGCGGCGATCGGTCGGGTGGGGCCGGCGCCTGGCCAGTCCTGCGCTTTCGAGATCGTCGATCAGCGAGACCATCGTGCTGGGATCGACGCCCATCGCCGAGCCGAGCTCCTGCTGGATGGCCCCGTCGCGAGCCCCGAGGACGTTGAGCAGGGCGAAGAGCGCCGGTGTCAGCCCGATCGACTCGAACGCGTCCGCGACGCGCGTGTGCGACGCCCGCCAGAGCCGGAAGAAGAGCTGACCGGCGAACTCGGTGACCTCGGTGTCGGCGGAAGGACGCGTTGCCATGGGCGGCATCTTCGCACATCTAATGGACGGACAAAATCATTTGTGTAGCCAACGATAGCTAAGCCGGAGGTCCTCCAGATGGCGCCAGCACTCCCTCGGGGTGCCCGTCCGCGACCTCTTGACGCGCCTCGCCGCGCGTGTTCGTGATCCCGCGCGCGACAACCGCGGCTGCCAGCAGGAAAGATGCTCGAAGACGGGTGAGCGACGGTCCGCTGCGGCGCACGCCCGAGCCGGCATTCGAGTTAGCGGGCAAGCACAGACAAGCGCGCCGGGCCGGCGGTCCGAGGCGGTTGGTGCCACGGCTCTACCAACGGCCCCTACCGCCGCCGCGACCACGCTGTAGGGGTGATCGCGAAACCCCGGATGCGCCCGAGAGGATTCGAACCTCCACGGGCCAATTGGCCCACAAGGCCCTCAACCTTGCGCGTCTACCAGTTCCGCCACAGGCGCGAGCGCGGCGAGAGTATAGCCCCGGGGGCCTGGGGTGCCGGAGGGGTTGCTTCCATCCTAAGGCCGCGCTAAGGTGCCGAACACATGTTCGCAGTGCCAATGACGCAGGACCCCAGGAGGCACGCCAGATGGACTTGACGAAGGACCTGACTAAGCGCCAGCAGGAGATCTTCGACTTCATCAAGCGCTACTCGGCCAAGTACGGTTATCCGCCCACCGTTCGCGACATCGGCAAGGCCGTGGGCCTGGCGTCGTCCTCGACGGTCCACGCGCACCTCTCCAACCTCGAGAAGAGCGGCCTCCTGCGCCGCGATCCTTCCAAGCCTCGGGCGATCGAGCTGCTCGACAAGGCCGCGGCCGCGGTGCGCGACGTCGTCAAGCCCAACGGGCTCCCGCTCGTCGGCCACGTCGCGGCAGGCCAGCCGGTGCTCGCCGAGGAGAACATCGAGGAGTACGTGGACGTCCCGTCCGTCGCCGGCGGCGAGGAGGGCGACTACCTGCTGCGTGTCCGCGGCGACTCGATGAAGGACGCCGGGATCCTCGAGGACGACATCGTGGTCGTCCGCCCGCAGGAGGTGGCCAACGACAGCGACATCGTGGTGGCCCTCGTGGGGGAGGAGGCGACCGTGAAGCGCTTCTTCAAGGAGGCCGACCACGTTCGCCTTCAGCCCGAGAACGCGGCGATGGAGCCCATCCGCTCCAAGGAGGTCCGGGTCCTGGGCCGCGTCGTCGGCCTGCTTCGGAGGGTCGAATGACCACCGCCACAGCCACACTGCCCGGCGTCGCCAACCGTCGCTCGCAAGGACGCAGCCCGCGTGGCGTGCTGCGCACGCGAGCGGGCGAGGACGCCGCGAGGGTCGGTCGGGCGGCGCCGGGAGGCGAGTCGACGCTTGATGAGGTGGTCGTCGACGCCTGGGAGGGCCTCGCCTCCGCGCGCGCCGTCGCGTGCCCGGTCTGTGGCGGAGAGATGTCCCCGCAGCCCGGGATCGGCGCCGGCGAGCTCGGCGGCTCGTGCGCCGATTGCGGCGCCGAGCTGTCGTAGCGCTCGCCGCTCACGGGCCGGGACGCGCGTGAGGCGGCGCCATATGGCGACCATATGGTAGTGTGCCCGACGTGTCGCAGCGCGTTCAAACCCTTGTCCAGCTCTCCGATGAGCTTCTCGAGCGGCTGGATCGCACGGCGTCCACACGCGGCGTCTCTCGATCGCAGCTGATACGTGCGCTGCTGGACGCGGCGCTTGTGGATGAGCGCGACGAGATCGGAAGGCGTCTCGTCGATGGTTACTCGCGGGTCCCCCAATCCGAGGGGCGCGACGCGTGGGGCGACCTAGAGGGATGGTCGGAGGTAGTCGCGCGCCGGAATCTTGCGGCGCTGGCTGACGAGGAGGAGGAGGGTTGGTGATTCACCGCGGGGAGCTCTGGTGGAGTGAGGATCCGCAGATCGGTCGCCGTCCTGTCCTGGTGTTGACGCGCGAGGCGGCGCTGCCGGTGCTGAAGCGGCCGCTGGTGGCGCCCCTCACCACGCGCATTCGCGACCTCCCGACCGAAGTGCGGCTCGGACCGGACGACGGCGTTCCTCGGCCATGCGTGGCCTCGCTCGACAACGTGCAGCCGCTCCCCGCGTCGCTGCTCACCGAGCGTATCGCTCGCTTGGACGCCGGCCGCATGGCCGCTGTCTGCCAGGCGCTCGTCGCGGCCACCGGCTGCGACTAAGCGCTTGGCGGATCGGGTCGCCGACGCTAGCGTTGGTGTTGCAGGCTAAGCAGCCGCGTCGACCAAAGGAGGTCGTCGAGGAAAGTCCGGACACCGAAGGGCAGGGTGGTCGGTAACGCCGACCCGGGGAAACCCGCGGGAAAGTGCAACAGAAATGACACCGCCTACGTCCGCCGCTGCACGTGCGCGGCGGGCCGGCAAGGGTGAAATGGTGCGGTAAGAGCGCACCGGCGTCGCGGTGACGCGGCGGCCAGGCAAACCCCACCCGGTGCAAGGCCAAGCAGGACCGCTTGAAGGCTGCCAGCCAAGGTCCAGGTCGGCCGCACAGATGGATGGCTGCTCACGACAGAATCCGGCTTACCGGCTTGCTAAGGAGAAGCCCCGCACCGCGGGGCTTCTCTATGTCCGGCCTCGCAGCGCTGACCCCTCCCACGGCCACCCGCTCGACCGGCGTTTCAGGCGCTGACTCGGATCGCGAAGTGGTCGAGCATGCTCGGCAGCGGCTTGCTCGGGTCAAGCGTGGGGGAGTGCAGGCGTGGCGTGCGGCCGTCGAGGACCTGCGCGAGCAGCGCCGTTCCGATGAACAGCGCGATGCCCGTGCCCGGGCAGCCCTGGGGGCCGTGGCTGAAGTGGTTGAAGGACCAGTCCTGAGCGGCGGTGCCCTCCGTCCAGGCTTCGGGCGCGAAGCGGTCGGCGAAGTCGTGGCTGTCGGGGTCGCGGTGGTGGTAGGTGTTGACCACGAGCACCTGGGTGCCGGCCGGCACGCGCTCGCCGTTGAACTGCGCGTCGACCCGGGTCTCGCGGGCGAGCAGCGACGTGGTCGGATAGAGGCGCATGGCGTCCTGTAGGCACGCGCGCACGTAGTCCAGGCCGGCGACGCCCTCAGCTGAGGAGCGGTCGGCTGCGGCGATCTCCTCCTGCGCCTTGGCCAGCTGACGCGGGTGGCTCGCGAGCAGTGCGAGCGCGCGGAAGGCGTTGATGGCCAGCGTGTCCTGCATGGCGAAGAGCCAGTGCGCGACCTGGCCGCTGGGCTTGGTCTCCGGCGTCGAGGGCGCCTGAGCGATCAGGCTCACGAGGCTCCCCGGCTCGGCCGCCTGCACGTGGCGCTCGACGTGCGCCATGAAGGCGTCGTAGGTCTCCGAGCGCTCGGAGGGCAGGCCGTTGGCCTCGTCCATCAGCGTGCCGAGCTCTTCGGAGAGCGAATCGTCGTCGCGGGCGCCCGGCCCGAAGATGACCCGCCGGGTGATGCGCCGCACGCAGCGGTGCCACGCCTCCCAGTCCAGCTCGCCGCCCGGCGCCTCGCTCAGCAGGGCGGCCCCCTCCTCGCGGGTCGCCTCCAGGAAGTCCTGCGCCAGGCGGTGCAGGGCCTTGCCCGTGTCGAGCACCGCCTCGGTGAAGCGCCGGCGGTCCTCCCACAGCGTCCCGCGCGAGATCGTCAGGGCGTCGGGCTGGAAGTGCGCCATGCCACGCCGCTTCGCGTCGGGGTCGGAGGCGAAGCGCTCGGGCGACTCCTCGAGCACGCGCCGCACGTCGCGCGGCGAGAGCAGGAGCAGCACGCGGTCCTTGCCCATCCGCGCCCACACCGGGCCCGGCGCGTACTTGCGGCGCAACCCCCGCATCAACGCGACCGCCTTGCCGTCCACCCCCAGCCGTGCCGCCACCGCGACCGCCGCTCGCCGCCGGCGGAACAGGCCCTGGACGACGTTGGGCAGGCCGACGGTCGCCGTCAGCCGCGCGCTGTCGACCGGCGACGCGCTGGGCAGGTCCCCCGCCATCGGCGGGTCAGCGTACGGGCTGCCAGGGAGCGAAGGCGTTCTGCACGCCCTCGAGCGCCGGCGCCAGCTCGGGGTGGTGGCGGCGGAGCACGTCGAGCATCGTGTTCTCCTCGACCCAGCGCAGCCCCTCGGGCGTGTAGACCTCGGGGGTGTAATCGTCGGTGAAGAAGCGGTCGCTCTTCAGCCGCCGCGAGGCCATCAGGATGAAGATGCGAAAGGCGGTGTCGCTGAAGCCGAAGCCCTCCGGCGGCTTCTCGGCCAGCATCCCGACGTGCAGATCGACCAGATCGAGGTCGCCCTCGTAGACGTCGCGGATCTCCGCTGCCCACTCGGGATTGGGGCAGATGTCCTCCCAGCGCTCGATGCGCGGCTTGCGCAGCTTCTCGCGGAAGTCGTTGTAGCGCGGGACGCCGCGCTCGCGATCGCGCAGAATGTCGATCGTGCCGATGTCCACGCGCTCGCCCGTGACCCGGGTGAGGTTCTGCAGCGCGCGGGGATGGTTGTGCAGGGTGATCGCTCCGGGATGGTTGACCCCGAAGGTGTAGAAGAGGTCTGACCAGCCGATCTCCTGCGCGACAGCGCGGGTGGGAAGGCCCTGGATCTCGGTGAACTCGTTCTCGCCGACGACGTCGTTGGTCTTGTGCGAGCGCCAGGTCCAGTCGTCGGGGATCAACGGGTGCAGGCGGTAGACCGAGACGAACTCCTCGGTGATCGCGTAGGGCGCGGCGTGGTGCTTGGCGTGACCGCCCACCACGCCGAACAGGGCCTCGAGCGAGTCCACGCGCAGCAGCTTGGCCCACGCGGGGAGCATCCCGTACCAGTTGGCGTGCATCGCCCGGTTGAGCACCGGGGTTGCGAGGATCCCCGGGGTCCACTCGATGGTGTGGATCTTGGCCATCAGCGCCGAGTTGACCAGCCGCGCCTTGAGGAACAGCCGCTCGTCGTCCCAGGAGGGATAGTGGCCCTTGAGGTAGCTGCAGATCGCGTTGTGCTCCTTGACGAACAGCGTGTGGAGCATGGACAGGCCGACCCAGTAGTTGTCGCTGAAGCCGGTGAGGTCGATCCCGTCGAGCTTGGGGTTGTCCTCGTTGGGAAGCCGGCCGTCCTCGACGATCATCGTCCCGCCCTCGCCGGTGCGCATCTTGCGGTTGCGCTCCTCGTCGGACCCGTAGATCTGCGACCCGTCCCACCAGTGGGTGACGTTGTTGACGTAGGTGGCGGCGGCGTCCTTGCCCGTCGGGTGAGGATCGCGCCGCGTGCCGCGGACCTTCATGACGGTCTCGCCCCAGCTGTCGCCCTCATCCAGGGGAACCTCGCGCAGCTCCTCGGGCGAGTTGTCGCCGTGGCTGAACCAGTCGTGGTTCTGGAACTGGATCCACGCCGCCGCCAGGACGTTGAGCGAGGTGGCGGGCTTGAAGGTGTCGCGGTTGAGCAGCTGGGTGCTCACCGCCCGCGGGTTGGGCTTGAGGATGAGGTGCGGACCCTCGGTGAACGTCAGCCCGAGCGGATGGTTGCGACCGAA
Source organism: Solirubrobacterales bacterium (assembly GCA_038330095.1). Classification (GTDB taxonomy): domain Bacteria; phylum Actinomycetota; class Thermoleophilia; order Solirubrobacterales; family Solirubrobacteraceae; genus JBBPZA01. The sequence goes on from JBBQNQ010000026.1 coordinate 26,671, forward strand.
GCGAGCCCCGGCGCGTCCCATCTCGGGGTCGTGGGAATCGGTGTGTGCCCCGTCGTAGGTGCGGTGCTTGGGAAGGTCCTCGGTCGGGACGGGCGCGGGCTGGTGACCGTTGCCCTCGCCGTCGGCCGCCCCGGTGTCATAGAGGTTGAGGTCGCGCATCTCCTCGCGGTAGGTGCGCAGGTTGAGCGCGGCGAGAGTGTTGGGAAGCTCGTGCCACTCGCGGACCCTGTTGACCCGCTTGAAGACCGCGGAGCTCGCCCGCGAAAAGATGTCCATCGCCCCTCACCTCCCCGTGAAGTCTTACCGGCGCGAACATACACCAACGCCTCGCGCCCGGAAGCGCGCTCGCAAGCTGGGCGTCGCGGGGTACGATGCCGCGCGTGCGCTTCGGGATCTTCTATGAGCACCAGCTTCCGCGCCCCTGGGACGCAGGATCCGAGGAGAAGCTGCTGCGCGACGCGCTCGACCAGGTGGAGCTCGCCGACCGGGTCGGGTTCCACTCCGTATGGGAGGTCGAGCACCACTTCCTCGAGGAGTACTCGCACTCGTCAGCCTCCGAGGTCTTCCTCGCCGCCTGCTCCCAACGGACCGAGAACATCCGCCTGGGCTTCGGGATCGTCGCGATGCCGCCGGGATACCAGCACCCGGCGCGCGTCGCCGAGAAGGTCTCGACCCTCGACCTGATCTCCGGTGGCCGCGTGGACCTCGGCACGGGGGAGACCTCGAGCGGGGCCGAGCTCGGCGGCTTCGGCGTCGAGCGCGAGAGCAAGCGCGAGCAGTGGGCCGAGGCGGTCGACGTAGCTACGCGCATGATGGTCGAGGAGCCCTTCGCCGGCTACGACGGGCGCTTCGTCCAGATGCCGATCCGCAACGTCGTCCCCAAGCCCAAGCAGAAGCCCCACCCGCCGCTGTGGGTCGCCTGCTCGCGGCGCGAGACCATCCGGCTGGCGGCCGAGAAGGGGATGGGCGCGCTGTCGTTCTCGTTCATCGAGCCCGAGGAGGCGCGCGAGTGGGTCGACGAGTACCACGAGATCATCGCCTCTGACCGCTGCGTGCCGGCCGGCTTCGCGGTGAACCCGAGCTTCGCGGTCGTGCTGCCCATGATGTGCCACGGCGACGAGGCGACCGCGATCGAGCGGGGCATCGACGGCGCGCACTTCTTCGGCTACTCCCTCGCTCACTACTACGTGTTCGGCGAGCACCATCCCGGGCGCACGAGCATCTGGGAGGAGTTCCAGCGGCGTCGCGACGAGGTCGGCTTCGCGCGTGGCGCGATCGAGTCCGACCAGGGGCCGCTGGGAGTGAAGATCCTCCAGCAGGGGATGGGCTCGCTGCGCGGGGCGATCGGGACCCCCGATCAGATCCGCGACCTCTGCCGGCGCTATGAGGCCGCGGGGGTCGACCAGGTCATCTTCGTCTCCCAGGCCGGGCCCAACCGCCACGAGCACATCTGCGAGTCGCTCGAGCTCTTCGCCCAGGAGGTGCTGCCCGAGTTCGCAGCCGGAGCCGACGCCGCCGAGGAGGGCAAGCGCGAGCGGATGGCGGGCGCGATGGAGGCGGCGCTCGCGCGGCGCGATGGCCCTCGCGTCGCCGATCCCGACTACACGATCGGACCGCAGGACTCAGGGCCGCCGGCCGGCGGACGCCCACGGGGCGGCGGGCCCTCCTCCTCCGACGGGGCGGGCGCCGCACGCGACCGCGTCCGGGGACTGGCGGCGCGGGCCCAGGAGCGCGGCGAGGAGGCCTTCGCGGCCTTCGTCCGGCGCTCGGACGACCGCCGGCTGGAGCGCACGCTGGGGTCGGACACCGGCCTGCGCGTGCTCTTCACGGGCATGGCGCGCCGCTTTCGTCCCGACAAGGCGGCGGGCTTCGAGGGGGAGATCGAGTACCGGCTGAAGTCCAACGGCAGCGTGCGCGCGTGGGTCGTCGACATCCGCGGCGAGCACGCGACGGCCCGCCCGGGCGCGGCGGGCGACGCGAAGCTGACCCTCAGCATGAACACCGCTGACTTCCTGCGCATCAGCGCCCGCGACCTCGACCCGGGCAAGGCGCTGATCGCGGGCCGCCTCGTCCTCGACGGCGACTTCGCGGTCGCCGCCAAGCTCGCCGAGATGTTCGGCGAGCCTTCGCGGTACTAGGTGCGGCCGACGAATCGTGGCGAGGCTCCCGCGAGGCGATGACCGGCGCCGGCGAACGGCATCGACGAGGGGGAGGGAGGGGTGGGGCGGATAGCGGTCGTATATCGACCGGAAATTGCCCCACCCCCAAAGCTATCCCCCCTCGTCGCCTGCCGTTCGTCCCGCGCTCGTGATACTCAACGACAGGGCCATGTCGCGCGAGAACTTGGACACCGTACGGCGGGCCGTAGAAGCCGTGAACGATCGCGACCTCGAGCGCTATCTCACCTACTGCACCGAGGACATAGAGCTGTGGAACCCCATCTCCGCGCTCGAGGGGGCGTTCGAGGGCCGCGACGGGGTCGCCCGCTTCTTCGCGCGCCTGGAGACGGCTCCGGACTTCCGGCTGGAGATCGAGCACATGGAGGCCGTCGGCCCGCGGCGGATCGTCGCGTTCGTGCGCGTCGCAGCGACCGCCCGTACGACCGGGATTCCCATCGGCTCTTCCCTTGCGAACGTGTACGACCTCGCCGGTGGGAGGATCAGGCGGATCCGGGTCTTCGAGGATCGAGACGAGGGCGTCGCCTACGCGCGCGAGCGGCCGTGAGGCCGACGCTGCCCGGCTACGCCCGGATCTCCAGGCAGCGCACGCCGCGCAGCTCGATCCAGTAGCGCCCGGCGTCGCGCACGACGCGGACCTGGACTGCGTCGCAGTGCGGGCAGCGGATCACCGTTCCGGGCGCGTGCTCGTACACCGGCAGTGCGCCGAGTGCGCCGGACGCGCCGCAGCCGTCGCACGTGGCCCTCACGGTGGTCATCTCGAACGGGAAGACCTCTTGCAGGAGGCCGGCGGCGCCGTTGCCGTCGATCGTCAGGTCGTCGCTCATGGGGTCCCTCCGGTTGGTCCGAAGCGTTCGGTGCGGATGCGGTCGCCCGCGTAGCCCATCTGCTCGAGGTCGGCCGCGACGGTCTCCACGAAGCCGGTGGGGCCGCAAACGAACGCGAGCGGTCGATCGGCGCCCCGCCACGCGACCTCCTCGAGCATCTCGCGGTCGACGCGGCGGCGGTAGCCCGTCCAATCGGCCGGGGCCTCGCGCGTGTACGTGGCAATGACCTGCAGCTGCAGGTCATCGGCGGCCAGGCGGTCGAGCTCGGCCGTGAAGATGGCCTCGTCGGGAGAGCGGGCGGAGAACAGCAGGCGAGTGGGCACGTCGCTTGCGGCCGCGGCGTGAACGCGGAGCATCGCCGCAAGCGGCACGATGCCCGAGCCGCCGCCCACGAGCAGCAGCGGGCCACCCAGCGCGGGCTCCCACACGAAGTAGCCGCCGACCGGGCCGCGCAGCTCGACCTGGTCGCCCGGCCGCGCCTCGTCGACCAGGTACGGGGAGACCTCGCCGTCGTCCAGGCGCTCGACGGTCACCATCACCGTCCCGTTGCTCGCCGGCGCCGCAAGCGAGTAGCTGCGCACCGCCTGATAGCCGTCCTCGGCGGTCAGGCGCACATCGACGTGCTGGCCGGGCCGATGTCCGGGCCACTCCGGTGCGGCGATCGTGAGGGTCTTGACCCGCGGAGTCTCCGTGACGCTCTCCAGGACCGTCCCCGGCCGCCAGGTCAATCGCCCCAATGCCGCTGCTCCTTCCAGGGATCGCCGTGCTCGTGGTAGCCGAGCTCCTCCCAGAAGCCGGGCTTGTCCTCGCTCATCAGGCGAAGGCCGCGGACCCACTTCGCGCTCTTCCACAGGTAGAGGTGCGGTACGAGCAGCCGTGCCGGCGCGCCGTGCTCGGGCTCCAGGGGAGCGCCATCGAACTCGTAGGCGATCCACGCCTTGCCGCCGGTGAGGTCGTCGATCGGGAGGTTGGTCGTGTAGCCCCCGTCGCAGAAGGCCGTGACGTACGCCGCTTGGTGGGTGACCTCTGAGAGCAGGCGGTCGACGGAGACCCCGGTCCACTGCGTACTGAGCTTCGACCAGCGCGTGACGCAGTGGATGTCGGTGGTGATCGTCTCCGGCGGCAGCTCGAGGAACGCCTCCCAGCTCCACACCCGCGGATTGCTCGCCTCGCCGGTGATCGCGAAGCTCCATTCGTCCAGCGGCGTGTGGGGGGTGGGGCCGGCCGAGAAGACCGGGAAGTCGTCGGTGACGTACTGCCCCGGCGGCAGGGCGGCATCGGCGGGCGCGCGGCGCCGGCCGCGAAAGCCACGGGAGAAGACGCCGTCGGCCACGACTCCTAAGTGTGATGGTTCGCGCGAGCCGTTACATCCGGTGGGCTCGGCCCTTGCCCGCGAGCGGCGATGGTGCGAACATGCGTTCGTATGTTCGCCTGCGTCGTCGCCCCTCGCTTCGCCCTTGCGGTCGCCGCCGGCGGGAGCGAGGGGCTGGTGGGCCGGCCGGCGGCTCTCGCCCCCGAGCCGGGGCGCGAGCAGAAGATCGGGGAGGTCTCGGCTGCGGCGGAGGCCTTCGGGGTGCGGGCGGGGCTCCGGCTGGGCGAGGCGCTGGCCCGGTGTCCCGAGCTCGCTCTGGTCGCTCCCGATCCCGCGGGGGTGGCGGAGGGGTGGGAGGCGCTGCTCGCCCGGTTGGAGGGGATCGGTGCCGCGGTGGCCTCTGAGCGCGCCGGGCTCGTGGCCTTCGACGCACGCGGCCTGCGCGGCATCCACGGAGGATCGCTCGAGGGTGTCGTCGCGGCGACGCGGCGGGCGGTCGATCGCCCGGTCCGCATCGGGGTGGCTCCGTCTCCCTTCTGCGCGCTCGCCGCCGCCGCGACCGCGCGGCCGAGGCGACCGAAGATCGTGAGAGGGGGAGAGGGGGAGGCGCGTGCGTACCTCGCGCCGCTGCCCGTCACGCTGCTGCGCGCCCGTGGGCGGACGGCCGAGCTGCCCGAGGCGCTCGAGCGGCTGGGGGTGGCGACCCTCGGCGAGCTGGCTGACCTGCCCGCGGCGAAGGTCGCCGACCGCTTCGGGCCCACGGGCGTCCTCGCCCGCGAGCTGGCCCTAGGGCGTGACGAGCCGCTGCGCCCACGCCGCGCCGGGGAGCGGCTGCGCGTCTCCCTCGAGCTGCCCGAGGCGGCGAGCGGCCCGCAGCTCGAGCGCGCCCTGGAGCTGCTGGTCGATCGCCTACTCGCACGTCGCGAGCGCCGCGGGCGCTCGCTGCGCGCGGTGGTGCTGAGCGCGGCCCTCGTCGAGGGCGGGACCTGGCGCGAGCGCGTGGTCTTCCGCGAGGCACTGGCCGATCCGGTTCGCATGCGGCTCGTGCTGGCCCCCCGGCTGGCGCAGCTTCCTGCGCCGGCCGACTCCCTGCAGCTCGCCGTCGAGCGCTTCGGCCCGCCCGCGGCCGATCAGCGCCGCATGCTCGAGGACGCCGCGACGGTCAGGGCCTCCCGCCTGCGCGAGGCCGTCCGCCAGGCTCGCGCGGTCGCCGGGCCCGATGCAGCCCTGCGCGTGCTTCCCGTGGATCCCGACTCCCGCGTCCCCGAGCGCCGTACGGTGCTCGCCCCCTTCGAGCCGTGAGGCAAGTGGCCGCAGTCGCCCGGGGGAATGAGCGATGAGCGGGCCGCGCCGCCTCGGGGTTCCACGCCCGGCGACGGTGCGGGCGGCACCGGACGGGCGCCCGCTCGTCGTGGCCGGCCGTGAGGTAGATACCGTCCGCGAGTCGTGGCTGGTCGAGGATCGCTGGTGGACCGACCGCCCCCTGCGCCGACGCTACTGGGAGGTCGTCACCACCGACGGCCGCGACCTCGTCGTCTTCCACGACCTGGAGGGCGGGAGGTGGTTCGGGCAGCGCTAGAGGTCCCGTTCTCCCTCTCGGTACACTCGCGCGCCGATGGCGCCGACCTACCGCGAGCGGTTGCGCAAGGAGGGGCTGGTGCTCACCGCCTGCGGCGCAGTCGGCTCGGGAGTGGTGCTCGCCGCCGCTCGACAGGCGCGCCGCTGGCCGCTGAACAGCGCCGGTCAGCTGGCCCTCGCCGGGGCGCTCATGGCCACGGGCGGGCGGCGCAAGGTGCGCAAGGCGCTCGACGAGGCGGTCGAGCTTCAGCCCGGCCACGAAGGTGGGGGCGATCCCACGCCGCTGTGGCACGCGCCGGTTCCCATGCTCGCGCTCATGCTCGTGGTGAGCTTGCCGCCGCTGCCGGGAGCTCCCGTGCTGCGCTGGCGTGGCGAGCCCGTGCAGGGTTGGGACGGAGGGCTGCGCGCGGCCGCCGGCTCGATGCTCGCCGGCCTCGCGCAGGCGTTCCTGTTCGAGCGCGAGGTCGCGCAGGCGGAGACCATCCAGGGGCGCACCTATTACCGGGTTCCCGGATCGGGGCTCTTCACGGGTACGCAGCTCGGCTACGTGCGGCGCGCCTGACCCGCGCCGTCCACGGCGCGACCTAGACTGAGGACCGATGGCCGAACTCGATCCGCGCGCGGTGCTGCGCGAATGGCAGGAAGCGATCAGCCAGCTCACCCGGGGCGCCGCCGGCCAGATCGACACGGACCTGATCCGCCGGCTGCTCGGACCCCTCGAGGGGCAGATAGACGCCCTCCAGCGCGCCCTCGATCAGCAGCGGGCCGCCCAGGAGCAGCTCGTCGGGCGCCTGTTCGGGCCCCTGGACCAGGTGATGCGAGCGATGGACGACACCGCGACCGCGATGCGCGGCCAGGCCGCGGCGCTGCGGCAGGCGAGTGACTCGCTGGACCGGGTTGCGGAGCTCCTCGAGGTTCAGGCCTCGGTCGTCGAGGGCGCCAACGCGGCGGTGCGGATGCCCACCGACGTGGTCCGCGCGCCGCTCAGGCGCCAGGGCGGTGGAAGGGGCGCCAAGCGCGGCCCGAGCGAGCGCGGCGGGTCCAAGGACTAGGTCGCGAGCGCGCGAGCGACCGCGGCGACGCTGCAGCCAGAGCCCACCGCGACCAGCGCGTCGGCCGCCCTGCGCCGTCCGCAGCCGGCGACGAGGAGTCCTGAGATGCGGACCGGCGTCGTCAGACGCGCCGCGCGGGTGACGAGCGGGTCGGGTGCGTCGGCACGGCCGAAGTAGACCCACAGCGCGTACCCGAAGCCCGCGCCCAGGCGCGCGGTCTCGGCGACCATGGCCGGCCGGCCGATCCAGCCCCGGGCCAGCGCCCCGCGGAGCGCCGCGATCGCGAACGCCGTGTCGACCAGCCCTTCGAGGTCGCGGCCGATTCGCGTCGGCTCGGTCGCCCGGGCGAGGCGGCCGTCGAGGATGTCCGTAGCTCCTGCGAGCGCGATGACGCCCGGCACAGGCGCGACCGCGGCGACCGGCACGAGCCACGCGCGCAGCAGCGTCAACGCGTCGGCGGCGCCGAGCATGCGCGGGCGGCCGTCGTCGGTCTCGACCATCCCCAGGTGCCAGTCGAGCATGAGCGTGACCGCCGACCACCAGGCAAGGCCCCCGCGCGCCGCCCTGCGTACCGGCCGGTCGCCACCTGCCGCCAGGCCCGCCCACGCCGCGCCGCCCACCGCCATCCAGCGCCACGCCTGCCGAGCGAGCGCGGGTCGCTCGCGGCGGCGTCCACCGACGCGCGTGAACGACGCACCCAGGAAGCGCGCGACCGCCGCAGGCGTGAAGCGCCCCGCCTTGAGCCGCTCGAGCTCTTCGCGCGCCCAGCGCTCGCCCTCGGTCAGCCGGACGGGACTCGGTTGCGCGCTCGTCACCGCCCGTAGTGTGTCGGCCTCGACGACGAGAGGAGCGAGGGTGGCGGAGCGTGAGTTCGACGTTGTGGTGGTCGGCGGCGGGCCGGCCGGCGAGGTGGCGGCCGGGAGGCT
>JBBQNQ010000027.1:0-33950 GCA_038330095.1 Solirubrobacterales bacterium
GCTGTGAAACGGGCTCTAGGGCGACAGCCGCGTCCGCCGCCACCCCTCGCCCTCGCGGACGTAGAGGCAGCGGTCGTGCAGCCGAAAGGCCCCGTGCTGCCACAGCTCCACGGCCTCCGGCGCGAGGCGGAAGCCGCCCCAATGGCCGGGGCGCGGTACCTCCTCGCCTCCGAAGCGCTCCCGGGCCGCACGAAAGCGGTCGTCGAGCTGTCCCCGATCGCGCAGCTCGGTCCCCTGGCCCGACGCCCACGCGCCGAGTCTGCTCTCGCGCGGGCGAGAGGCGAAGTACGCGTCGGAGTCCTGGGGAGAGGTCCGTTCCACCCGTCCGGTGACGATGACCTGGCGGTTGGGCGGCTGCCACCGGAACACCAGCGCGGCGCGGGGGTTCCCCTCCAGATCGCTGGCCTTGCGGCTCGTGTAGTTCGTGTAGAAGCGAAACCCGCGCGCGTCCACCCCCCGCAGCAGCACGGTGCGGGCCGAAGGCCGCCCTTCCGCGTCGGCCGTGGCGAGGGTCATGGCCTCAGGCTCGGGGACGCCGGAGGCTCGTGCCTCGTCGAACCAGGCGACGAACTGGTCGATGGGGTCGGCGTCGAGCTCCGCGCAGTCGAGGTCAGCCACGAGTACCCCTAGCCGGACATAAGCCGAACCGTGCTGCGGCGGTTGACGGCGGGCAGGTGATGCTGGTCCGCTGATCTTCCGGGATGTTTCGGGCGGGGTGCAGCCGGAGCCATCGAGCAGTTCTCCTTGCTGCCGGCTAAACGGCAGTCTCCTGATCGTCAGCCGAGGATGCCGCAGCCGTTCCGATGCGACATTGCGGTGGGATTCTCCGACGACTTCTGCTTCGACCGGTCCGCAGTTTACCGGGCATCGGCGACCCGGCAAACGGAGTCCGCCTCGGCGACTCCTGCTTGCCCTCGCGGAGAGGCAGCCCCTGCCGCCGCGCACTTCGAGACCGCCCAGTTTGCTCAGACTCAAAGGTGCGCCGGCGTGGCGGGGCGCTTGTGCTCCGCGAGATTGCAGCACTGGGCCCAGAGACGTTTCGCCGTGGCAGTCAAACCGGCGCTCTCTCACTCACCAGGCCATTGACGGAACTTCGCCCTCCCGGGAGAATGCGGTCGTGCAGGTGGTTACCCCCAGTGGATCGCCCGCTGTACGGCTAGGTAGCAGCCGAAGCAGTCATCCGCCCGGCGCAGCGAGCGTCTCCGTGTCGCCGATCGTCTCTCTCGGTCAGGAACGCGACCGGGCGTCTCGCCGGAGCCGACCGGGCCACGTCCTGAGAGACGCGTTCCCGTTCCAAAGCAGCAACAGTGGGTCAGACGATCGCTTTGCGAAGCAGGAGCACGCCGCCCTACGTGGCCGCGACGAAGACTTCTCGATCGCCGCACGGTACCCATCCCAAACAAAGCGACCTCGCAGCGTGACCTTGTAGCCACCGGCGCCTCCGATCAGCGACGAGACGACCGCATCGGAGTCCCACCTCGGGAAGCACATCCAGGCGAGGTCGCCGCGTGGGCCGACGAGGATGCCGCGCAGGCCGTCGGCCACCACCGCGTAGTCGCGCAGGACGTGGGGCGCTGCGCCCCGACCGCGTCGGCGGGCGGGGCCGCCCGGCTCATCGCGCCAGCCTGGTCGCCACGGTGCCGACCGCCGCCGCGACCCCGGCCACCGCGCCGGCGACCAGCGGACGGTGCGTAGTCGCCCACAACTGGGGACTGCGGGTCTTGGCCTGAGCGTCGAACATCCCGTGCGTGGCCGCCAGATCCTGGACCGGCGCGTAGAGGTTGTCGGGGCGCCCCGGAGTCGCCGGCATGTCCTGGATCTGCTGGCCCTCAATGCCCGTCTTGCCCACATACCAGTCGGCGAAGCTGGGAGCGAGGGTGGTGCCGACGATCGCCTGCACCGCGCTGTAGCCGACCCACAGCTCCCGGCGGTGGTGGTGCGCGGCCCAGTACACGGCTTCGGCCGGGATCTCGGGCTGGTAGATCGGCGGCACCGGCATCGGGTGCTTGGGTAGCTTGGAGCGACACCAGCTGAATTGCGTCGTGTTCACACCGGGTAGCTGGACCATCGTGATCTGGACCTTGCTCTTGTCGGCCAGCAGCTCGGTCCGGATCGAGTCCGTGAACCCGCGGATCCCGAACTTGGCGCCGCAGTACGCGGCCTGTAAGGGGATCGACCGGTAGGCGAGCGCCGAGCCGACCTGGACGATCTTTCCCCGGTCGCGCGCGACCATCCGCTTCAGCGCCGCCATCGTCCCGTACACGGCCCCGAGATAGGTCACCTCGGTGGCGCGCTTGAACTCCTCGGGCTCGGTGTCGATGACCCGCGCGAACACGGTCGCCATCGCATCGTTGACCCAGATGTCGATCGGCCCCAGCTCCGCCTCGACTCGTACGGCCGCCGCGTCGACCGCCTCGTGATCGGACACGTCGGTCGGGACCGCCAGAGCCCGGCCGCCGAACGACTCGACCTCCTGCTTGGCGGCGTTGAGGCCCTCCTCGCCGCGCGCAAGCAGACCGACGTGCGCGCCGCGCTTGCCGAAGGCATGGGCGATCGCGCGACCCACCCCGCCTGAGGAGCCCGTCACCACGACAACCTCGGGTTTCGCATTAGCAGTCATTCGCTTACTCCTTTATCACTGGGGAATGCCGGCGGGCGCGGGCCAGTGTGCAGCTCGCCGGTCACGCGGTGGCCGGCGGGACCCCGTCCCCGCCCGCCCGCACGCGCCCGGTGGCGATCCGCTGCGCGAGCCGCGAGGCCAGCGCCATGATCGTCAAGGCCGGGTTGGCGGAGCCCTGCGTGGGGCAGACGCTGCCGTCGCAGAGGAAAAGGTTCGGCAATCCCCAGACGCGGTGGTCTGAATCGACCACGCTGTCCTGGGGTGTGGCGCCCATCCGGCCGCCGCCGACCAGGTGGGCGTAGCGGTGGATCGTGAGGGTGTCCTGTGCCCCGGCGGCCTGGAGGATCTCCTCGATCACCTTGGTGGAGTAGGCCATGTTGGCCCTGTCGTTGTCGGTCAGGGAGTAGTCAAAGCGGGCGACCGGGATCCCGTAGGGATCGGTGTCGTCGGCGAGGGTGACCCGGTTCTCGGGGTGGGGGAGCAGCTCATTGAGCAAGCCGATCGTGGTCCAGTGGTTGTAGTCGCGCATGTACTCGCGCAGCGCCCGACCCCAGTGGCCGTCGGCGAGCACGTGCTCGGCCCAGCCGATCGGCTGCGGCGAGACGGTCTGGATCGAGAACCCGCGCGCGAATCCCCGTGAGGAATCGGTCTCGTAGTACTGCTCGGAGGAAACCTCGGGCGGCGGCCCCTTGTACATGCGAAGCTCCTGGGGGAACCGCCCCGCGGTCTGGGAGGCTCCCTGCACCATCACGTAGCGCCCCACCTGGTCATCATTGTTGCCCAGGCCGTTGGGAAAGCGTTTCGAGGTCGAGTGCAGCAGCAGCCGCGGGGTCTCGATCGAGTACCCGCAGACGGCGACCGCCCGGGCACGCTGGTGGCGATGAGCGGCGTCGCCCTCGCGCACGTAGGTGACGCCGGTCGCGCGTCCACCGGCCTCGTCGAGCTCCACCCGAACCGCCATGCTGTTCGCGCGGATCTCAACCCCGTGGGCGATCGCGTCGGGGAGATGGGTCACGTACGGGCTGGCCTTGGCGTTGACCTTGCAGCCCTGCAGGCAGAAACCGCGGTAGATGCAATGCGGGCGGTTGCCGAACGTGCCGTTGACGATGCCGACCGGTCCCACGCGCATCTCGATCCCCAGCTGCCGCGCACCTTGCCACAGCACCGAGGCCGCCTCGCCGATCGGGTGCGGCGAGAACGGGTAGCCGTGTGGATCTCCCCACGGCCAGTCCTGTCCGGCAACCGGCAACTCGCGCTCGACCTGCTCGTAGTGGGGCTTGAGGTCCCAGTAGGAGATCGGCCAGTCGGCGCCAACCCCGTCCAGCGCCTTCGTCTCGAAGTCCGAGGGGTGAAAGCGCGGCGTGTAGCCGGCGTAGTGGACCATCGAGCCGCCGACGCCGCGCCCGGAGTTGTTCTTGCCCAGCTCGATCGGATCGGCGCCGCCTATCACGCGCTCCTGCGTCCAGTACAGCTGGTGCGAGCCCGCCTCGTCAGAGACCCAGTCCTCGTCGGGGTGCCAAAACGGGCCGGCCTCGATGATCACGATCCGCCAGCCGCGGCGCGCAAGGCGCTGGGCGAGCACCGAGCCGCCCGCGCCGGCACCGACGATGACCAGATCGACTTCGTCGGATTCCGCGTAGCGAGCCATCGTGTCCTGCCCCGGCAGATCCCTGCGGTGGACGTTGAGCAGGTAGCGCGAGTCGTTGTCGCGCGGGCCGACCGCACCCTTGAGCAGCCCTCGCCAGCCCCTGGTCATGGCCCGAGTTCGTCGGCAATCCGAACGGGATCCTCGGAGGTGGCGCCGGGGCGCTCGTGCGGCTCCAAGATCGAAACCGGGCCGAGACGCATGTAGCCCTGTGGGTACGCGGGGCCGCCGTAGCCGATCTCGTTCCAGGCCCACGGGTGCGAGTAGAACGCAGCCAGGATCGCGCGCATACACACCGAGAACGCCCGTGCCACGTCGAGCTCGTCCCACGCCCCGCCGGTCAGGGACCCGTCGGACATCGCGGCCACGATCGTTTCCTGGGCCTCGAGATCCGCGGCCGCGAAGCCCTCGACCCCATAGCGGCTGCGCGCGGTCTCGTCCAGTCCGCGCAGGACTAGGCGCCAGGTGTCGGTGTCCCGGGGCATGTTGGCGTAGCGGTACCCGTCCAGGCGTCCGGCGGCGAGCTTGTCGTCGACCATCTCGGCCACCGGAACGCGGGGCTCTGAGTCCTGGGCGGTGGTCGCGTCGCACAGCGCCCGCAGCGCCGGCTCCTCCTCGGCAGTGAAGAACCGCAGCGGGTCGTTCATCTGGAGGCGGCTGGTCACCACCTCGCGCGTCGCGGCGTCCCAGTTCTCTGCGTTCTCAAACACGTCGTAGTCCGGGTAGCGCCCAATCATTTGGGGCGTTGTGCCACGGCGCTGGCGCGGCAGCCACGACGGGTGGCGCGGCTGCTTGCGGGGGCGCAGGTTGGGGAGGTGGTCGGGCTTTTGGAGGTCGCGTTTCTCGGAATTGGGCACGCCTAGTCCTCCCGTCTCAGGACCGCGGCCAGCAGCCCCATCGCGCCGACGATCGTCATCAGGCCCGGCGCCATGATCGGCGGCCCCATGGCCAGGTTGTAGCTCGGCTGCGAGAAGCCTCCCGGGCGCCGGGCCACTCCGCGGGCGTGGTAGTACTCGCCGAGCAGGCCGTTGGCGGTGTAGATGGCCGCCGTGATCGGCAGGTAGGTCTTGGCCCATCGGCGGCTGAACACGCCGCCGATCCCGGCGATCATCACCGGCGGGGTGACGATGATCGGGCTCCACATCATCTTGTTGCCAAAACTGGCGCGATAGTGCTCGATGTAGACCTCGGAGGTCGTGACCAGCGCAGCGAACGCGGTCATCCCAGACAGCGAGCGCTCGAAGCGACCATGCTCGATGTTCTGAACCCAGCGGTCGATGCGGTGCTCGGAGGCGCGCTTGGCCGCGCGCGTGGATCGCATCCTCATTCCCCCGGCAGGAACTCGCGGGCCTTCTCGCGCAGCGACTCGACCGCTCCCGCCATCCCGCTCTCGGGATCGGTGGCCACCGACTTGGCGAACCCCTTGGCCTGCGCGAGGGTGATGTGGGGCGGCAGCGGCGCCTCGTTGGGATCGGTCAGCGCGCTGATGATCACCGGACGGTCGGCGCTGAGCGCGGTCCGCCAGGCGTCCTCGATCTCGGCCGCCTTGGTGACCTTGATCCCCTTCAGGCCGATCAGCTCCGCCCAGGCGGCATAGTCAACGTAGGGAATCTCCTGGGAGGCCTTGAACTGTGGGTCACCCTCCATCACCCGCTGCTCCCACGTGACCTGGTTGAGATCCTCGTTGACGAGCACCAGCACGATCATCCGCGGGTCGGACCAGGTCTTGTAGTACTTGGCGGCGGTCAGCATCTCGGCCATCCCGCCCATCTGCATCGCCCCGTCACCGACCATCGCGATCGCCACCCGATCCGGATAGGCGAACTTGGCGGCGATCGCGTACGGCACCCCGGGGACCATCGTGGCCAGGTTGCCCGACAGCATCGCCTTCATTCCGCGGCGGATCCGGATCTCCCGCGCGTACCAGTTGGCCGCCGAGCCCGAGTCCGACGACAGGATCGCGTTGTCGGGAAGCTGGCGCGAGAGCGCCGCAAACAGCCCCTGGGGCCGGATCCTTCCGTTGCGGTCCGCGGGCTGGCCCTGATCGTCCATCAGTCGCCACCAGTCGGCGACGTTTGACTTGATCTCCTCCTGCCAGGCGCGATCTTCCTTGCGGTGCAGCAGCGGCAAGAGCTCCTTGAGCGACTCCTTGCTGTCGCCCTCCAGCGCCAGGTCCATCGGGTAACGGATGCTCAGCTGGCGTCCGAGCAGGTCAATCTGCACCGCCTTGACCTGGCCGGTCTTGGGCAGGAACTCGGAGTAGGGAAAGCTCGAGCCGACCATCAGGAGTGTGTCGGCGTCCTGCATCATGTCCCAGCTCGGCTTGGTGCCCAACAGGCCAATGGCGCCGGTGCAGTAGGGGATATCGTCGGGCACGGCGGCCTTGCCCAACAGCGCCTTGGCGACTCCCGCGCCGAGCGTGTCGGCCACCGCGATCACCTCGTCGGTGGCGTGCAGCGCCCCCTGGCCGACCAGCATCGCCACCTTCTCCCCGGCGTTGAGGATGTCCGCCGCCTGCTGGAGCTGTGACTGCTGCGGGATCCGGCGCCCCGGCCAGTAGCCGACGCCGGTATGCACGGTGTGGGTCGCGTGCGGCTGCTCTGGCACCTCGTCCATGTCCTGGACGTCGGCGGGCACGATCACGCAGGTCACCGTCCGCTCGGCCTGGGCGATCCGCATCGCGCGGTCGATCAGATGACGGATCGTCGAGGGAACATTGGCCTGCTCGCAGAACGCCGAGGCGAGATCGCTGTAGAGCTGCATCAGCTTGACCTCCTGCTGAAAGTCGCCCCCGATCGCTCGCGCGAACGTCTGGCCGACGATCGCCACCACCGGCGTGTGGTCGAGCTTGGCGTCATACAGGCCGTTGAGCAGGTGGATCGCCCCCGGCCCTGAGGTGGCCATGCAGACGCCGACCCGGCCGGTGTACTTGGCGTGACCGCAGGCCATGAACGCCGCCATCTCCTCGTGCCGGGTCTGAATGAAGCGCAGCTGCTCCTGGTGGCGGCGCAATGCCCCGAGAATCCCGTTGATCCCGTCCCCCGGGAAGCCGTAGATCGTGTCCACGTCCCATTCGATCAGTCGCTCGCACAGGTTGTCTGCCGCGGTCTTGCTCATGCCTTGCCTCTCGTCGTCGCTCTCATCAATGATTTGCTCGCCAGTGGTTACGCGGCGTAGGTCTCGGCGTCGGCCCGCTTGAGCTCCAGGCCCAGGCCGGGCCGGCCGAGGTCCGGCCACAGCGCCCCGTCGCGGAGCTCGGGCAGGCCGTCGAACAGCAGTCGCTCGATCCGCACGTGGTCGTGGAAGTACTCGAGGTGGCGCAGCTGCTCGAGTGCCGTTCCGGCGTGGACGTGGATCGCCGGCCCGCAGTGCAGCGACAGCGGCAGGTTGTGCGCGCGGCAGATTGCCCCGGCCCGCAGCAGCTCGGTGACGCCGCCACAGCGCGTGATGTCGGCCTGCAGCACGTCGACCGCGCCCGCCTGCACCATCCGCTCGAAGTACACCGCGTCATAGCCGTACTCCCCTGCGGCGACGTCCATCCCCGCGGGTACCCGGTCACGGAGCAGGCGCAGTCCGTCGAGGTCGTCGGAGCTGACAGGCTCCTCGAACCAGCTCACGCCCGCCTGCTCCCGGAACGTGTGCGCCAGCGCGATCGCCTGCTTGGCGCCATAGGCGCCGTTGGCGTCCACGAACAGCTCGGCTCCGGGCCCGATTGCCTCGCGCGTGACCCGAACCCGCTCGGGGTCCTCCACGGGGTGGGTGCCGACCTTCATCTTGACCCGGGGGATGCCCGCGTCCACCCAGCCGGCAAGCTGCTCGGCCAGCCGCTCGTTCGAGTACGCGGTGAAGCCCCCCGAGCCGTACACCGGCACATGGTCGCGGCCGGCGCCGAGCACGCGGGCGAGCGGAGCACCGAGCAGCCGCGCGTGCAGGTCCCACAGGGCGACGTCCACCGCGGAGATCGCCATCGAGGTGATCCCGGGCCGCCCCAGGTTGCGCGTCGCCTGCACCATCGCGGCCCAGGACCCGCGCGGCGCGCATGCGTCCCGACCCTCGACAACCTCGGCGAGCTTGGTCTCGATCAGTCGCGCCGTCGAGACGTCGGCGTAGGTATAGCCCAGGCCGCTGACACCGGCCGCGTGCGCGTGGACGACCACGATCGTGGTCGAATCCCAGGCCAGCGTGCCGTCGGCCTCGGGGGCGTCGGTCGGGATCGTGTAGGCACCGACCTCGATCCGGTCAATCGGCGGGGCCGAGCCCGTGGCCGGGCGAAGCTCCGGCGCGGCGTCCCGAGCCATCACGCTCCGTCCTTCGCCGCCCGCCCCGAGGATGAACCGGGCTCCAGGCCCCACCGGCTGACACACGACTCGCCCGGCACCAGGCTGCGCAGGCCGTCGCCGGCCTGAAATGCGTTGGCGCCACAGGTCATCGGCTAGACGCCCAGACCGCGTCGGCGCCGCTCGGGCTTTGGCAGCGAGTCGCCGGTGAACGCCATCTCGTAGCCGCGGCTCGCATCCGGCCACAGCTCCAGCGCCGCCCGTTCGCATGGCGCCACTGCTGGTCGGTCTTCTTGACAGGGACGATCATCGTTTGCTCGCTTGCTGGATGCTCGTCATTTCCGGAAGCTTCCCCCCGGCCAGGCCACCCCGGCGTAGCGCTCGAGCACGGGTCCCGGCGGCGGTGCGACCGGGCAGAAGATGTCCGAGCGCGTGAGGGTGGCGGGAAAGATTCGCGCGAACGGGTCGTTGCTCCAGAGCACGGGTTGACGGGTGACCGTGATTGCGCCCGCGTACCGTGCCTCGTCGAGTGCGAGCGTGGTCAGGCAGATCAGCGCGTCGCCGAGCATGGGGATCCACCAGGCCAGTGCGTCGCGCCGCACCTGCTGGACCTCGGGCTGGTCGTAGGCCAGCGCCGCGTCGGGATCAGTCAGTGCGCACACATGGGCGTAGGCGCCCGGTACCGCTACGCCCTGCAGGCACCGCGCATCGATCATGAACGAGCGCCCCGGCCCCCGGCCCTCGTGCAGTTGACTGCCATCGAAGGCGAGCTGTGCTGCTCCCTCGGGCAGGTCGTCCATCAGCGCTGGAAGTCCTCGCGCACGATCCGCGAGATCGCGCGCATGTCCTGGCGCAAGTCCTCGATCGTCGGACGCCCCCAGTACCAGTAGCCATCGTAGGTGCGATGGATGGTCAGGTCGGGATGCAGCGTGAACGCGGTCGGCCGGTAGGGGCGGTGCAGCGTGTCGGTCTCCTCCAGCAGGTCTAGCCGCTCGAGCCACCGGCGCTCTGGGTCTGAGAGGAACACGAAGCGGGAACCAAGCCCAGCGCGGAAGGCCGACTGCACCTCCGGGCCGTCGACGCTGACTACGACGATCCGCGTGTAGGCGACCTCGAACTCGCTCTGAAGCGCTGTCACCTCGCGTAGGTGGCGCTGCTCCTTCGGGCACCACCACCCGCGTGAGAACAGCAGCGCCACGGGATCTCCACCGGCCAGCTCGGAAAGGCGCCGGGCGCGGCCGGTGTGGTCAGGCAGGTCGAGATCAGGAAACGTGTAGCCGGCTTCGAGCTTCATGGCGCGACGGCTCCTGCGCGCTCGGTGGCCTTTTGGATGCTCCACGCCGCGGTGATCAACCCGACGTGCGAGAAGGCCTGCGGGAAGTTGCCCAGCAGGCTTCCATCGCGCGGGTCGATCTCCTCAGCGAGCAGACCGACGTCGTTGGCGTGGCCGACGACGCGCTCGAACACCCCGCGAGCCCGCCCAAGCTCACCGGCCTGCGCGAGACAGTTGGCCAGCCAGAACGAGCAGATCACGAACGCGCCCTCTTCCTCGCTCGCTCCGGTCCAGCGGCGCACCAACCCGTCGACGCCGAGCTGGTCGTCGATGGCGTGGATCGTTGCCAGTATCCGCTCGTCATCCGCGGGCACGAGGCCCATGATCGGCATCAGCAGGACGCTGGCGTCGAGGTGGTCGGAGCCGAACGCGCCCGCGTAGGCGCCCAGCTCTTCGCTGAAGGCGCGATCGAGGATCGCGGTCTTGAGCTCGTCGCGCGCGGCCGCCCATTCTTGTGGTCTCGCGCCCTCGCCGAGCTTTCCCGCCAGCGTCACCGCCCGGTCAAGCGCGACCCAGCACATCAACTTGGAGCTGGTGTAGTGACGTTCGCCCTCGCGGCCCTCCCAGATGCCGGCGTCGGTCTGCTCCCAGCTCGCCGCCGCTTGGTCGGCGAGGTCGCAGAGGAACGCCGCCGTCGCCGGCTGCAGAGTCAGGCGGTCTCGCATGACGTGGGCGGCCTCGAGCACCTCGCCCATCACATCGAGCTGGCGCTGGCGCCAGGCGTCGTTGCCGACGCGCACCGGCCGGCTGCCGCCGTAGCCCACGAGGTGATCGAGCTCGTGCTCGGTCAAGTCGCGCTCGCCCTCGACGCCGAACATGATCTGCACGTGACGGTCGGGGTGTCGTCCGACGGCGGACGCCATCCAGTCAAAGAACCGGGTGGCCTCGTCGGGGCAGGCCGCGATCCACAACGCCCGCAGGGTCAGGCTGGCGTCGCGCAGCCAGCAGAAGCGGTAGTCCCAGTTCGCCTCGCCGCCGAGGATCTCGGGCAGCGACGTGGTCGGCGCAGCGACCACCGCCCCGCTTGGCTGATAGGTCAGCGCCTGCAAGACGAGGGCGCTGCGCGCCACCGCATCTCGGTACGGACCGTCGTAGCCGCGGTGCTCTGCGACCCACGAGCGCCAGCCCGCCACGGTATCTTCGAGCATCGAGGCGGGGTCCACAACGTCGAAATCGGTGCGTGCCAAGCCGCCCTGGTGCTGCAGGGCGAACGCAGTGCGCTCGCACTCCTCAAGCGTCACGCGCATACCCGCGGTCGCGCCATCGACCTTCAGGTCCAGGTAGCTCGTCAGCAGTAGCGTGTCCGCCCCGCCGATCGTACGAACGCCTCCGCGCACCCGACGCAAGGCGGGGAACACCAGCCCGTACTCCGGGCGAGGCGCGAACTCGACGAGCAGCTCCACGCGCCCGGAGAGGACCTCCGCCACGCGCAGCAGGATGTGCGGAGAGCGCAGCCCGATGTCATGTCCCCGGGCTCCGGTCTCGAGGGCGAGCGCGTCCGTGACGCACAGCGTGCCCGAGGCGGTGCGGAAGGTGGTACGCAGCACCATCGTGTCGGGCACATACTCGCGCTGCACCGTGAAATCCGCGACGGGACGGATCGCGAAGTGTCCGGCGTCTGAATCGAGCAGCCGCGCGAACACGCTCCGCGAGTCAAAGCGCGGTGCGCACCACCAATCGATCGAACCGTCGCTGGACACCAGCGCTCCGGAATGACAGTCGCCCAATAGGGCATAATCGGCGATCGGACGGCTCACAACACCGCTCCGGAGGCGACGGAGAGATCATCAGCGCAAGGGATGCGAGCCGTGGCCGCGTCGCGCAGCGCCCGCTTGAGCGCAATGAACGCCCACCCGCCAAGCGTTGCCGGTATCACCAGCAGCAGCGCGCGATCGGCCAGGACGGCGACCGTCGACGTCGCCGTCGCGCTGCCATACAGCACCAACGCTCCGATCAGCCCGGCCTCCGTGCCGCCGATCCCACCGGGGACGGGGATCAGGCCGTCGAGCTGACCAAGCAGGTAAGCGAGCACGACCCCGGCGATCGGCGGCGTGGCGCCAAAGGCACGGAAGCAGACCACGAGCCCGAGCCCACGCTGTCGCGGATTCCTCACAGGCCGTGGTAAGCAGCGCGCCGGCTCATGAAGACCCCCTCTCCACGACCGCAAAGACGATGCTCGTGACCACTGCGTAGACAGCATGGTGAAAGGCGTCGATGCCTATCTCCACCGGCTCGGAGTCCCACAGCGGCGGAGCGACATCGAGCGCGGGAAGCATCACCTGCTCGCTTCCCCAGACGAGCGCAAAATGCGCTGCGGTGGCCGTCAAACCATCGACATCCGCGGCGTGCAGCAGGCCTCGCACCGCGCCCCAGGAAGTGCCGTAGCCCCAATGCACGACGGTGGAGAAACGGGCTTGGCCGGCCTCGTCGCGGGGCTGCACGCCCAGCACCTTGCCCGCGGCATCCGCTGGCGCGCTGCTGGCCGCGCGCCCCCGCAGCTTGGCCTCCAGCGAGCTCGAGACGGTCATCGCAGCCGTGCCCGCCGCACCTGCGACCAGCCCCTGGCCGAGCGCTCCCGCAGCGTCACCCCAGCTCACGGCACACCCTCAGTCGTATCGCGATCGAATCCCAGCATCGGTGAGAAGTGACACCCGCCCGCAGCGCGGCTCGCGTCGTGACGGTTCGCTACGAGGTCTCGCGAGCGACCGGCCCTACGCGCGGACGGTCCAGCGCCTGCAGCAAAGTCTCGCCGACCCGCGATCCTGTTCACGAAGAGAAGACTTGGGCGTTTGATGGTGAATCCTCAGAGTCGCTTGAGACCTTGGTGGACGAAGCAGATGCCAAGCCGGGGGGTTGTCGCGGCATCCCTCAGGCTAGACGCTCTGACGTCGGTGGCATCGCGTGCTTTGGCTCCTCGAGGCGCTCGGCCGCGGTAAGCGCCACCGGGGCGCGGCCCCGCCGGTTGACCATGGTCAGGAAGAACGGGATGAGCCCGAGCGGGAAGATGACGACGTGAGTGAACACGGCAAAAGTTGGGTCGGGGCCCATCGGGTTGGAAGGGTCGAAGAACTTGAAGACGAGGCGCCCGAGGATCTGGTAGTTGACGACGTACAGCAGCAGGCCGTATCCGATCGCGCCGACGATCAGCGCTCGGGTATTGCTCAATAGCGGGACCACGACCAGCGCGAACGTCACGCCAAAAGCGATCGACAACGCGAAGTGCGTGATGAGCCCGACAATCGCGTAAGCGGGCGTAAGCTGCGGCATGGCATCGCGGTAGAAGATCGTTCCGATGGCGTTGAACGGAGCCGTCGCTGGCAAGTTCTGGGTCGGCGCGTACCACATGTTCGCCAAGATGAAGAGGAAACCCGCGAACAGTCCTGCCACGGTGCCCACCACGAGAAGGTCGCTGAAGCCCAGCGCCTTGACCCGCGACCTCGTTGCGGCCATTGTGTTACCGAGCGTCGCCATGATGATTCCGGAGCTCCTCCTCCTGGATGTCGGGGGTCCTGGGCACCGCTGCAGCGGGATCGGCGAAAGAGCATCCCGGGCGAACCAAAGCCGTGCGCGCTGCAGGCGCTGAGACGCTCCAGCCTAAGGTACGCCGCAGCGTAAGGACGACGACGATCGCTAACGACTGACGTAAGCCACGGTCCGGAGCGTGAGCACGCCAAGAAAGGTGGTTGGGACACGAGTTAGCCGGCAAAGCTGTCAGCCGCGTGGCCACAGACGATCGGAACGTCCGCCCTGGTGAGAAGCCATCACGGGACGGTTGGCAGGGGCCTGCTCGGCAGTTTGCGCAGGCAAGGTGCCCACGACCGTCGCCTCGAGGCCAAGTGCATCGGTCACCGCCACCTCACCCAAGCTCAACTCAACACGCCGCGGTCTCGTCGCAAGGAAATCAGAGCACCTCCACGAAGGCGACCCCGCACGGGTTGCGTAGTTACGGTTCGTTACGAGCTTTTGTGGCGAGGGCGCTTCGCGCGTGTTTGCGGCTCAGACTGTCAACCGGTCGCGGTCGAGAACGGTGACGGCGGCTGATACGTCACGGCCGCGGCCTGCAACACGGCGGTCATCACTTCACTGGCTGGCGACGGCGCGACCCCGGCCAGCATGGCGATCGCAACATGGCGCACCGGCCCTCCCTCCAGCGGACGCACGACAGTGGCCGGATGGCACGCGACGGTCAGGGCCATCGCCGGAACGAGCGTCACCCCCCGTCCGGTCGCGACGATCGCCTGCAGAGCCGCGAAGTCCACCGTGCGATAGCAGGACTCAAACACCGGCTCGAACCCCGCGTCGGCGCAGAGATGACTGAAGTCTGTACCCCATGGCGAGCATCGCGCCGGACTGCCGAGGACGCGTTCCCCCGCCAGATCGGCCAAGGCGATCTGCTCGGACCCCGCGAGGCGATGGTCCGCCGGCAAGACGACGTGAAAGGGATCATCGAACAGGGGCGTGCAGTCGATCTCCTCATCGGCGCACACCGGTCGCCCGTCGTAGTCGGTGACCGCCGCCCAATGGTCGAAGTCGAAGAGCACCGCCAGGTCGAGCTCGCGCTCCTTCAGACGCTTGACGCTCTGATACGGCTCAGCGTCGGCGAAGCTCACCTCCACCAGCGGATGGGCGTCTCGGAAGGTCTCCATCGCCTGAGCGGTGAACGCGACGGTGGCCGTCGGGAAAGACCCCAGGCGCAGTCGCCCACCGATTCCCCCGGCGATCATGTCCAGCTCGGCCTGAGCGTCGGACAGGCGCGCGAACACCGCTTCGGTATGGGATATGAGCGCGAGGGCAGAGTCGGTCACTCGCATGCCGCGAGGAGTGCGCTCAAACAGAGCAACGCCGATCTCGCGCGCCAAAGCAGCCATCTGCTGCGACACCGCCGACGGCGTGAACGAAAGCGCCTCCGCAGCAGCTGCGAAGCTGCCCCGATGAGCGACCTCGCGGAGCATCGCCAGGCGCTTCAGGTCCAACAGCGCGGCCGGCGGAATCCGGCTGATCGGATCAGGGAGATGTCGAGATCGGTCCATCGGCAAGGGATCCGGGCATCAAACTACGCCTGGCGAAGCCGTCTTCTCACGTCTCACCCTGTCGAGCAGTCGCCTCAACGGCGCTCGATCGACCCGGCAGTACATCGATCCTAATCCTAGCCCACAGAGCGAGGCAATTATCCGGGAGTAACGCCTCGGCTGCCCCCAATCGAGTGCTACATGTCTTCCCTGAGGCTGAGCAATGGGGAAGCCTGGGACGGGTGCTGGCCACGCGGGCCAATGCGCGCGTGCTCACCAAAGTTGCGATGGGCGAGGACCGAGCATCGATTCTCGCATCGACGCCGCTCCTGCACCCCTGACAAACCGGCACTGCGACCATGCAGATGGTTATCCATGCAGTTGCGCTTCTGAGCAAACTGAGCGGTCTCGAGAGTCCACCGCCGCGAAACTGCTCCTCCGCGAGGACAAGCAGGAGTCGCCGAGGCGGACTTCGTTTGCTGGATCGCCGACACCCACCAAGCAACCGGCTGGTCGAAGCGGAAGCCTGGCCAGACGTGCTGCAGAATGTCGCATCTGAGCAGACGGGAGAGCCCGGACCGACGCTCGTCACGCTTCCGCTCTTGGCGGGAGCGGGGCACGCCCTCGTCGTCGTCCCGGACGGCGAGGAGCAGCGAGACCTGGGCTCGACATAGGATTACCGGTTCCCGCCGAGGCGCCGATCGTCTCAGAAGTGTTCGCCCGCTACGCGCAGCGCCTGGAGGGCTCCGCCGCGCTCGCCTCCTGGCTGACCGAACGCGGGTATCGCACCAAGCAAGGAAAGCCGTTCAACCCCCACGCTGTGCTGACGATGCTCAGAAACCGCGTCTACCTCGGCGAGGTCTACTTCCGCGGCCAGCATCATGCCGCTCCGCACCAGCCGCTCGTCGACCGTGAATCGTTTGACCGCGCGCAGGAGATCCTCGCCTCGCGCGGCGAGGACGCCTCGCTCAGGCACTCAGACCAGTCCGATTACCTCCTCACCGGCCTGGTGACCTGCGCACAGTGCGGCAAGCGCTACCTCGGCGCCGCCGCGCACGGCAACGGCGGCCGCTACTCCGACTACGTGTGCATCACCCGCCAGCGCTACGGCACCGCACACTGCGACTCAGACCGCCTCCCCGCCCCGGCGCTCGAAGACGCGATTCTCGAAGGACTGCACGCCCGCCGCGACGAGCTCGCCCCCGACGACACCCAGACGTCCGAGGCGCTCAGCGACGAGGACCTGCGCGCCCTCCAAACCCACGCCCGCCACGTCATCACGACCGGTGACCCACCGGCCCGGAAGGCCCTCCTCCAAGCCCTCGTCGCCGACATCCGCGTCGTCAGCCGCCACGAGATCGACCCCACCGTCTCTTGCCCACGGTTCGACCACCGTGCGGACCAGTACCCCCAGCGGGGATCGAACCCGCGCTACCAGCGTGAAAGGCTGGCGTGCTCACCACTACACCATGGGGGCGCGCCCCGGATTGTGTCAGCCGAGCCGTGATGCCCCCGGAGGGACTCGAACCCTCATCTTTCCGGTTAAAAGCCGAACGCTCGACCAGTTGAGCTACAGGGGCAGCCGGATGCTACGCCGCCGGACTTGGGCGAGAAGGATTCAAATCGAGCCACATCGGGCACCACGAAAGGCGACGGCCTCCACTAGACCGCATCTCGGTCCGCTGGGACGCGGTGTGTCGGTGTTCCCGCTGCTCAAATGGCCACGACCCTCGAACTCAAGCTCGCTCCCACTCCGAAGGCCGCTTCGGCGGCGCGTATCGCGCTGCACGATCTCGAGGAGGTGCTCCCTCCCGACCTGCTCGGCGAGGTACGGCTCATGGTCTCAGAGCTCGTCACCAACTCGATTCGTCATGCCGGTCACGACCAGTCGGGGCCGATCGCGCTCCGCGCATCGGTTGACGATGAGCTGCTTTGCGTCGAGGTCGAGGACACTGGCCCGGGTTTTCACCCGGCCGCTGCTCCCGTCCGCGGAAGCGACCTCGGTGGCTGGGGCCTGTACATCGTGCAGACGCTGGCGGATCGGTGGGGCGTTGGGCGCGAGGGCAGGCCGGCCCGGGTGTGGTTCGAGATCGACCTGCGCTCTCGCAAGTACCCGAGCCCCGCGGACGCCGCCGATGCCATCGCCCAGTCGGCAGGCGCGGCAGCGAGTGGCGAGCCGTCGTCGCCCGCCGGCCCCGAAGCGTCCGCGCGCGCGCAGCCGCGCGGCGCCGGCCCGCGGCTCGCCAGCGCCCCCGCATAGAAGCCGGCGCGCTAGTGGCGGAAGTGGCGCCGGCGGGTGAAGGCCATCGCCACTCCCGCGCGATCGGCCGCCTCGACGACCTCGTGGTCGCGCACCGAGCCGCCCGGCTGGATGATCGCCCTGACTCCCGCCTCGATCGCCAGCTCCGGTCCGTCGGCGAACGGGAAGAACGCGTCAGAGGCCAGCGCCGCCCCCTCCAGCGACCCGCCAGGGGCCTTCTCTACCGCCAGCCGCACAGAGTCGACCCGGCTCATCTGCCCCGCGCCGATCCCGACGGTCCCGAGCTCCTTCGCGAGGACGATCGCGTTGGAGCGCACGTGCTTGCACACCCTCCACGCGAACAGCATCTCGCTCCACTCCTGCTCGGTCGGGCGCCGGCGGGTGACGACTTCCATGTCGCCGCGCTGCTCGAGGTCGACGTCTCGATCCTGTACGAGAAGGCCGCCGATGACCTGCTTGACCTCGGGCTCCAGGGGCTGGACTGACCGCCGCTCGTTGTCCTCCAGCACGCGCAGGTTCGGCTTGGCGGCGAAGACCTCCAGCGCGGCCTCGTCGAAGTGCGGGGCGAAGACCAGCTCTGCGAACTGACCGGCCACCGCCTCGGCCAGCTCGCGATCGACGGCGCGGTTGAGGCAGATCACCCCACCGAAAGCGCTCATCGGATCACCGGCGAACGCCTTCCGGTAGGCCTGCAGCGGCGCCTCGCCCACCGCGCAACCGCACGGGTTGTTGTGCTTGATGATCGCGCACGCAGGGACCTCGAACTCGCCGAGCAGCAGTCGCGCCGCGTTGAGGTCGAGCAGGTTGTTGAAGCTCAGCGGCTTGCCCTGCAGCTGACGGACCATCGACAGCACGTGCGAACGCGAGCCGACCTGGGAGTAGTAGGCCGCCCGCTGGTGGGGGTTCTCGCCGTAGGGCAGGTCGAGGACCTTCTCGAAGGCGCGCACGTAGAGCGGAGGGAAGGGGTCGCGCCGCTCGGCGAACCAGCGCGCGATTGCGGTGTCGTAGCGGGCGGTGTTGGCGAAGGCCTCGGCGGCCAGGCTCTCGCGCGTCGCCAGCGACAGGCGGTTGTCCGAGGCACGCAGCTCCTCGAGCACGGCGTCATAGCTCTCGGGCTCGACCACGACCGCGCTGAACAGGAAGTTCTTGGCCGCGGCCCGGATCATGGTCGGGCCGCCGATGTCGACGTTCTCGATGACCTCGGCCTCGCTCACGCCACGGCGTGCCGCCGTGCGCTCGAATGGGTAGAGGTTCACGCACACGAGGTCGACCCACTCGACCTCCTGCTCGGCGGCCGCCTGCAGGTGCCCATCGTCGTCGCGGCGTGCGAGCAGGCTCGCGTAGAGCCGGGGGTGCAGGGTCTTCACCCGCCCGTCCATGATCTCCGGGAAGCCGGTGAGCTCGGTGATCGAGCGGACCGCGATCCCAGCGGTCTCGAGCTCGGCCGCGGTGCCGCCGGTGGAGACGATCTCGACCCCGAGTTCGCGCAGCCCCTGCGCGAACTCGACAATCCCGCGCTTGTCGGAGACCGACAGCAGCGCCCTTGCGATCCGCACCTCGCCCGGCGCGGTCGGCGCGCGCTGGGCGGAGTTGGGCCGTGCGGTCATCGAGGCTGCGAGCATATGGGATGTGACGGAGGAAACGGAGGAGACCGGCGAGCTGCGCGACGCGCAGGCCGAGCGCGAGGAGGCCGAGCGCCGGAGCGCGGAGCGGGCCACCGACGACACCGTCGTCGCCCGCTACTCGCGGACGAGCACCCGCCGCGGATTGTCGGGGTCGAAGCGCAGCGCTCCGCGCGCGAACAGTCGCACCGCCTCGGGCAGCAGCTCGTGCTCGATCGGGTGCAGCTGCGCTCGCACCTCCTCCGGGTCGGTCGCGCCGGGCAACTCGATCGCGCGTTGCAGGATGATCGGCCCGGTGTCGATGCCCTCGTCGACGAAGTGGACGGTCACGCCGAAGACCTTGACCCCGTGCTCCACTGCCTCCTCGACGGCCCGCACGCCGGGGAATGCCGGAAGCAGCGCGGGATGCACGTTGATCACCGCCTCGGGAAAGCGCGCGAGGAAGGCGGCGGTGAGCAGCTGCATGTAGCCGGCGAGCACGACCAGACCGACGCTGCGGGTCTCGAGCCAGTCCCCGATCGCGGTGTCGCGGGATGCACGGTCCGGGAACGCCTCGAGCTCGAAGGCCGCGTGGTCGACGTCCGCCGCCGCCGCGCGCTCCAGCGCGTAGGCCGCGGGCGCGCTCGAGACGACCCCGGCCACGTCGATTCCGTCGTCCCCGTGAACGGTGTCCAGGAGGGCCTGGAGGTTGGTCCCCGCCCCCGAGACGAGGACGCCGACGTTCATACCCGAGCGAGCTTGGGAAACGACCCACCGGTCGAGCGCAGGGTCCCGTCGGCGAGCAGGCCGTCGACCCGGCCGAGGACGTCGTCCTTTGACAAATGCGCAAACGCGCCGTAGTTCGGCAGGCCGTCATAGGCGTTGTCGCGGATGACCCGCGAGCGCCCGCCGCGGAGGATCTCGACGGCCCGCGTGCGTCCGACGGAGGGCCGGGCGCGCAAGACCACCTCGAGGATCGCCGCGTCGAGCTCCCCGTTCGGCGCCGCGACCGCGCGCGCGAGCGCCGCCGGCTGCGGCAGCCAGCCGTCGTCGCAGGCGTCGCAGCAGGGGACGCCTGCGGCCGGGCCCACGGACGCGCGATCGCCGAAGTGGCGCAGGATCGCCTCGCGCCGGCAGCCCTTGCCCTCCACGAAGGCCCACACCGCCCGGAACTGGCGCCAGCGCGCCCGGCGAGCCTCGTCCGCGGTTGCCGCAGCCTCGAGCGTCGCGGGGGCCTCGGCCGCCTCGCGCTCGATGAAGAACACGTGCAGGCCCTTGTCGCGGCGCTCGGCAAAGAGAAGGCAGCGCGCGGGCTCGCCATCGCGTCCCGCGCGCCCGGCCTCCTGGTAGTAGGCCTCCAGCGAGGGCGGCACGTTGGCGTGCGCGACCGTCCTGACGTCACGCTTGTCGATGCCCATCCCGAAGGCGTTGGTCGCCACGACCACCTGGGCCGCGCCCTCCATGAAGGCCCGCTGCGCAGCCGAGCGAGCGTCGCGCGCCATGCCCGCGTGGTAGACGACGACCTCGACGCCCAGCTCGCCCCGCAGGTCGCGTGCCGCCTCCTCGGCGCCCGCTCGCGTGCCGGCGTAGACGATTGCCGGCAGGGCTCCGGGCCCGCCGAGGGCGGCCGCCAGCCGGCGTCGCTTGTCGGCCGCTCCCCGGGTGGCCACGACACCGAAGCTCAGGTTCGGACGGTCAAAGCCCGTGGTCACCCTCACGGGGTCGCGCAGGCCCAGGCGGCGCACGACGTCCGCGGCGACCTGCGGGGTGGCCGTTGCGGTCGAGGCCACCACCGCCCGCGCTCGCAGCGCACGCGCGACCTCCCCCAGCCGCATGTAGTCCGGGCGGAAGTCGTGACCCCACTGCGAGACGCAGTGCGCCTCGTCGACGACGAACAGCCCGATGCGCGCCGGAGCCAGGCGCTCGACGAACCCGGGGGCCGCGAAGCGCTCGGGCGCGACGTACAGCAGCCGCAGGTCGCCGCCCAGCGCCCGGGCCAGCATCATCCGGTTCGCCTCGGCGTCCTGCTGGGCGTTGATCAGCCCGGCCCGCCCGGCCGCCCGCAGGCGTAGCCCCTCGACCTGGTCGTGCATCAGCGAGACGAGCGGCGAGACGACGACGCTCAGCCCGTCGCCCATCAGGGCGGGAAGCTGGTAGCAGAGCGATTTGCCCGAGCCCGTGGGCATGACCACGAGTACGTCGCGGCCAGAGAGCGACGCCTCGACCGCCTCCCGCTGGCCGGGACGAAAGGCTTCGAAGCCGAAGTGGTCGTGCAGGGCGGTGGCGATCTCCATCGACCGGCCACCCTAGCGGCGGTCGCGGAGGGCTCTGCGCTGCTTGCGGCGTTCTGCGAGGAAGTTGTTACGCGCCAGACCTTGTGTGCGATGTCACAGCCGTGCGGCGCGCTGGGCGCGAAGCTGTAACCGTCCTGTCAGACACTCTCTCGGAGGAGAGCACCATGGCCTTCATCACCCTCGCCGGCGGCAGCACGTTCTTCGCAATCTTCCTCGTCGTCTCGTTCATCGCCCTCGTCCTCGCGACCTACACGCGCGCGGGCAGCGGCATCAACCAGCGCGCCTACGGCAAGATCTACGGCGGGGCACCGGGCGCGCACACCGCGTCGACGCTCGACCACGATCGCGACGCTGCACGCTCGCTCACCCGCGGGACGCGCCCCGGTTCGGGGTCGGGGCGCGCGCAGCGATAGGCCGCGCGCCCGACGCCGCCTGCAGGACGAACGGCGGGCGGGCTAGGGAGAGAAGAGGCGATAAGAAGGGGTGGGGCAGATAACGGCCGCGTAGCGACCGGAATAGGCCACACCGCCCAGCCTTCACCCCCTTCGTCGCCGCCCTTCGCCAGGCGGCGCCAGCCGCGCGGTGGGGCTGCGCGCCCTCCGCTACGCCCGAACGAGCGGCAGCGGCTCCAGAGCGAACTTGCCGTTCGCCTCGTCCGTGCCCTCGAGCGGGTACTCGCCCGTGAAGCAGGCGTCGCAGTGGGTCTCGCGCTTGGCGCCGATGGCCTCGTAGACGCCCTCCATGGAGAGGTAGGCCAGCGAGTCGCAGCCGAGCTCGCGCGCCACCTCCTCGACCGTGCGGCCGTGCGCGATCATCTCCTCGCGCGTCGACATGTCCACCCCGTAGTGGCAGGGGTGGCGGATGGGCGGCGCCGAGATCCGCATGTGGACCTCGGCGGCTCCGGCGTCGCGCAGCATCTGGACTATCTGACGGGTGGTGTTGCCTCGGACGATCGAGTCGTCGACGACCACCAGGCTGCGGCCCGCGACGATCTCGGGCAGCGGGTTGAACTTCATGCGCAGGCCGTGCTTGCGCAGCTCCTGGCCGGGCTGGATGAACGTCCGCGCGACGTAGCGGTTCTTGATCAGGCCGTCGTCCTGGGGCAGCCCGCTGGCCCGCGCGTAGCCGCGCGCCGCGGGGTTGCCCGAGTCGGGCACCGCGATGACCAGGTCGGCTCCGGGGGTGGGCGCCTCGCGGGCCAGGATCTCCCCCATGCGCCCGCGCGAGGCCTGCAGCACCGTGCCACCGATCCGCGAGTCGGGTCGGGCGAAGTAGATGTGCTCGAAGACGCAGAAGGCGCGGCGCTCGCCCTCGATCACCATCCGCGTGCGCATCCCGCGCTCGCCCAGCGAGACCAGCTCGCCCGGCTCCACCTCGCGCAGCAGGCGCGCACCGATGATGTCGAACGCGCAGGACTCAGAGGCGACGCAGAAGCGGCCGTCGAGCTCGCCCAGAGCGAGCGGCCGCAGGCCGTGGGAATCGCGGAAGGCGACCACGCCGTCGCGGGTCAGCACGACCGTCGAGAAGGCGCCGTGCAGGCGCGGCATGACGTCGGCGACGGCGTCCTCGATGCGCTCCGCCGGGTGGGTGGAGAGCATCGCGGCGATGATCTCCGAGTCAGAGGTCGAGCGGAAGCCGACTCCGCGCTCGACCAGCTCGGCGTGCAGCTCGACCGCGTTGATCAGGTTGCCGTTGTGGGCGAGGGCGATCTCGTGACGGTCAGAGCGCCAGACGGGCTGTGAGTTCTCCCAGCCGCTGGAGCCGGTGGTCGAGTAGCGGACGTGCCCGACGGCCATGTCACCCGCGAGGGCCAGGAGCTTCTGCTCGTCGAAGACCTGGCTCACCAGGCCCAGGTCGCGCAGGGTCATGATGTGGCCGTCGCGCGCGCTGGCGATGCCCGCAGACTCCTGGCCGCGGTGCTGGAGCGCGAAGAGCGCGAAGTACGCCAGCCGTGGGACGTCGTGCTCGGGCGCGTATATACCGAAGACCCCGCACTCGTCGCGCGGACCGTCGCGGCCGTCTAGATGCGGGTCGGTCACGTCAGGGGGGTGTAGCGGGAAAGGCGAAGGGACTGCCAAGCGGCGGTCGCACAGAACGGTAGCAGCGTGGGAGGCGCTTCCCCGGCTCGCCGGCGGTGGCGAGCTCACCCCAGACAGCGGGCCAGTCCCGAGTCGTGGGCCGCGCGAAGGTCGGCCAGTTCCACGGCGATGGAGAGCTCGCCGGAGAGCACGCGCACGGAATCGCCGCCGACCCGGCCGATGACCTCGACCTCGCAGGGAAGCGCGCGTAGCGCCGCCTCCTCCCCGGAGAGCAGGAACGCGCCGGGCCCTTCGCCGAAGAGCGCGGTGAGGGGGTCCGCGGCCGGCCGCTCGCCAGCGGGCGGGAGGGGAGCGGTCGGGGAGGGGGTCAGGGTGACCTCCGCGCCCAGCCCGCCGGCCAGGCAGCACTCGGCGAGCGACCCCGCGAGGCCCCCCTCGGCGATGTCGTGAGCGCTGGCCGCCACGCCGGCGCGGACCGCCTCGCGCACGGCGGCCAGCGTACGAAGGAGCTCGTCCACGTCGGTCTCGGGCAGGGTCTCTGGCACCGGCTCGCCCCGCAGCCGGGCAAGCTCGGACGCGAGCAGCGAGGGAGCGTGGCGCCCGGCGAGCGCGATCGCGTCGCCTTCGCGGGCGAAGCCCAGCCCGGCCGCGTTCGCCGGGTCGGGGAGCTCGCCGACCATCCCGACCACCGGCGTCGGGTAAATCGGGCCGTCCGGTCCCTCGTTGTAGAGCGACACGTTGCCGCCCACCACCGGCACGCCCAGCGCCCGGCAGGCGCCGGCCAGCCCGTCCACCGCGCGCTCGAGCTGCCAGGCGATGCCCGGCTTCTCGGGGTTGCCGAAGTTCAGGCAGTTGGTCAGGCCGAGCGGCTCCGCGCCGACGCACGCCAGGTTGGACGCGCACTCATAGACGGCCTGCGCCGCACCGCGCTCGGGGTCGGCGGCGACCCGCCGGCCGTTGCCGTCGATCGAGACGGCGATCGCGGATCCGCTCGGAAGGCGCAGGACCGCGGCGTCGGCCTCCTCCGGCCGGCGGACCGTTCGCGACTGCACGAGCCAGTCGTACTGCTCGAACACCGGGCGGCGCGAGGCGAGGTTGGGAGACGCGAGAAGGGCGAGGAGCGCGGCCGCGGCAGGCGCGTCCGGCGTGGGCAGGACGGCAGCCGGTGCCGGATAGCGGGGCCGGGCCGACTGGTCGGGCGCAAGGCCGTAGAGCGGGCATTCGTCGACCAGCGCGCGGACCGGCATGTCGCCCACTACCTCCTCGCCGTCGAGCACCCGCAGCGCGTCGCCACCGGTCACGCGTCCGATCGCCGTCGCGCGGACCTCCCAGTGCTCGCAGACCGCGCGCACCGCGTCGAGGCGCTCGGGCGCGACCACCGCGAGCATCCGCTCCTGGGACTCGGAGACCATGATCTCGAAGGGCTCCATCCCCGCCTCGCGCAGCGGCACCAGCGATACGTCGAGGTCGATCCCCACCTCGCCCTTGCTGGCCATCTCGGCCGCCGAGGACGTGAGCCCCGCAGCGCCGAGGTCCTGCAGCGAGGCCAGCAGCTCAAGGTCCAGCAGCTCCAGGCAGCACTCCAGGAGCTTCTTCTCCTCGAAGGGATCCCCGATCTGCACCGACGGGCGCTTGGCCTCGTCGCCCTCCTCGAGCTCGGCCGAGGCCAGCACCGAGGCGCCGCCGATTCCGTCGCGGCCGGTCGAGGCGCCCATCAGCACCAGCAGGTTCCCCGGCCCAGCCGCCGCCGAGCGAATGAGCCGCTCGCGGTCGGCCAGACCCACGCACATCGCGTTGATGAGGCAGTTGTGCTCGTAGGGGCCCTCGAAGTAGATCTCGCCACCGACCGTCGGCACGCCGATGGAGTTGCCGTAGTGCCCGATGCCGGCCACCGCGCGGTCGAGCAGGTAGCGCGAGCGCGGCGAGTCGGGCTCGCCGAAGCGCAGCGAGTCGAGCACCGCGATCGGCCGCGCGCCGATCGCGAAGACGTCGCGCAGGATGCCTCCCACCCCGGTGGCGGCTCCCTGGAAGGGCTCCACCGCGCTGGGGTGGTTGTGGGACTCGACCTTGAAGGCGACCGCCAGCCCCTCCCCCACGTCGACGGCGCCGGCGTTCTCGCCGGGCCCCATCACCACTCGCGGGCCCTCAGTGGGCAGTCTTCCCAGCAGCTTGCGCGAGTGCTTGTAGCCGCAGTGCTCGGACCACATCAGCGAGAACATCGCGAGCTCCACGCGATTGGGCTCGCGGCCGAGGGCCTCGACGATCAGCTCGTACTCGCTGTCGGTCAGGCCCAGCTCGCGCCAGGGCGCCGCAGCGGTGTCAGGCGGCGACACGGGCCATCGACTCGAACAGCCTGAGCCCGTCGGTCGAGCCCTCCAGCGCGTCGACGGCGTGCTCGGGGTGAGGCATGAGCCCGACGACGTTGCCCTCCTCATTGGCCACCCCCGCGACGTCGCGCAACGAGCCGTTGGGGTTGTGCCCGGGGGCGTAGCGCAGCACGACGCGCACGCGTTCGAGCTGCGCCGCCGGGGCGAACCAGCAGCCGGTCGTGTGCTTGACCGGGATGCTCAGCCGCTCGCCCGGCTCGCACGCGCGCGTGAACGCGGTCTGCGCATCGACCACCTCGAGCTCGAGCTGCCGGCAGACGAAGCGAAGGCCGGCGTTGGGCAGTAGCGCTCCGGGCAGCAGCCCGGCCTCGCAGAGCACCTGAAAGCCGTTGCAGATCCCGAGCACCGGACCGCCGGCGGCGGCGAACCGCGCCACTGCGCCCATGATCGGCGAGAAGCGGGCGATCGCCCCGACGCGCAGGTAGTCGCCGTAGGAGAACCCGCCGGGCACGATCACGGCGTCGATACCGGAGAGATCGGTGTCACGGTGCCAGAGGATGCGCGCCTCGTCGACCAGCGACGCCGCCTTGAGCGCGTCGACCTCGTCGCAGGAGCCCGGGAAGCGGACGACGCCGATCATCAGCCGGGGCTCCCCGCCTCGGGCTCGGGCACGATCTCGTAGTCCTCGATCAGCGGGTTGGCGAGCAGGCGCTCGCACATCTCCGGCAGCCGCGCGGGATCGGGCACGTCGAGCTCGATCAACCGGCCCACGTGGACTTCCCGCACCCCGTCGAAGCCCAGCGCCGGAAGCGCGCGCTCCACGGCCTGGCCCTGGGGATCGAGGATGCCGACCTTCGGACGGACGAGAACTCTCGCCCTCACGACGCCCCGGTGAACGCGAGCCACTGCTCGAAGGGCTCGCCGGTGACGAGCTCGTAGGCCTGCAGGTAGCGCTCGCGGGTGCGCGCGACGACGTCCTCGGGAATCTCGGGCGCTGGCGGCGACTTGTCCCAGCCCGTGCCCGTCGCCCAATCGCGCACGACCTGCTTGTCGAAGCTCGGCTGTGGGCGTCCAGGCTCATAGCCCTCGGTCGGCCAGAAGCGCGAGGAGTCCGGGGTCAGCGCCTCGTCCCCCAGCACCAGCCGTCCGTCGGAGTCGCGGCCGAGCTCGAACTTCGTGTCTGCGAGGATGATCCCGCGCTCCATCGCGTGCTCGAGCGCGAAGCAGTAGAGCGCGAGCGACACGCGGCGCAGATCCTCCATCAGCCCGCGATCACCGACGATCTCCGCCGCGCGATCGAAGGACACGTTCTCGTCGTGGTCGCCCACCGCGGCCTTCGTCGCCGGGGTGAAGATCGGCTCGGGCAGGCGCTCTGACTCCTGCAGGCCCTCGGGCAGCCCGATCCCGCACACCGCGCCGGTGGCGAGGTAGTCCTTCCAGCCCGAGCCGGTCAGGTACCCGCGCACCACGCACTCGACGGGGAGCATCTCGAGCTTGCGCACGGCGAGCGCCCGGCCGCGGACCTCCTCGGGCACTCCCTCGGTGGCCGAGCCCATGTGGTTGGGGCAGATGTGTCGCGTGCGCTCGAACCAGAAGCGCGACAGTCCCGTGAGCACCTTTCCCTTGTCGGGGATCGGGTTGGGGTGGACGACGTCGTAGGTCGAGACCCGGTCGGAGGCGACCATGAGGATCTGCTCGCCGCAGTCGTACATCTCGCGGACCTTCCCCGAGGCGAGGAGCGGCAGGTCGGCGACGGTGGTCACGCCGGCGATGCTAGCGGAGCGATCGGCGGGCGCTCAGCGGTCGAAGACCGCGTGCAGATCCGCCTCGAGCTCCGCCAGGCGCGCCCGCGCGCGGCGCACCTCGAGCCGCGCGCCGGCCAGCCCCTCCAGGGCTTCGAGATCGGCCTTCGGAGCCGGCTCGACCCGCGCCTTGAGGCGCGCGGCCGCGTCGGCCAGCCTCGCCGCGGCGTCGTCGGTGGGACTCCCCTCCATGCCCCGGATGGTCGCGACCGGGGCGGACGGGTCAGCGAGTCGCGCCCGCGTCCTGCAGCCGTCCGACGATCTCCCGCGCGTGCCTCGTGAAGTGGCCCTCGTCGAAGACGGCGTCGAGGTCGAGGCCGGCGGCGGCGGGCTCGGCGGCGAGCAGCTCGCGCAGCGGCGTTCCCGTGTCCCACGCCTGCTTCGCGGCCGCCTGAACGATCCGGTAGGCGTCGTCGCGCGGCATCCCGGCCTCCACCAGGGCAAGCAGCGCGCGCTGGGAGAACAGCGCCCCCGAGGTCGCCTCGAGGTTCTCGCGCATCCGGTCGGCATGGACGGTCATGCCGCGTACCAGCGCCACCGCCCGGTGCTGCATGTAGTCCAGGAGGATCGTCGCGTCGGGCAGCGCGACCCGCTCGACGCTGGAGTGCGAGATGTCGCGCTCGTGCCACAGCGCGACGTCCTCCATTCCCGCCTGCGCGTAGCCGCGCAGCAGTCGCGCGAGGCCGGTGATGCGCTCGGCGGTGATCGGGTTGCGCTTGTGGGGCATCGCGCTGGAGCCCTTCTGGCCGGCGCGGAAGGGCTCCTCGACCTCGCGCACCTCGGTTCGCTGCAGGTGGCGGATCTCGGTGGCAAGGCGCTCGAGCCCTGCGCCGGCGAGCGCGATCGCCGTCAGCAGCTCGGCGTGGCGGTCGCGCGCGACGACCTGGGTGGAGACGGTCTCGGGCTCGAGCCCCAGCTGCGCGAGCACCCGCCGCTCGTACTCGGGGCCGTGCGCCGCATACGTGCCGACGGCGCCGGAGATCGCGCCCACCGCCGCCTGGTCGAAGGCGCGCTCCAGGCGCAGGGCGTTGCGATCCGCCTCGGCAGCGAAGCCCGCTAGCTTGACGCCGAAGGTCGTGGGCTCGGCGTGCACCCCGTGGGTGCGCCCGACGGTCACGGTGTCCACGTGCTCGCGCGCGCGATCGGCGAGCGCCGCGCGCAGCCCATGCGCGCCCGCGAGGATCACCTCCCCCGCCGCGCGGAGCTGCAGCGCCAGCGCGGTGTCGAGAACGTCGGAGGAGGTCAGCCCGAAGTGGATCCAGCGCCCGGCCGGCCCCGCGCTCGCAGCGAGGACGTCGATGAAGGCGGCGACGTCGTGGTCGGTGACCCGCTCGCGCTCCTGGACCTCCTGCACGGTGAAGCCCGCGCCGCGGATCGCCTCGAGCTCTTGGGGGGTGGGCCCGTCGATCTCCTCGGCCGCCGCGACCTCGACGCGGCGCCAGGTCTCCATGCGCGCCTCGTCGGTCCAGATCGCGCCGAGCTCGGGGCGCGTGTAGCGGTCGATCACCGGTCGAGCGTAGCCGCCGCCGGGGTTTCCGGCGAGCACCGTCGCCGGCCAGTTATGGGATGAACACCGTCGGGTTAAGGAGGGGGTGGGGCGGAAAGCGGTCGCATATCGGCCGGAATCTGCCCCACCCCCGGAATCTCTTCCCCTTCGTCGCCCGTTCGTGTACGCCCGGCGCGACTACCCCGCCTGCACCGCGCGGCAGGGCTTGCCGCCGCAGACGCTCGAGATCACCCCGGCCGGCCGCAGGAAGCGCGACTTCTGCAGGCGGTTGGCGGGGGTGGCGCGCGGGTCCTCGTGCGGGTCGCGCCCCTTGCGGGGCGGCACGCTTGCCCTGCGGCGGCAGCGGGCTGCCGCTGTCCCAGAAGACGATCCCCGACCCGCGGAAGCCGCGGCGCACCGGCGCGATGCCGAATAGCGGCTCCTTCTCCCACGTGCGAGGGCGATCGCGAGCGCGAGCGCGATCCGGGGCATGGGCACGACGGAGCCTAACGCCGTAGCATCGAGGGATGCCGACCTTTGATCTCGCGGGCCGTACCGCGCTCGTCACCGGCGCCGCGCGGGGCATCGGCTTCGAGACGGCGCGCTCGCTGCACGCGCGCGGGGCCTCGGTGACGCTGGTCGACCTCGACGAGGACCAGACCGCGTTGGCGGCTCAGCTCGTCGGCCACCGCACGCTCGCGATCGGTGCTGACGTCACCGACAGCGATGCGATGGAGGCGGCGGTGGCCGCGACCGTGGAGCGCTTCGGCGGCCTGGACGTCGCGGTGGCCAACGCCGGGATCGCGCCGCCGACTGCGACCGTGCGGGTGATAGACCCCGAGGCGTTCGAGCGGACCATCGCGGTCGACCTGCTCGGGGTGTGGCGCACGACCCGCGCCGCCCTTCCCGAGATCGTCCGGCGGCGCGGCCACGTTGTCGTCGTCGCCTCGGTCTACGCGTTCTTCAACGGCGCCCTCAATTCGTCCTACGCGGTCAGCAAGGCGGGCGTCGAGCAGCTCGGTCGGGCGTTGCGCGTCGAGCTCAAGACCCATGGAGCGAGCGCGAGCGTCGCCTACTTCGGCTTCATCGACACGCGAATGGTGCAGGACGCCTTCGCCGACCCGATCGGGCGCCGGCTCGAGGAGGTCTCGCCCGCGCCGGCGCTCAAGCGCCTGCCCCCGAGCGCTGCCGGAGAGGCGATCGTTAACGGCATCGAGCGCCGTGCGCCGAGGATCTTTGCGCCGACGTGGTGGAGAGCGGTGTCCGCGCTGCGCGGGATCGTCAATCCGCTGATCGATGCGCGCATGGAGCGCGATCCAAAGCTGCAGGAGATCATCCGCGCGGGCGATGCGCCCCAGCGCGCGGAAGCCCCGCGCAGCGGCCTTCCGGCGCCCTAGGCGCCGCTGTCGAGGATCCTTGCCGCGAGGACTGCGGCGTTGCGCGCAGCGTTGAGCCCGACTGCTGCGACCGGGACGCCGGGGGGCATCTGCGCGCACGAGAGCAGCGCATCCAGGCCACCGAGGGCAGAGTTCGCGCTGGTCAGCGGGACGCCGATGACCGGTAGCTCGGTGTGGGCGGCGACCACGCCCGGCAGCGCCGCGGAGAGACCCGCTCCGGCGATCGCCACGCGGAAGCCGCGGAACTTCAGCTCCTTGGCGTACTCGCTCACGATGTCCGGCTGGCGATGGGCGGACATCACCCGCACCTCGAAGCTGATCCCGCGCTTGTCGAGCTCGGCCTCCGCCTTGGACATGGTCTCGCGGTCGGACTCCGAGCCCATCACGATCGCGACGCGGGGCGCATCGACCTCCAGCTCGTCGAGCTGCTCCTCCACCTCGGCCTCCACCGCGGCAAGCTCCTCGGGAGCTGCGGTCTCGGCGACCTCCTGCTGCGGCCGCTCGCTCACCCGGCCCGCTCCACGGCGCGCTGGGCGATGTCACGGCGAAGCTGTCGGCCCTCGAAGGCGATCATGTCGGCGGCAGCATAGGCAGCTTCCCGCGCGGCCGCGGGGTCGGGACCCAGGCCGGTGACGTTGAGCACGCGCCCACCCGCCGTGACCAGCTCGCCGTCGCGCAGCGCCGTGCCGGCATGGGTGACCTCGACGCCGGCGGGCGCAGCGTCCAGCCCGGTGATGACGTCGCCGCTGGAGGAGGAGGCGGGGTAGCCGGCGCTCGCCAGGACGACGGTGACCGCCCACTCCTGCGCCCACTCGAGCGCCACGTCGCGCAGGCCGCCGGGCTCGGTCGCGCGCACGAGCGCGTCGAGCAGATCGGAGCGCAGGCGCGGAAGGACCGCCTGGGTCTCGGGGTCGCCGAAGCGCACGTTGAACTCGAGCACGCTGGGCCCGTCCGCGGTCAGCATCAAGCCGGCGTAGAGCACGCCGTGGAAGGGCGTGCCGCGCTCGCGCATCAGGTCGACCACGGGCTGGTGGACCTGCGCGCAGATCTCCCGCGCTCGCTCGGCATCGACGCCCGGAACCGGTGAGTAGGAGCCCATGCCGCCCGTGTTCGGCCCCTGGTCGCCGTCGAAGATCCGCTTGTAGTCCTGGGCGGGCGCCATCGGCAGCGCGCGCTCGCCGTCGCACAGGGCGAGCAGCGAGACCTCCTCGCCGTCGAGGTGCTCCTCGACCACCACGGGCGCGTCGCCGTGGCGGCGCTCGACGAGCATCGCCTCCAGCGCATCGCGCGCCTCACGCTCGTCCGCCGCGATCACCACGCCCTTGCCCGCGGCGAGCCCGTCGGCCTTGATGACGGTCGGGTAGCGCGACACCGCCGCCATGCCGTCCTGGACCGTGTTCACGACGGCGTGGGCGGCGGTCGGCACGCCCGCGCCGGCCATCGCCTCCTTGGCGAAGGCCTTGGAGCCCTCCAGGCGCGCCGCGTCGGCCGAGGGCCCGAAGCACCGCACCCCCGCGTCGGCCAGCGCGTCGGCGAGGCCCGCGACCAGCGGCGCCTCGGGCCCGACCACCACGAGGTCGACCGCGTGGTCGCGCGCGGTCGCCACGAGGCCGTCGACGTCCTCGGCGCCAACCTCGAGCACGCGCGCGTCGCGGGCGATGCCGACGTTCCCCGGCGCGCACAGGACCTCCGGTCGCCCGGGCGAGCGCGCGAGTGTGCGGACGAGGGCATGCTCGCGCCCGCCCCTGCCGACGACGAGGACTCTCATCGGCGGCCTAGAGCGACGAGATGAAGTCGTCGATCGGGATCGCGGTCAGGGTCTCGTACTTGGCGGTCCCGCGTGAGCCGAGCTCGAGCGACACCCGTGCCATGGTCTGGTCGTCGGGCGCCTCGACCACGTTGATGAAGTCGTAGTGGCCGAGGGTGGCGTACTGGGCCTTGACGCTCGCGCCGAGCTGCTCGACCTCCTTGGAGACCTCGCGGATGCGCTGCGGGTTGTTCTTCACCGTCTGCACGCCCTCGGGGGTCAGCGTGGTGAGCATGATGTACGTCGGCATCGGCCTCCCGTCGATGGGTCGAGGACTTCGCCCCGGTTCTACCACGAACCGGCGCTGGACTTATGCAGCGACGGGCTGAGGGTCGGCGGGCGCGACTGCCGGCTCGAAGACGAGCTCGCCGTCGCGCGCATCGACCCGCACGGTGTGCCCCTCGCGAAATTCAGACTCGAGTATCTTGAGCGCCAGGCGGTCGACCAGGTGCTTCTGGATGACGCGCTTGAGCGGTCGGGCTCCGTAGGTCGGGTCATAGCCGAGGTTGCCGAGCAGCGTGCGGGCGTCGTCTGAGAGGGAGACCTCGATGTCGCGCTCGCGCACGCGCTGGATCAGCCGGGCGACCTGTAGGTCGACGATCGCTCCGATCTGCTCGCGGGTCAGCGGCTCGAACTCGACGATGTCGTCCAGCCGGTTGATGAACTCGGGCTTGAACTGGGCCTCGACGCCGGCCCGTCCGCCCGGGATGTTCGAGGTCATGATCAGCACGGTGTTCTTGAAGTCCACCGTGCGGCCCTGGCCGTCGGTCAGGCGCCCGTCGTCCATCACCTGCAGGAGCACGTTGAAGACGTCGGGATGGGCCTTCTCGATCTCGTCGAGGAGCACGACGGAGTAGGGCCGGCGGCGCACGGACTCGGTGAGCTGGCCGCCCTCCTCGTAGCCGATGTAGCCCGGGGGCGCACCAACCAGTCGCGAGACCGAGTGCTTCTCCATGTACTCGCTCATGTCGATCCGCACCATCGCGTCCTGGGAGTCGAACATGAACTCCGCGAGGGCGCGCGCCAGCTCCGTCTTGCCCACGCCCGTCGGGCCCAGGAACAGGAAGGTGCCGATCGGGCGATCGGGGTCCTGCAGCCCCGCGCGCGAGCGGCGCAGCGCGTTGGCCACCGCTTCGACTGCCTCGTCCTGGCCGATGACGCGCAGGTGCAGGCGCTCTTCCATGTGAATGAGCTTCTCGACTTCTCCCTCGAGCAGCCGCGACACCGGGATGCCCGTCCACTTGGCGACGGTCTCGGCGACGTCCTCGGCGTCGACCTCCTCCTTGAGGAAGTGCACTTCGCCGTGGTCGGCATGCTCGAGCTCGGTCAGCGTGCGCTCGAGCTCGGGGATCGTGCCGTAGCGAAGCTCGGCGGCGCGCTGGAGGTCGGCCTCGCGCTCTGCGCGCTCGACCTCCGTCCTCGCCTGCTCGAGCTGCTCCTTGACGTCGCGCACGGCGCCGATGGCCTCCTTCTCGGCCTGCCACTGGGCCTTCATAGCGCCGGAGGCCTCGCCCAGCTCGGCGAGCTCGCGCTCGATCGCCTCCCGGCGCGCGGCCGACGCCTCGTCCTTCTCCTTGGCCAGCGCCTGGTGCTCGATCTCGAGCTGCATGATTCGGCGCTCGATCTCGTCGATTTCGGTGGGCAGCGAGTCGATCTCGATGCGCAACTTCGAGGCGGCCTCGTCGATGAGGTCGATCGCCTTGTCGGGCAGGAAGCGGTCGGCGATGTAGCGATGCGACAGCGTGGCGGCGGCGATGATCGCCGAGTCCTGGATGCGCACGCCGTGGTGAACCTCGTAGCGCTCCTTCAGACCGCGGAGGATCGCGATGGTGTCCGCGACGGACGGCTCGCCGACCTTCACGGGCTGGAAGCGGCGCTCGAGCGCGGCGTCCTTCTCGATGTGCTTGCGGTACTCGTCCAGCGTGGTCGCGCCGACCGCGCGCAGCTCGCCGCGGGCCAGCATGGGCTTGAGCAGGTTCGCCGCGTCTACCGCGCCCTCGGCGCCGCCGGCCCCGACGATCGTGTGCAGCTCGTCGATGAAGAGGATGATCGC
>JBBQNQ010000028.1:0-32744 GCA_038330095.1 Solirubrobacterales bacterium
ACGACGATGAACCCCATGCCGCACCGCCAACGCCCGGATCGACAGCCCCTCCCGATCACGGTCGCGCCTGATCTGCTCGAACGTCTCCATCCTCGATGCCATCCCTTCCGCCCCCGTCCGCTCGAGCTCGATGAGCCTCGAACCGTCGAGAGCAGATCGGACGGAGATGGGGCCAGTTCAAGCGTCCACACCGCGACCACTTCAGATGTCCACGCCCAGCATGAGACCGAGGAATCCGACGACTCGTGCCGCCTCGGCCACGGTCCGCTCATCGCTCTGCGTCCAGATCAGGCTCAGCGCCGTCCATGCGCCGAGCAGCAACAGAGCCGCGACCGGCGCCAGGCCGAGCGTCGGCTTCGCGCGAGGAAGCACACCCGCGGCGAAGCCAGCAGCCAGAATCCACCAGATCCCGACGGCGATCTCCTGGCGGGGCAGAAGGTCGTAGC
Source organism: Solirubrobacterales bacterium (assembly GCA_038330095.1). Classification (GTDB taxonomy): domain Bacteria; phylum Actinomycetota; class Thermoleophilia; order Solirubrobacterales; family Solirubrobacteraceae; genus JBBPZA01. The sequence continues at coordinate 447 of JBBQNQ010000028.1, forward strand.
TCCCGCCCCGGATGACGTACACGAGCAGCACCACCGCGGAGATGAGCCAAGCCAGGGCCTGGGCAAGCGTCGGCCTTCGTGCTGTCGTGGCCCTTGCACTAGCGGGTCTCCGCGAACTCGGCGAACAGCTCCTGTCGGCGGCGGCTCGCGCATGCTCGACACGCGTCGGCACTCTATTGCGACGCGCCGCGCAAGCGCCGTCTTGCCGCTATCGACCGGTAACCTCTCTCGTCCACGCCGGCCCCAGAGGGGAACGTCCTTTGACCATCTCGCTCCGCCGCCCATCCGCTTCGGGCCTCGTGCTCTTGATCGTCGCAACGGCGAGACTCATCGCGGCCCTGCTGGGCTCCGCGCCGGCTCATGCCGCGACGACTTGCCAGGGTGGCCCCGGTCAGTCGGCCCTGTCCCAGTACTGCGAGGCGGTGCCCTCGGCTGGGGGCGACAGCAGTTCCTTTGGAGGAGGCAGCGGCGGAATCGGCGGTGGAGGAGCCAGCGGTTCGGGCGGTAGCGGCGCGTCAAGTCTGGGCTCCTCCACCTGGGCAGCGGAGCTGATCCCATCTTCAGCCCTCAGGGCGTGTCTGTCGCCGTCCTGAAGGACCTGCGGACGGCTGGCGGCGATGGCCGCGAGCTCGCGAATCGGTTGCGCCCCTGGCGCGATCGCGGTGCCGACCGACGCACCCCGGTTCGGCAGACTCCGATCCGAGCGGACGCGGCGACGTCAAACGGCTTCCTCGACGCGCTGCGCCAGGTGTCCAGGTCCTTGGGCGCCGTGGGCCTGATTGTCGCCGTCGTGCTCGCGCTGACCGGCGCAACGCTGATCAGCGCAGGCGTGCGTCGACGCCGAGCCACAAGCTAGTCGCGGCCTTGGACGGGGCGCAGCACAAGAACATCAGCTGGCATCCGAGCCGTCTCAGTCGGGCCGAGCGCTGGGACGTGCTTGCGTGCCGCGGCGCCGTGGTCTGGATCACCGGGTTGCCCGCGTCGGGCAAGTCGTCGCTTGCCACAGCGCTGGAGGAGCGCCTCGTGCGGCTGGGCATCCCGGCGTACCTGCTCGACGGCGACAACCTCCGTCACGGCGTCAACTCGGATCTCGGCTTCGACGCCGCTTCGCGAACGGAGAACGTCCGTCGGGCGGCGGAGATCGCCCGCCTTCTTGCGGATGCAGGGACGATCGCAGTCGTGAGCCTCATCTCGCCGTACTCCGCCGCCCGGGCGGCCGCCCGGGCGATCGCCGAACGGGACGGAATTCCGTTCGTCGAGGTGTTCGTCGACACACCGCTCGAGGAGTGCGAGCGACGCGACCCGAAGGGCCTCTACGCCCGTGCCCGGCGCGGCGAGCTGCGCGGCTTCACCGGCGTCGATGACCCATACGAGCCGCCGGCGGCGCCGGACGTGAGGATCACCACGTCCGAGACGCCGATCGACCAAGCGACGGCGGCCGTCGAGCTCCACCTGCTCGAGCGTGGATCACTCAAGCGAGCCTTTGGCGGCGCGCCCGCCGACCCATCCGCGGGGCGGGGGGCAAAGCAGCAGCGCGCCGACTGAGGTCGCCTCGGCCGCTCAGCTGGGGTCGCCGGCGTACACCGATCCGTAGGAGTAGTAGCCGTAGTCGGTGCTCTCGGCTGCCCGCAAGCCGGTGACGACGAGGCCGGTAGGGCGGCCGGGGAACCGCTGGAGCGCAGTCTTGGCCGCCTTCATCTGATCACGCGTGGTCTTGGAGGCGCGTACGCACACGACGATCGCGTCAACCCTCGGGATCAGCTCACGCGCGTCCACCACCGACAGCAGCGGCGGGCTATCCAGAACGACCGCCTCGTACTCCGACGCGACACGCTCGAGGAGCGCGTGCAGTCGCTTGGAGCCCAGGAGGTCGGCCGGCCGAAGCGAGGGCGCGCCGGCGGTTATGCACGCCAGCGTAGTCTCCAACTCATCGGCGCCGTTTCCCAGGGGGGTATTGGGCGCTGCGCTCGGAAGGCCGCCGTTGAACTCGCTGACTTCCAGCTGCCGTAGGCGCGCTGTGCCACCGAAGGCAACGCGCTGGACGATGTGTTCGAGCTCTGCGCGGCCAGCGAGGTGCTCCGTCAGCCCGGGTTGCGCCGCGAGGCCGAGACGCTCGGCCAACACCGGACGCCGGATGTCGCACTCGACGAGCAGGGTGCGGCGCCCGGCCGTCGCCCAGGCCCAGGCCAGCGAGGCGGCGACGGTCGACTTGCCCTCCTCGGGAAGGGCGCTCGTGACGATCACCGAACGGGGGCTCGTGTCAACGCTGAGCAACTCGACGTTGGTGCGAAGGATGCGGAAGCCCTCGAGGTCGTCTTCCTCCAGCGGCGGCAGGGCCGGCCATTTGGCGGCGATCGGCGAGCGCCCCATGGCCTTGTCGCGAACGTGGCCGACCACCGGCAGCTCGACCGTCTCGCCGATCTCGTCCGCGCTGTGGAGTCGCCGGTCGAGCGTGTCGCGCAGGTACGCCGCAATCCCTCCGAGAATCAGTCCCAGGAAGAGTGCGAGGCCGATGTCGCGCGCCGGCTTTGGCGAGGTCGGGCTCCCCGGGATCTCGGCAACGTCGGAGATCTGAACGGGCCGGGCCACCAGCGCAAGCGACTGCAGGCGTGAGATCCGCTCGTCGTAGAGGGCTTGGTTGCGGATGTCCGAGCTGAGGTTCGCCTGCGAATCCTGAGTTTGCTGCTGGGAGGGGGTCTGTCCCTTCTGGTTGGAGCCATTGGCAGATCCCTGGGTTTTGCGCCTGCGCTTGGCGCTCTTCTGGAGCGCGTCCTCGCGCTTTTGCAGCGCGTCGGCAGCCAGCGAGAACTGCTGGCGCGAGTCTGTAGTCGCGCTCCGCACGGCTACGCGCGCGAAGGTGTTGGCTATTCGAGCGGCTTGCGCGCCGGTGCGGGCCTTCGCCTGGATGACCACCAGATTGGAAACGGGCTCGACGAGGACGTTCACCGATGACCGCAGCGATGCGAGTGACTGACGGCTCTTGAGCGCGGTCTTGACGCGCTTGAGGTTGTCCGCCGTCGTGACGCTCTGCGCGTTGGCAGACGCCGCCTTCTCCGGGTTGAGCTGCGGCGTCGCCGAACTCCCGAGAAGGCTGAGATCATCGGCCGGGTCGCGAAAGGCAAGGGATGACGACGCCTCGTAGGTCGGCTGGCGGAGGACGACGTAGGCAACTGCGATCCCCACCGAGAGCGAGACCGCGACCAGCACAACCAGCCGCTGCTGCCTTAGGACGCGCAGGTAGTCGCGCAGGGTCTTGTTCTGTGCGGCGTCAGCCATCCTGTGGCGGCGAAGCATCGTCACAGTAGCATGCGGGCCGGTGCCCATGACCGGCGTTACCACCCTCTGCGACCACCGCGTCCTCGCCTCCCGGCGGTCGTGCACGTAGGCGCCCATAGCAATGGCGTGAAGGGTGCCCTCTTCGCGCTCAGCGCGGGCGCAGCTGCCGGGCTGCTAGCGCTTATGGGGATCGTTACAACGCCGCTCCTTCCGGTGGCGGCGATCGTCGGCGTGGGCGTCTTCGTCCTCGGCGTCGTTCGCCCTGCCTGGGCCGTTTATCTCGCCATACTGCTGATCCCGCTCGAGACGGCCTCGGCCAGCTTCACGGGCTTTGGTCTCACGCCTACTGAGCTGGTGCTCGTCACCGCCGCTGCGGGGTGGCTGACGCGACGTCTGCTGAAAGGCGGCGGTTCCGTGAGCTCTTCGCTCACCCTTCCGCTCTTTGCCGTGCTTCTGGCGCACGTCCCCGGACTGTTCCTGGCGGTGGACCGCTTCGTTGTGATCAAGGAGCTCTTCATGTGGAGTGCCTGCTTCGTTCTCTTCCTGGCGATGCTCGCGGACCAGGACCGTCATACGACCGAGAGGCTCGCGGGCGTTATTGCCGCATCGGCGGCGGCGGTCGCGGTGATAGCTGTCGCGAAGACGGCCGGCAGCCAACAGGTCGCGCTTCAGGCCGGAGGGATAGTGACCAACCGAGCGACCGGTTCCTTTGCCAGTCCTGTGCTGCTGGCGGCCTTCCTAGTCATCACGCTTCCGGTGCAACTCGTCTTCATCGCGATCGGGCGCTCGACCGCGGTGCGGATGGCCGGGTTGGCGGCCACTTGCCTATCGCTGCTGGCGCTCACTCTGGCATTGACGAGGACCGCCTACCTCTCGCTGGCGATCCTCGCCGTTTGGCTCATGGTGGCCTGGAAGCCCGCGCGGCGGCTGGCCCTAGTGGCGATCGTGCTCTTCAGCGCCGGGCTGCTGACGGGGTTCAACCCGGCTGGGTCGGTGTTCAACCCGGGGCTGTTGGTGCAGCGGATCAGCTCGATCGGCTCCACCGAGAGTGATTCGGCCAGCTTGAGGCTCCAGACCTGGAAGGCAGCCCCGAAGATGATCGAGGACAACCTGCCGTTCGGCGTGGGCGCGAAGAACTTCCCCAGGCACGCCCCCGACTACGGGCTCGTCTTCGACGTGGGCGTTCCCTCCAACGCGCACAACACCCCGCTGGTGATCGCTTCTGAGTTTGGCGTTCCGGGCCTGATCGCGGTCGCGTGGTTGGTGATCGCGATTTGTCGCGCACTCACGAGATCGCTGAGACTGACCGGCGAGCCCGAGCACTCGCTAGCCGTGGCTCTCACGGGCGTCTTCCTGGCGCTGGCTGTCGATGCGATGACCGATTACGAGTACGGAGACAACGCCTTCTTCTTGACGCTTATCCTCCTCGCCGCGCTCGTGGCTCGGCTCGAGCGAGTGGCGACGGTCACCGAACCCGCGCCCCAGCCGGTCGTGCCCGCGGGCCGGAAACTTGCGCTTGCCTGACCGGGTCGGGTGGAGCGCCGCTTCGACATCGCCGCGCAGCCGACCGGACCGCTGCGCGCTGTCCGCGACGGAGCGGTCCACCGTCTGCCCGCCCGTTACCGGACCGACCTCTGGGACCGTCCCTTCCGGGCTCGCCTGAGCTGCCTGCTCAAACCCGGCTCGGCCGTCCTGGACGTGGGCGCCGGCCGGCGCCCCACGGTCGGGCCCGAGGAGCGCCCGATCGGCACCCATTACATCGGCCTCGACATCGACGCTGCCGAGCTTGCGAAAGCGGACCGGGTCAGCTACGACGACGTCGTCATCGCGGCGGCCGAGGACCATGTAACTGCGCTTGAGAACCGCTTCGACCTCGTCCTGAGCTTCTTCGCCCTCGAGCACGTCCATTCGACTGCGCGCGTACTCGAGAACCTCCACGCGTATTTACGGCCTGGGGGGTGGCTGCTCGCTCAGCTCGCCGGTGCCAGGTCGCCGTTCGCCGTCGCCAATCGAGTGCTGCCAGGCTCCGTATCCAAGGCGGTGCTCGCGAGGACACAGGGTCGCGCCCCCGGCACGGTCTTTGACGGCCGCTACGACCGGTGCTCGTACTCAGATCTCACCGTGTTGCTAGCCGGCCCCTGGACTCGCCACACCGTTGTGCCACTGTTCACAGGCGCTGGCTACGTTCTCTTCTCGCGTTTGCTCACCGCAGCCTACATCGCGTACGAGGAGTGGATCGTTCGGACGGATCGCCGCGATCTCGCGCCGTACTACTTGGTCGTCGCGCAGCGATGAGCAAGGCGGTCTTCATCGTCTCCAAGCACCCTTTTGGAGCGGTGCAGGACGGCGAGACCAGGGTGACGCGCCTGCTGCTGGACGCCGCGGCCGCGACATGCAGCGTGAGCGTTGTGGCGCTCTCGACGGGTCCGACGAGCACGCGTGGGGCGCTCGAGGTCGTCGAGGTTCGCAAGCCGCCGGTGAGCATGCGCAGGCTAGCCGTCGCGAGCGGGCTCCGGCGCCGCAGCCTCATCCATGAGCGCTTCGCGCCGCGAGGCCTGGTGCAGGCGCTGGAGATCGTGCCAGCCGACGTGCTCGTCGCTCGGCGCGTCTACATGGCGCAGGGCGCCCTCGACGCCCGGCGCGTTGCTCCGAGCGACCGGCTCGTGGTGCTGGCCGACGTGCTCGAGTCGACGGTGATGCGGTCGCGACGATCTGCGCTGGGGCCGCTTCTCGCGGTCGAGTCGAGCCGAACGCGTCGGGACGAGATTCGCTGCGTCCGAGCGGCATCCGCTGTCGCGTTTTTCAGTGACACCGAGTCGCGGGAGCTTGCAGAGATCGTGGCTGGGCCGCGGCTGGACTTGTCCCTGCCGCCCGCCGAGCGACCGGCGTGGCTCGCCGATCCCGTAGCCGTGTTCGTCGGGGATCGCCGCTGGCCTCCCAATGCGGAGGCCTTCTCGAGGCTGCGCGCGCTCTGGCCCAGGATCGCCAAGGCAGTGCCTCGCGCTCGCCTCCTCGTGGTCGGTCACCCGGCGCCGCGAGAGCGCCGTCCTGCCGAGCCGAGCGTCGAGACGCTCGGCTTCGTCGAGGACCTCGAAGCGGTGTGGCGCTCTGCCGCGGTACTACTAGCCCCGGTCTCCATCGGAGGAGGGGTACGTGTGAAGGTGCTCGACGCGGCGCGGCACGGCGTTCCCGTCGTCGGCACTCCGGCGGCGATTGGAGCGACGAGCAGCTATCTCCCCCTGCGCGCGCGGACCTCGGAGGAGGAGTTCACGGCCCACGCGGTCGCTCTGCTGGGATCGGCGGCCCAGCGGCGGAGGGAGGGCGAGCCCCTATTCGAGGCCAACCGCGCGCTTCACGCCCGGGGCTTCGTCGAAGAGCAGCTGGCCAGGCTGCTCGTCGAGGACCCGGCGCAGCGGCCTATGCTTCAGCTCCAGTCGGCGGCTCAGCGCGCTCACACCGGCGAACCACGCCCCCTCGCTTGAGAAGGGAGCCCGGCGGGACCTCGCCCTCGACGAGCGAGTTCGCGCCGATCGTCGCGCGCGCTCCCACAACGGCGCCGGGCCGGATGATGGTGTTGGTGTAGACGGTGACTCGATCCCCCAGGACGGCGGGGGCACGCTCGTCCCCCTCTGGACGTCCCACAGTCACATTGTGGTAAAGGACGACGTTGGCGCCCACCTTCGCCCCGGAGCCAAGCACGAGACCGAAGGGGTGGGGCATGACCACCCCCGGCCCGAGCTCGAAGCCCGCCTCGAGCTCGATGGAGTGCTTGGCGAGGAGAATGCGGCGCCACATCCCCATCAAGATCGCCGGTCCGCCAAGGGCGACGCGGATCATGACTACGGCGTGCAGCGAGGGGTTGGTCAGGAACCGCACGGGCGCGCGAGCGAGCAGCCTCTCGCGACTGTCTGAGCGTGCCGCGTAGAGAGCGGCATAATCTGCGGCGATGAGCGGCCAGGGCAACGGCCGTGCGAGCGCTCGGTAGCGGCTCACTGGCATGTACCGTTTGATTGAAGCAACCGGGCTGCCAGTTCGCGCCGTGGTCAGTCCGGGGAGGCCTCTACCACCGATCCGTTCGGGACGTCACGGTCTACGAAGGCGCCCAGCTTGAGCCGCACGTCCGACCCGACTCGGATGCGGCCGACCACGAAGCACCCCGGCTCGATCAGCACCCGATCCCCGATCTCGGGACTTGAGAGCCACTCGCCCGGACGCTCCATGCGGGGGAAGCCGATGTTGGCGCCGTCGTAGATGGTGACATCGCTGCCTATCTTCGCGCCGCGCGCAATGATTATGTTGATCGGGTTCGGCAGGTGCAGACCCGGGCCAATCTCGCACGGGAAGATCTCCATCCGGAACTTGGCGATTGTCCATGTTCTCCATAGAAAGAGGAGCCGTCCGGGCGAGTGCAGGGCCAGGCGTATGGTCAGCACCGCCTGAAGCGAGCGATCATCCAGAACGCGGCGGACCCTGCGACGGAAGGTCCAGGATGTAGCCTCGGGATAACGAGCGAGGAGGTCAGCGCGGAGCAGTGCCAGTAGCGATGATTGGGACGCTTGCCTCATTGGCCGAATAGACGCATGCGCGCAAGCAGGCGGCACAGGTGTGGTGCACTGGATACGCATCAGGGCGAGCGGCGCAACCCCGGTCGAGGGCGCCGCCCAGATGTCGTCGCGCGCGTCCGGCCCGTCGCTTATGCATCATACGCTGGCTGTGACCGACCCCAGCCCTTCTTCCGTTCGCGTCTTCTTCGTGGCCTCCAACGCACAGCTCGGGGGCACCGAGCTGTTCCTCGACTCCGTGCTGACGTCGCTCGAGCCTGAGTGGGTCGACACGGTGCTTCTCCTCGGCGGCGGGCCGTTCATTAGCCGGCTCCGAGCGTCGCGGATCGCCGCGACGGCGCTGCCCTGCGGGCGACGAGTGGGCCTTGTCGCATGTGCCGTTCGCCTACGCCGGATCCTCTCCAGCCGCTCACCACACGTTGTCCATGCGAACGGGGTCAAGGCCGCCTTGGTCACTGTAATGGCCGCGACGGGAACTCGGAGCCCCATCGTGTGGCAGAAGCAGGACTGCGCACGCGACGGCTGGATGGCGCGAATGATCGCTCGTCGATGTGCACTCGTCGTTGGTGTTAGCTCGGCCGTCCTGGAGACGCTGGCCGGCATGCCCGGCGTGCCGACCACAATCATCCCAAACGCCATACCGCGCTACGAGGTGGATCGCCGCGAGGCGCGCGAAGCGCTCCTCGGCATGGTCGGTGCTGGCCCCAACAGCCTCCTCGTCGGCCAGGTGGCGCGCCTGCATCCCGGCAAGGGCCAGCTCGAGCTGGTGGAGATCGCCCCCGAACTGCGGCGAGCGGTGCCCGGGCTGCGCGTCGTCTTCGTCGGGGCGGCCGATCCCTACGAGCCCGCATACGAGGAGGTCGTACGAGCCCGCGTGGGTCAGCTCGGGCTGAAGGACTGCGTCACGTTCCTTGGACACCGCGATGACGCGGTCCAGATCACGGCCGGCTGCGACGTCCTCGCGATCCCGAGCTTGCCCGATCCTGTCAGCGGATGGCGGGAGGGCTTCCCCCTCAGCCCGCTCGAGGCGATGGCCGTAGGCACGCCGGTGGCCGGTTACGCGGAGCCGGCAATCGTCGAGGAGCTGGGCCCGTGCGGGGAACTGGTAGCCACCGGCGACCGTGAAGGGCTACGTGAGACCATACGCGAGCTGCTGACAGACGAGGCGAAGCGCGAGCGGCTGCGCGAATGCGGATATCGGCGCGTTCGCGACTACGAGCTTCCCAAGACCGTCGGTCGGCTGAAGGACGCTTTCCTTGGGGTCGCCGCCGACGCTCGCCCGGCACTTACAGCGACGGAGGCATAGCGAACGTGCGCTTCACCGCCGTGATGGTGACCTGGAACTCGGCGGCCGAGATTCCTGCGCTGATGGAGAGCCTCGACCGTTACCTGGCTAGGGGCTGCGAGTTGCTCTTCGTCGACAACAACTCAAGCGACGGAACCGCGGACGTGATTCGCGCTGCTTCGCCAGGCAGCCGCCTGATCGAGCTGGCAGAGAACGTGGGCTTCGGGCCCGCATGCAACATCGGAGTGCAAGCAGCGGTGACCTGCGTGGTCATCTTGCTCAACCCGGACTCCGTGGTAATCGACAACTCCCTGGGTGGGCTCGCCGAAGTCGCTTCACGCGAGCGCGCGCTCTTCGCGCCGCTGGTGCTCAACGAAGACGGATCGCCCCAGATCTCCGCCCGCCCTGCCCTCGCAAGCTGCGAGTCGACGCTGATTTCGATCTGGCCTGGTGCCTTCATGCCGAAGCGACTTCGCGCACGCTGCGAGCCATGGCGGTACGCGGAAAGGTTGCCGGCCGGCTGGCTCTCGGGTGCCTGCCTCGCCGCGCAGAGGGAGTTGCTCCTCGAGTTCGGCCCGTTCGACGAGCGCCTGGTGCTCTACGGCGAGGACGGTGACCTGTGCATCCGGGCCCACCAGGCCGGTGTTCCGAGCATCTCCGCAGGGGATGTTGCGCGCATCGTCCATTTGGGCGGGCGATCGGGCTCGCAAGCGTTCAGCGACGTGGGGATGCAACGCAAGGTCGAGGCGCGCTGGTGGGTCGTCCACGAGCGACTGGGCGCGGCGCGAGGTATCTTCGATCTCTCGCTTCAGTTCATCGTCCAGGCGTCGCGCTTTGTAGTCAAACGAGCGCTGCGGCGAGACGCCGAGTTCCACTCGGTCTGGTTGCGGGCGGCCCGGAGGGCGGTTCGGTCGCGAAAGCCACCGTTGCCCTCTCCCCTGCCCGACGCCTGAGCGACAGCGCCGACGCAGTTTCGAGACCTGCGTAGAGCATCTACTATCCCGGCGCTCCGAACTCGCCCCCATGACCCGTTCGACCAACTCCGGCCCTCCGCCGCTTTCGCGGCGCGTCGCTCAGATGAAGCGCCCGCGCTATGTCAGGAACGCCTGGTTCGGGATCCGCTACGTGCTCGGAAGCCACTCCATCACGTATCCGATCCTGCGTTACGCGCCGGCGCCGTACGCCAGGGTGATCGTCGAGAAGGACATGGATGCGTGCATCGAAGGGCTGCCAAGGTCGGCGAACACCTTCGGAGGATGGGCTTTCCTTGAGCAGAACCCCGACGTGCGCCTCGCGCACCACATGCACGTTCCGATGCAGACGTTGCGTGCCGTACGACTCGGCGTTCCCTGCGTCGTGCTCATCCGCCGGCCACTCGGCAATCTCACCTCGCTCGTCATAGCCGGCGAGAACGACCTTTCCCACGACCTTGCCTTTCGCATCTACATCGACTACTACCGCAGGATGGTCCCGATACGGGAACGCATCGCAATCTGCACCTTCGTTGAGGTTCTAGAAGATCCATCGGTCATTGCTCGGCGGCTCAACACCGCGTACGGCACCGCGTTCGCCGCAGCACCGATGAGCGAGGCGACGAAGCGGGACATCGTCGCGCGCCTCGAGCGCAACGAACGGAACATGCGCTCGCGTCCCGGCCACGGTACGGTTCCCAACCGCTACAAGGACGAGCTGAAGCCGAGGGTACTTGAGGCGCTGTCGCGCCATCCGCTGCTCCCTCGCGCCGAAGCCGCCTACGCGACGCTCGCCGAGGCCGCCCAATGACGAGCGCCTCAACGGCCGGGGGCGAGCACGGCGCCTCCAGCGATCTGGCATCCGCGGTGGGCGCCCTCGGCTGGTACCACACGATCAATCTCCCAGGAGGAATCCGGACGCCCGGGGTGTTCGACACAGTAGGCGCGGCCCCACGCGCTTTGCTTCCGCCCCGACTCGACGGCATGCGGTGCCTAGACGTCGGAACCTCGAACGGGTTTTGGGCGTTCGAGATGGAGCGTCGGGGCGCCAGGGAAGTGCTAACGATCGACATCAGTGGTCCCGAGGGCGCGGACTGGCCGGCCTTCGACCCGATGGCGCGGAGGAGGCTCGGCAGCAGCCGCGACGCGTTCGAGCTGGCCAGGAAGGCCTTGGCCTCCCAGGTGGAGAGCCGGATCCTCTCGGTGTACGACGTCAGCCGAGCGGAACTCGGCGGGTTCGACCTGATCTTCGCGGGAACCATCCTCCTTCACCTGCGAGACCCTGTACGGGCGCTGACTGCGCTGCGCGACGGCGCCGATGGCGAGCTGGTCCTCAACGAGAGTGTCTCGCTGCCGCTCACGGCTCTACAGCCCACCACGCCCGCCGCGCGGCTCATCGGTACGGGCGGCGCGAACTGGTGGGTCCCGAACGTCGCGGGCCTTCGGCGCATGGTGGAAGCGGCGGGGTTCGAGGTCGTCGACACCACCCGCCCGTACATTCTGCGCTGGGGCACGGCTCCGCGGCCGCGCTGGGGGCGGTCTCCGACCGGAGCGCCGATCCGCGGGACAATGCGGAACTTGGGCCGAGCCCTGGCGGGAATCCCCCATGCCGGGCTGCGCGCGACCCCCCGGAGCGACTAGCGCGACCGCCCGCGAGGCGAGCGAGGCGCTCAGCAGTCGGCGGTTCCGCCGCCGGCGGCTCCCTTCTCGGCCGCTTTGACCGCCCGGCCGTAGGCAAGCGCAGAGGGATAGGGCTGACCGGTGCCGGGGTTCGCGAGACCGTACCAGTCAACCGTATACACCGGACTGCGCTGCTCGCTGATCCATGTGTGAGGAGCGACTCCGATCAGGCCGCAGTTGGACCTCGCGAGGGCAGTAGTCGCGGCCGGGAGATACTTGGCTCGCGTGGCCTCGGGAACCGCAGGGTAAAGCGGTGACCTGCCGCGCGTCGGCCATCCGAACTCATTGGCGATCATGGGCACGTCGCCAAGGCCGACGCGGGTCAGCGTCGCCCTGAACCACGCGGCGGCGGTCAACACCCCTCCCGGAGTTCGGCCGTATGGATGGACGCCCACGGCGTCGATCGAGTCTCGCACCCGGGGCTTGGCGGCGAGCATGCCGGCCAGGAAGTCTCCGACCGCCATCTTGAGCGGAGCCTGGGTCGGCTGGTTGACCCGAAAGTCGGCCAGACCACCGAGGACGACAGTGGCCTTCGGATCCACAGCGAGGATCGCCTTGTGCGCGGCGAGGTACAGGCGGGCGTATGCGGGTGGGTCCGGGCGCGGGCACCAGAAGCTGCTCAGGTTCGGCTCGTTCCAGATCTCATAGGTGGTCACCGGCTCGTACGGAAGCTCGCGGTGCTCCGACCAGAAGGAGCCTCCAGCGCCGTACCGGCGCGCGACGGCGGCCATCATCGCCGCGTACGGTTCGGGCCTGGGGGGCGACACCAACCCGCAACCCGAGGCGAGGGCGGCCGGATCGAGCGCCCACTGCGGCGAGGGCGAGCCCGCCCCCAGCACGTCCCAGCGCAGCTTGTTGGCGCTCACGACGGTCACCCAACTGTCCAGCGCGTCGAAGTCGTAGCTCCGCGTCCCTCGCCTCGGAGGGCCCGGTTGCAGGCCCTGCCAGTCGATCGACGCACGGACGAAGCTGACGCCCAGCGAGCTTACCTCCGCGAGACTGCGGGTCACTGCGCCCACCTGGCCGGCCGCCAGGCGGGGTGGGAGCCTCTGCACGTTCATGCCAAAGAAACTCGGCGGGCGCGACGGCCCCAACCGGGTCGGAGGGCCGGGAGCACCGCGCTTCTCCCCGCCGCCGCAGCCGGCGGCGAGGAGGCAGGCCAGCAAAGCGGCGACGGACCAGCGGACGCGCAAGGCCAGGACAGTACCGGTGCGTGCGCGACCGCTCTGTGCCTTGCAGGCGCTCTGCGCTTGAGCAGCCGCTACGTCAAGCGTCCAGCTCAGATCATCGGGTCGATCTCCGCGGACAGTGGGTCGGGATTCCTTCCGGCGAGCTCCATCGCGGCGACGCCTGCGCGGCGTCGACGGGTATTCTCGCGCTCGCGACAATGGCAGCGTTGCTACGCAAGCCGCAGACTTATCGAGAGGCCACCTACGAGAGTCCGTGGCGGCTGATCCGCTACGCCCACCTCAATCGGCTGGACACGGCGATCGAGCTGATCACCGCGTCGCGTCCGAAGGTGGTAGTCGACTACGGAGCCGGCGACGGCGAGCTTGTGGCTCAGCTGCTGAGAGACCCACGCGCAGCGAGCGTGGAGCTCGCCATCTCCTACGAGCCGCTCACGATCAAGCTCGAGCTGGCGGAGGAGCGCTTCACGAAAGAACCGCGTGCGGCGGCGGCCGGGTCGTTCGACCAGATCGACGACCGTCTCGATGGAAGGGCCACCGACGTGGTGTCCTGCTTGGGCGCGCTCGAGCACTTTCCTCTCGTCGAACGTCAGCGCTTCTACCTCTTCTGCGCCCGGAGGCTCTCGCCCCATGGACGCGTGGTGATCGACGTTCCTGTCGAGATCGGTCCCTCATTGGTGATCAAGACCCTCGGACGGCGTGTGCTCAAGCGGCGTGGGCGGGAGTATGCTCGAGGAGAGCTCATTCGGGCGGTATTCGGCGCGGAAACGATTGATCCCGACCGCTTCGATCCGGACTCAAACGTCGAGTTCCTATTCACCCACAAGGGATTCGACCACCGCCCCTTCCTGCGCGAGCTCGACGACTTCCAGGATGTCATCGACGTAACTCCTACGCCGGTGCGCTGGCTCCCGGGCTGGCTGTGCAATCAGGAGATGCTGCTCTTGAGCCGACCTCGGCCGGACGTCTCCCCGGACTCGCCGAGGTTCGCAGGCGTGGCCGGCAGCGACGACTCGGCCGGCTAACCCAAGCGGCGGACCGTCAGATCGTCGGCTCCGGCTTACCCGCCTCCCCCCCTTCGTTCGCGCCGCGCCTGCGCAGCGCTCGCCAGAAGAGGGCCAAATCGTCGCGGTGAAGCAGCCATTCAACTCCGAAAAAGGCGAATGCGTACGCGACCAGAGAAGGCGCCAGCCCCGCGGCGCCCAGGCCGAGCAGCACCGCGCAGCCCGCCATCGCGGCCAGGCCCGCCAAGGGTGCAGCGAACATGCGTATCGGCGAGGCTCCACCGATCTGGCGGAGCGCGAGGCCGAGCGCGAACGCCGTCGCGAGCACCTGGGTCACCGTCATCGCGATCGCGGCGCCGTTCAGCCCGAGCGGCGGGATCAACACGAGGTTGAGGGCGACGTTGAGCGCAAGTGCCGTGCCGCTGATCCAGGGGAGCATGCGCTGACGGTCCTGGCCCGCGATCGTGAGCGCCGCGACCGTAAAGGTGCCGTAGACCGCCGCCGCGCCGCCAAGGATCCGCGTCGCCGTGCCGGCCTCTGCGAAGTCCGAGCCGAAGGCCGCCTGCACGATGGTGGGCCCGAACAGCGCCATTGCGCCACCGAGTGGCGCAGTCACCGCGGTGGTCGCCATGCAGGAGACCGCGAACAGGCGGCGCAGCGATTGGCTCTCGCTGCCAAGACGCGACAGCCGAGGGAAGAGCGCGAGCCCGAAACCCCAGCTGACGAACAGTGTCGCGTCGAAGATCCGGTACGCGGCGCCATAGCGGCCTACGACCACGGGGTCGTGGGTCATGACCGACAGGATCACGGCGTCGATACGCGCAAGCGCGTAGCTGAAGAACGATGCGATGCCGGTCGGGACGGCGGCGCCCGCGAGCCATCCGAGGCCGCGCGTGTCTCCCCTGCGCCGGGGCTTGATGCCGCGCTTGCGAGTGGCCGTCCGGATGTAGACGAGCCCCACGAGCGCCGCGATCAGATAGGCGCCACCGAGGGCGACGAGCCCGCCCCCAAGTGCGAGCAGAGCGATCGAGCCGGCCGTGACCAGGGCAAGGTTCTCGAGGGCGAGCGCCTTCGCCGGCGGTCCCATCTCCTCGCGGCCCCGCAGGACGGCGTGCAGCGAGAAGCTGAGGACATCGATGAGGTTCGAGGCGCCGATCAAGGCGACCGCCACGACTAGCTCGACCGGGTATCCACTCGCCGCCGTGAAGACCAGGATTCCCGCCAGAACCGGCGTTCCCGCCGCCAGCTTGAGGACGATGGTGTTCCAGAAGAGGCCGTGCATCCTGCTCGGATCGCGCGCGACCTCCCGGGTCAGGATGACGTCGGTGCCCAGCGCCGAGACCCGGATGAAGAACGCCAGCGAAACCGCGAGCGTGTAGTCGCCGAAGCCGCTCTCGCCCAGCGACCTCGCGATGACCGCATAGAGGGCGAACACCCCGACCTTGGTCACCGCGTCGCCGGCCGCTATTAGAACGGTATTGCGCAGAACGCGGCGGGTCCCCGACACGGCGGCCGAGCTCTCCTCTCCCGAGGCAGAATCGGCTGCGAGCGTCGGGCCCGCCGGCGGTGGCTTGCGATCGCTTGTTTGCATGGTGGAGCGCCACGGTAGGCCAGCGCGGGAGCGGAAACGGCGCCAAGGCTGGCGCTGAGCACCCACTCGCGGGCGGGCGATGGACAGCCAAGTTATAGAGTCGGGATCGGTGGAGCCCCCCGTCACCGTGACGCAATATGCCCGCCGCCAGGGGCGCAGCGCGCGGGACTCACTCAACCGGCTGGCGGTCGCGACCGCTCGCGCGACGGGGCTGGGGGAATACCTCGTCCTGGATTATCCGCCGAGCGCGCTGGTTTCGCCGAGGACGAGGCGCGAGGGGCGCCTGCACGATCTGATCGCCGCCCGAGAGCCCGACTATAGGCGAGCGCTGGCGACGATCGCGTCCTATGAGGACGACCTGGCCGCGATCCCCCGCCGGGGCGAGAATCACCGAACGCCCACGTGGGTCAACGGATTCCTACCGGGGCTCGACTCCACCGCGATCTACGCATTCCTGCGCGAGCGCCGGCCGAGGACCTATCTCGAGATCGGATCGGGGTCCTCAACCCGCTTTGCGCGACGGGCCGTGACGGATGGCGGTCTCCCCACGCGAATCGTCTCGATCGATCCGAGCCCGCGGGCCGAGGTAGACACGCTGTGTGACGTGGTCGTGCGCCAACCGCTCGAGCTCGCAGACTCCTCGCTGTTCGCTGGATTACAGGAGGGCGACATCGTCTTCATGGACGGCTCGCACCGGGTCTTCACCGGCTCCGATGCGACGGTCTTCATGCTCGATCTGCTTCCCGATATGCGGCCAGGCGTCCTTATCGGCGTACACGACGTGTACCTCCCCGACGACTATCCGTCAGACATCGCCGAACGCCACTACTCGGAGCAGTACATGCTCGGGGCGCTGCTCCTCGGAGAGCCTGCGTGGCTGCGACTGGTCCTTGCCGCCGACTACGTCAGCAAGCGCGAGCATCTGGCGAGCGAGCTCCGGTCCGTGTGGGCGCGGCCTGAGCTCCAGGGAGTCGAAACGCATGGCGTGGCGCTCTGGTTCGAGGTGGGCCGACGCTAGCCCGGTCGGCCTCAGGCTGCGGCGACCTCAGCGACCGCGCGCAGGAGCGCCTCGTGGAAGCGAGGCACGTCCCAGCCCCCTGCGTGCGTGCGTATCGCCGCGGAATCGTAGGAGTCCGGATCGAAGCGATCGAGCACCTCGAGCAGCGCGCGCGCGGTGGGCTCATAGAAGAACTCGCCGGTCTCTCCGGCCACCACGGTCTCCAGAGCGCCGCCACCCGCAAACGCGATCACCGGACGGCCGCAGGCCATCGTCTCGACCGGGATCAAGCCGAAGTCGTCGACGCTCGCGAAGATCGTCGCCGCGCAGCGCTGCATGAGCGGGATGAGCTGGTCGTCGTCGAGGTGGCCCGCGAACTCCACGTTGGAGCTCGCCCTCGCCTTCAGGCCGCGGTAGGCCGGCCCATCCCCGGCGACCACCAGCCGGTGTGGAGAGGAGCGGAAGGCGTCGACGACGAGTCCCGGCCGCTTATAGGGCTCCACCAGCCGGCCGCAGAACAGATAGAAGCCGTCGTGCCCCGGCTTGGACGCGGGCCGGAACAGCTCGCAGTCGACGGGCGGGTGGATCACCCTCGAGCTACGCCCGTAGGCGCCGAGGATCTGCTCGGCGACGTGCTGGGACTCGGCGACGTAATGGGTGACCCGCGCCGCGGAGCGCAGGTCGGCGCGGCGCATGCCCGCGACGAGCGCCCGGTAGGCGAGCCGGTGCAGCCGTCCGGGTACGAGGCGCTCTTCGTACTCGTCGGTCATCGACCACACGAAGCGCAGCGGGCTGTAGCAGTAGCAGACCTGGGGTGCCGCGTTTCGCGTCCTGAAGCCGTGCGCGAAGGCGTAGCTCGAGGTGAGCAGCAGGTCCGCCGCGGGAAGGCGGCGCTGGCGCACGATGCTGGGATAAAAGGGCGCAAGCATCCGGTAGTGATGAAGCAGGGCGTCGTTCTCGGGGAGGATGGTGTGGAAGCGATCGGCGACGCCCATCCGCTCGGCGACACGCTGACGCCCGGCGATCGCCCACACGGGAGCATCCGGGAAGGCCGCGGCAACGGCCGCGAGGATCCGCTCGGCTCCACCGTAGGTCTCGGCGAAGTCATGTGCGATGACGACGCTTGGCCGTCCGAGCGGCAGGTGGCTCGGACGGCGGTGTGACGGGTCGCTCAACATCACGGCTCGGCCTGCACTCTCCTAGTATCTCCGACTTGCTGCTCGGGTCGTCATGCGAAGCCGGCGGCTGGACGGATGAGCGAAAAGGGACGATGAGCACACACCTCACGGATGACAAGGCGACTGCGGGCGAGCTCCGAGAGCTCTACCTCGAGCTCCTCAAGGGCAGCCTGACCCATACGCTCTACGCCGGAGCTGATGCCGTGGGCTACCCGCCGCGTGGGCCTGTGCGCAGAGCGGTGCTCAACCTGATGCGCAGGCGCGGAGTCGTCCCCGTTCGCATCCTCCCCGACCAGGAGCGCCAGCGCGCCGAGGGCAGAAACTGGCCGCTGTTCGCGCAAACGATGGTCGGACACGCGAGGCTCGACAGCCTACGCTCATGCATCGAGACCGTACTGGCCGAAGACGTCCCTGGCGACCTGATCGAGACGGGCGTTTGGCGGGGCGGCGCCTCGATCTTCATGCGAGGTGTGCTCAAGGCTCATGGCGTCCACGACCGCACGGTCTGGGTGGCGGACTCCTTCCGCGGACTTCCCCCCCCCGATCCCGACCGCTATCCGGCCGACACGGACGGCCGCTGGCACACCGCCGAGAATTTGGCGATCGCCGTCGAGCAGGTGAAGGAGAACTTCCGCCGCTACGGGCTGCTCGACGACCAGGTCCGCTTCCTCGAGGGCTGGTTCAAGGACACGCTGCCGACCGTCCGCGACCGCCGGTGGTCGCTGATCCGCCTCGACGGGGACATGTACGAGTCCACGATGGACGCGTTGGCCAACCTCTACCCCGGGCTATCGCCGGGTGGCTACCTCGTGGTCGACGACTACTCGATCGAGGCCTGCCGGCAAGCCGTGCACGACTTTCGGCGCGCCGAGCGGATCGAGGCGCCGATCGAGGACATTGACTGGACCGGGGTCTACTGGCGCCGCGACGGCTAGCCGGCCGAGACGCGGGTTGCTCTCAGCAGTCCGACGTCGGGTGTGCTGAAGACCTCGGTCACGCGGTAGCCCGCGCCCTCGAGGACCTGGATGGTGTGGCGCCGAGGGTCGGGCGCGGGGCAGAGGTGGCGGTGATACTCGAGGAAAAGCATCGACGGCGCGATCTCGGCGAAGCGAGGGTCGCTGAGCAGATCCCACTCGCCGCCCTCCACGTCGACCTTCACGAGGTCGGCGTTCCGCAGGTGCGCGAAGGCGTCGCGGGCGTTCACCATTTCGCCGCCAGTCTCGTCCTCCGCGAGCACGCGCGCGCTCGACGAGCCTCCGGCAGCGAAGCGGCGGGTGCCGTCCGCTCCCGCCGCGCATGCCTGGATCGCCTGCCAGCCCGCCGCCCGAAGGCCGTTGATGGCGATCGTGCAGCTCAGGGCGGCGAAGTTCAGCGGGTCCGGCTCGTACGCGACGATCTCCGCGTCCGGATGCGCCAGCAGGGTCCACAGGCCGAACAGGCCGACGTGTGCGCCAAGGTCGACTACGCGGAGCGGCCGGTCGAGGCCTTCAAAGCATGCTTCGACCTCGGGCGGGATCGCGTAGTAGCGCGCGCGAAAGACTTCGGCGAGCACCGAGGCATCGGCACTGCCGTGGTGGACGCAGAACGACCACGGCTCGCCACGTAGCGTGTGGCGGGCGAGTCGCCTGCCTCCGCGGAGTTCGCGAACTGCGAAGCGGCCGGGTCGCTCGGTCAGGAAGGCCGGGACGACTGCGCGCGGTATCGGGCTGGTCGCCACCGCGTGCACCACTGGGCGCGGGGCTCCGGCCCGAAGGAGGCGCCAAGCTGCTCGCAGCGCCCCTTCGAGCGCGACGCGGCTTCCAGCTTGCGTCAACTGTGGTGGACCGGCTCTGCGGTCCTGTCGCCCGGGTCGTAGCGTTGCAGGAACTCCTCGACGGCGGCGGAGCTCAGGAGGAGGATCGCATTGCGGATCTTGTCGTCTGGCCACTCCCACCAGCGCAGTCGCAGGAGCCGCTCGACCTGCTCGTCGCTGAAGCGGCGTCTGATCTCCCGCGCGGGATTGCCGGCCACGATCGCGTAGGGTCGGACGTCGCTACCGACCACTGCGTAGGAGGCGACGACAGCACCATCTCCGACCCGGACCCCGGAAAGGATGCGAGCGCCGCGGGCGATCCAGACGTCGTTCCCGATCACGATGTCGCCCTTGCTCTCGGGCATGCCGTCCTCGAAGGCGCCCTGCTGCCCGAACACGACGCGAAAGGGGAAGGTGCTCACCCAGCTGGTGGGGTGACCGCCGCCGATGGTCATCACCACGTCGTCGGCGATCGACACGAAGGCTCCGATCTGAACGGACGCGGTGTCGCCGTAGTACCAGCGAACCTGGGGTTTGCCGTAACTGTGCCGGCCCATCGTGAGGCCGACGCCGATGTCGTAGAAGTCCATCGCGGGCTGACCCCGCACGACCCGGTAGCGCCGCATCAGCCGCGCCAGCAGGCGACTCCGCCCCCAGTCGGGAAGGTACGGCGGCGTGGGCGGGAAGGGGCTGGTCAAGTGAAGACGCGGAGAGTTCGCCGGCGTCTGCGCGGGTCCAAGCCATGTGCTCCGCGAGACGCTCGACGGAGGCTAGCGAGCGGCGCGCCTAGGTCGAGCGCGTCAGCGCTCCGACCTCGCTCGAGTACGCGAACACCTGCCCGTGCCCGAACGCGTTCCAGGGATCCACGACCAGGCACTCGCGCCGGCCGCTGTCGATGATCGCGCGTAGCGCCTCCGCGCGGCTGTAGTCCGAGTGGTTGGTCGCGACCACCACCACGTCGGCGTCGAGAATCGCCTCTCCGAAGCTCTGAGTGGGCTCGGCGACGTGGGGGTCGTGCACGGCGACGTCGGCCAGCTCGCGCTCGAGCATGCGCACGAGCTTGTGGGCGAGCGAGTCGCGCTCGTCGTCGGTGTCGCGTTTGAAGGCCAGGCCTAGCACCGCGATCTTCTTGTCGGCGAGCCCGCCTACACGCTTCTTGATTCCCTCGACCAGGAAGAGCGGCACGGACTCGTTCACGCGTGAGACAGCGAGCAGCATTCCGGGCGCGTTGGAGCGCTCCTCCGAGAACGCGAAGTCCTTGCGCAGGCAGCTTCCGGCGGTGAGCCCCGGCTGGGCGATCCCTCCTCGCGGGTAGTCGCGGTTGATCAGGTCGATGACCTCGAAGACGTTCGCGCCGTAGCGATCGCAATCCATCATGAGAAGGTTGGGCAGGGCGAACTGGGTGTAGCGCAGGATGTTCGTCCAGATCTTCGCGAGCTCGGCCTGGGCCGGAGTGGTCTGGACGATCGGGGCGCCGAACACGCTGAATAGCCGCCCGACTCGCTCGCCGGAGCCCTCGCCCACCCCGCCGACGATGCACGGGAGCGTTGAGATCTCCTCGACGAACTTGCCGGCGGCGATGCGCTCGGGCGCGTGTGCGACGAAGATCTCGGTGCCGACCGCAAAGCCGCGCTGCTTGGTCAGGTAGCCCGCCACGAAGTCCGTGGTCCCTGGGCCGACAGTGGAGCGCAGGATCAGCGAGTGGCCGGGCTCGAGGACGGGCAGCAGGTCATCGAGTGCGGAGCGGATGTCGCGCATGTCGATCTCGATGTGCGAGAGCGACGGCGTTCCGAGGGTCACGACGATGTCCTTGGCCGCCGCTGCGTCGGCGACGCGCGGGCTCAGGTCCAGGCGATCGGTCGCCGTGACGCGGTCCAGAAGCTCCTGGGTGCCGGTCTCCTTGAAGGGCATGCGGCCGGCGCGGACGGCATCGAGGCGATCGGGGTCCTTATCGATCCCCAGGACCCGCAGGCCGCGGTCGGCGAAGCTCAGCGCCAGGGGAAGCCCGACGCGGCCCAGGCCGATGATGGAGACGTCAGGCGTCATGGCGCTGGTGGCAGGCTACCGAGCCGGCCGCCGGTCTCGGGTTTGTACGGGTTACGTCAGATTGCTGTAGTGATGTAAGATAGGTTCCGTATGAAGCGGCTCCAGATCATGATCGACGAGGATCTCGACGCCGAGCTGTCGCGCCGTGCAGTCCAGGAGGGGCGATCGAAGGCCGCGATCATCCGCGGTCTCGTCCGCGACCGCCTGATGGCGCGTCCGCCGCTCGCCGAGGAACCGATGACATCGCTCATCGGAAGAGCAGCGTTCGAGCCGGTTCCGCATGACGACGTCGCCTACGAGTGACGTTCGCTGATACGTCGTTCTGGGTCGCCCTTCTCAATCGACGGGATCAGCTCCACGACTTGGCGCGAGCGCTGTGGGCAACCCACGCCGATCGCGGCGTTCTCACGACGAATCACGTCCTCGGTGAGACGTGGACGGTCTTGCGCCGCCGCGCCGATCATCGGACAGCCGTCGCCTTCCTCGACGCGGTCTCGGCGGCGAGCCGCGTGCACGTCCTTCGTGTCGAGGCGTCCGTCGAGCGCGAGGCGCTGGAGTGGTTGCGAAGGCACGACGAGCGCTCGTACTCCTTCGTCGACGCAACGAGCTTCGCTGTGATGCGTGTTGGTCGCCTCGCCGAGGCCCTTGCGTTCGACGGCGACTTCTCAGCGGCGGGTTTCATCGAGCTTCGTCGCTGAACGAGGCGACCGGCTACCCCGGCCGCGGGCGCCGGTGCTCGGCGTACTGGCGCGCGAAGCCGGCGACGAAGCGGGGGTTGTAGCGGGCGTAGCGGCGCCACAGGCGGCGGGGCTCGTGGCCGAGGCGGAAGACCCACTCCAGGCCGACACCCTGCATCCAGTGGGGGGCCTGCGGAACGAGGCCGGCGTGGAAGTCGAAGGCCGCGCCGACCCCCGCCATCACCGGCGCGTCGACGCGCTTGCGCATGCGCGCCATCCACTCCTCCTGCTTGGGCTGGCCGATGCCCACCCAGACCATGTCTGCGCCCGAGCGGTTGATCTCCTCCGCGATCGCCTCGTCCTCGTCCGGGCTGGGCGCATGGAAGGGCGGCGAGAAGCCGCCGACGATCCGGATGCCCGGGAAGCGCAGGCGCAGGTTGGTCACGAGCTGGACGAGTGCGCCCTGGTTGCGGCCGCCGTAGAGGAACATCGTTGCGCCGGTCTGCGCGCAGCGCTCGCAGTAGCGCAGCATGAGGTCGGGTCCGTAAACGCGCGAGGCGCGGTAGCCAAGTGCGCGCATCGCCCATACCAGCGGCTGGCCGTCGGGGACCGCGAAGGCGCCCAGCACGGCGTCGCGGACCTCGGGTCGTTCCTGGCTGACCATGACCAGGTGGACCGCGGCGGCCGAGACGTAGATCGGCTCGCGGCTTGCGATGGCCGCGTCCATCCAGTCCATCGTCCCCTCGTAGTCGGTGATCGCGAGGGGAATGCCCAGCACGGGCACGCTGCGCGGCTCAGGGCGCCCGGATAGCTCGGCCTCGTGGAGGTCTGTGCGGCTCGGAAGCGGGTCGGGGACGCTGAAGGGCAAGGTCGGTATGGCTCTCGGCTCTCGACCAGTGCTGACGGTGTTGGGACCTGAAAGTGGCGATTATGGTGCGACAGGCGGCGGCTAGCATCCGCCTGCGTGGCTGCCGCCTTGACGTCGCGCCTCCTGTCGGGCTGGAGGCGCGTGCGCGCCGTCCCGTGGATGCGCCGCGTCACCAGCAGCGGGCCGCAAGCCGAGGTTATCGCAGTGCTGGCCTACAGCCGCATGGTTTATGGCCCGCTGCGCTTCGTCGCAGCCCAGCTGCTGCACCGAGGACGCCGCTCGGTGTACCGCCTCCGTGAAGGCGGTCCCGCGGTGTGCCTGCGCGACGGGACGGCGGACATCTACTCGCTTGCGCAGGTGTTCGACGACGCCCATGCGGAGATCCCGGGCCCCGCGCTCGACGCCCTGCGCGCCCTGGCCCGCCCGCTCGCCGTTCTCGAGCTCGGCGCGAACATCGGAGCGTGGGGCGCGAATCTCGCGGCCCACGTGCCGGTGGGCCGGATGACCTCCTTCGAGCCCGACCCCGCCAACGCGGCGACGCTGCGCGCCACGATCAGGGCCAACGGCCGCGAGGCGGATTGGAACGTGGTGCAGGCCTGCGCGGCTGCGACCGACGGCGTGGTCTCCTTCCGAGCGCAAGGTTCGGGGCTCTCCCACGCGGGGGAAGGCGCGGGGACGATCCGGGTCGCGGCCCGCGATGCCTTCGCAGCCATGGACGGGGTCGACCTGCTCAAGATCGACATCGAGGGCGCAGAATGGGCGCTGCTCGCCGATCCGCGGTTCGAGGCGCTGCGCTGCCCGGTGGTCTCGCTCGAGTACCACCCGCACCTGCGGCCCGGCTCCGACGGCGCGGCGCTGGCGCGCGGGGCGCTCGAGCGTGCCGGCTACGCGGTGCTCGCCGGTCCCGGCGGCGACCGGGACACGGGCGTCCTGTGGGGCGTCCGCTGACCCCTACCCGGGCTTCTGTAGGGCGAGGGCGATGGAGGTCCACGGCGAGCCTATGCGCGCCTGAAGCGCGATGTGCGGGTGCCAGCGACCGGACGCCGGCTCGGGGCGCTCTCCGCCGCGATAGGTGGCGACGTTGGCGAGGCTCTCGGGCGAGAGCGTCAGGTCGGGCTCCTGCAGCAGGCGCAGGCTCGAGGGCGCGACGATCCACGCCCCGATCTCTTCGGCGGTGAAGACGTCGATTGCGCGGCGGGCGGGTTCTGCGGTACCGGCCACGCGGCCGCGACTCGCGATGCGCAAGAGGTTGTGGACGCGGGGGCGGTCGAGGACTGAGCTCGCGACGAAGCACTCGGTGGCGATGAACGCGTGGCCGCCGGGGCGCAGCACCCGGCCGATCTCCGCCGCCGCGCGCGCGACGTCCTGGCGGGAGCCGAAGTGCTCGATCGAGGAGAGCGAGAAGACGACGTCGAAGCTCGCGTCCGCGAGCTCCAGGTGCCGGGCATCCATGCGCCGGGCCTCCAGGCGCTCGCGGCGGTAGGGGTAGGGCGCGAAGGCGGACGGGTCGGCGAGCATCGCGTCATCTGCCTCGCGCCCGGCGAAGCCGCCCTCGCCGTAGATGTCGGTGGCCAGCACATGGCCCACGCGGTTGGCGAGCCAGTAGAGGACCGCCTCGTGGCCCGCGCCGACGGCGAGCGCGCGGGTGCAGTCGTTCAATCGTCCTAGCTCTTCGAGGAACAGGGCGAGCATCGCGTACTCCCAGAGCTTGCGCTCGAGCTGCTCGTGCGGTGGGCGGCCCGGGACGACATCCTCGATGGCCGCGCGCAGCCGCGGGTCCTCGAAGTCGGGCAGGTCGCAGAGCTTGACGTACCGGCGCGCCAGCGCCGGGACCGGCGGGCCGGGCATCGGGGCGGGATGGTGGCAGATGTATCCTGGCGTCCTGAGTGCGGTCCGACGAAGGCGAACACGCGCGCCCTCTGCGCGTGGGGCTCAATCTCATCTACCTCGTGGAGGACTCCGGCGGCACGAGCCGCTACGCCCACGAGTTGATCCCCGCCCTGCTCGAGTGCGAGCCGGGCATCGAGCTCACGGTCTTCGTCAACCGTGACGCGCCCTCTTCGCTGCTCCGGGCGTCGTGGGCGCCGCGGGTTCGCTGGGTGCGCACCCGCTTCGGCCTGCGGCCGATCCCCTGGCACCTGCCCTACCAGCTGCTCGCGCTGCCCGCCCGTGCCGCCGGCTACCGCCTCGACCTCGTGCACGGGCTGGCGAACGTCGTCCCCCTTCTCGCGCCGGGCCTTCGCACGGTCGTCACCCTGCACGACGTCACGTGGCTGCACCACCCCGATGCGCTGCCCGAGCGCTGGCGCGGCGAGGTGATGAAGGCACTGTCTCTCGCCAGCGCGCGGCGCGCCGACCGGGTCCTGGCCATCTCCGAGGCCGCTCGGGACGACTTCGTCGCGACCATCCCGCTCGACCCGTCGCGCATCGACGTCGTGCCGCTCGCCGTCACCGACGGCGGCGGCGCGCGGCCAACGCCCGAGCCCGAGCTGCGCGCGCGCCTGCGGATCGGCGACGGTCCGCTCGTGCTCTGCGTCGCCCAGAAGCGCCGCCACAAGAACCTCCACTCGCTCATCCGTGCGCTCGCGGCGATGGCGCGCGAGGATGTGCAGCTCGTGCTGCCGGGCCGGCCGACCGACTACGAGGCGGAGCTGCGCGCGCTGGCCGCCGGGCTCGGCGTGGGTGGTCGCGTTCATTTCCCCGACTGGGTGAGCGAGGAGGACCTGGAGGGGCTCTATGCCGCCGCGGCCTGCTTCGTGCTCCCGTCGCTGATGGAGGGTTTCGGGCTGCCGATCCTCGAGGCCATGCGTCGCGGAGTGCCCGTTGCGTGCTCGGACCGCTCCGCTCTGCGCGAGGTCGCTGGGGACGCCGCGGCGCTCTTTGACCCCGAGGACCCTCGTGCGATCGCCGCCTCGATCGGGCGGATCCTCGACGAAGCGCCCTACGCGGAGCGACTGCGGACAGCGGGAGCCGCGCGGGCCCGCAGTTTCACCTGGCAGGGCGCGGCGCGCGGGACGCTGGCCTGCTACCGCCGGGCGCTCGCGGAGCCGCGGTGAGCAGGCCCGAGGCCCCGGAGGACTGCCTCGCGGCGGTGAGCCCGGACCCGACCGACATCCTCGACACCGCGAGCGCGGGACCGCGCGCGATTCGCGGCGGAATCGCGCGCTCCGTGGCCTTCGGCGCCGGGATCGTGCTGGCCACGGCGGCCGCGGCGGTGCTGACCCGGCATCTGGGGGTAGTGGACTTCGGGCGCTACGCGACGGTCGTCTCGGTGGTGGCGGTGGTGGCGGGCTTCGCCGAGGGTGGGCTGACGACGGTGGGGGTGCGGGAGTACGCCGCGAGCTCCGGCGAGGCCCGCGACCGCTTCATGGCCAACCTGACCGGGTTGCGGATCGTGGTCGGGGTTCTCGGCCTGGGGATCGCCACTGGCTTCTCGTGGCTGGCCGGCTATGACGCGACAATGGTCGCGGGGACGGCGCTCGCCGGCCTGGGCCTCCTGATCGCGGTGATGCAGGTGACGTTCACCGTGCCGCTGCAGTCCTCGCTGCGGCTGGTGGCCTTCAGCCTGCTCGAGCTCCTGCGCCAGGTGGGGACGGTCGCCGCCATAGTGATCCTGGTGGTCGTCGGGGCGGGCCTCGAGCCTTTCTTCGCGGCGACGATGGTCGGTGCTGTGGTGGCCCTCGTGGTGACCGTGCCCCTTGCACGCGGGACGATGCCGCTGCTGCCCGCCTTCGAAGCTGAGTCGTGGCGAAGGCTCGCCCGCGAGGCGCTGCCCGTCACCGCTGCGTCCGCCGTCGGGATCCTCTACTACCGGGTCGCGCAGATCCTGATGTCGCTGGTGTCGACTCCGACTCAGACGGGCTACTTCGGAGCCTCCTTTCGCGTCGTCGAGGTGCTCGTCGCCGTCCCGGGGCTGCTGGTGACCGCCGCCTTCCCGATCCTCGCGCGCGCGGCGCGCAGCGATCGCGCCCGGCTGGCCTACGCGCTGCAACGGATGTTCGACGTCGGCGTGCTGCTCGGGCCGCTGACCGCGATCGTCGTTGCCTTCGGGGCCGAGCCGGGGATCCAGCTGGTCGCTGGGGACGCCTTCGCCCCGTCGGCCGCCGTCCTGCGCATCCAGGGCGTGGCCCTGGCCGCGACCTTCCTGGTGGCCACATGGGGGTTCGCGCTGCTCTCGCTGCGCGAGCACCGGGCCATCATCGGGGCCAACGCGCTGGCCTTCGTGCTGGCCACCGGGCTCGTGCTCGCGCTCGCTCCCGGGCACGGCGCGAGGGGCGCGGCAGTGGCCATGAGCGTCACCGAGGTGGTGCTCGCGGCGGTCTACGGCGTGCTGCTCATGCGCTCGCGACCCGAGCTACGGGTCTCGTTGCGGATGGTCCCGCGGGTGCTCCTCGCCTCCGCGGCGGCCGTGGCGGTCGGGCTGATCCCCGGCCTGCCCGACGTGGCGGCTCTCGCCGCGGCCACCGCTACCTACGTGGCGGCTGCTGTGGCCCTGCGCGCCGTGCCCGAGGAGGTCGCGCACGCCACCTGGCGGCGCGACCGCGGCGCCGGCTGATGCACGTGGGGCTCAACCTCGTCTACCTCGTGCCCGGGGAGACGGGCGGGATGGAGGTCTTCGCTCGCGAGCTCATTCCTGCGCTGCTGCGCGTGGCCCCCGAGCTGCGGGTCACCGCGTTCGTCAACCGCGAGGCCGCCGAGGCCGGCGGTGGGCCGTGGGGGGAGCTCGTGCCCTCCGTCGTGGTCCCCGTGCGTGCCCGCCGGCGGGTGGAGTGGGTGCGCGGCGAGCAGCAGCTCCTTCCGAGGCTCGCCGCGCGCGCGGGTGTCGACGTGCTGCACAGCCTGGCGAGCACGGCACCGGGGTGGGGTCGCTTCCGGCGCGTGGTGACCGTCCACGACCTGATCTACCGCGTTTACCCGGAGGCCCACCAAGGCCTGCTGACCCACGGGATGCGCGTGCTGGTGCGCCTGGCGACGGCGCGGTCGCATCGGGTGATGGCCGACTCGCGATCGACCCGCGACGATCTCGTCCGCTTCCTGCACGTGCCGGCCGGGCGGATCGACGTGGTTCCGCTGGGGGTGGGGCAGGAGCGGCGCGCCGGCCCCCTCCCCGAGCCCGAGGTCCGTGCGCGGCACGGGCTGGGGCAGCGGCCGGTCGTCCTCTCGGTGTCGGCGAAGCGGCCGCACAAGAACCTGCGCGCCCTGCTCGGGGCGGTGGCCCTGCTGCCTGCCGGGCGGCGGCCGGTGGTGGTCGTGCCGGGCTACTCGACCTGGCACGAGGCGGAGCTGCGCGCCCACGCCGTCGCGCTGGGGATCGAGGATGACGTCCGCTTCCCCGGCTGGGTTTCCGCGGAGGAGCTCGAGGGGCTGTATGCGGTCGCGCGTTGCTTCGTGCTCCCGTCTTTGTACGAGGGCTTCGGGCTGCCGGTGCTGGAGGCCATGAGCCGCGGGGTGCCGGTCGCGTGCTCGGACCGCAGCTCGCTGCCGGAGGTCGCCGGCGACGCTGCGCTGCTGTTCGATCCTTCTTCGCCGCGGGCGATCGCGGTGGCGCTGGAGCGGTTGCTCGGCGACGACGGACTCGTCGCCTCGCTTCAGGCGGCCGGCCGTGCGCAGGCGGCGCGCTTCAGCTGGGAGGCGACGGCGCGGGGGGTGCTGGCGTCCTACGAGCGGGCGCGGACGCCGGCGCCGGCGCGAGCGCGAGCGAGAGCGCGAGCCGGCTGATGCTCGGCGGCCGGCCGCTGTCCCTGGTCCTCGCGGAGGTGCGCGAGCCCGGCAACTACCGCGCGCTGGTCCGGGGGTTGCGGCTGTACACGCGGCCCCGGGAGAACCTGGGCCGCTATCTGGTCGGGCGAGGTCGCTACCCCTACCACTGCGAGGTCCGAACGCCGCTGGGGATCGTCGCGCCCGTGCTGCACTCGCCCGATGACATGCTGACCGTCAACGAGGTGTTCTGCCGCGAGGACTACCGCGCGCAGCCGGGCGTGCGCGTCGTGGTCGACGTCGGCTCGAACATCGGGATCAGCGCGCTGTACTTCCTGACGCGGGGGCCGGAGGTGCGGGTCCACGCGTTCGAGCCGGTGCCGGTAAACGTCGAGCGGTTGCGGACGAACCTCGCGGGGTTCTCGGACCGGTTGTCGCTGCGGGAGGTCGCGGTCGCCGAGCGGACGGGGCGCGTGCGCTTCGGCGTCGAGCCGACGGGCCGCTACGGGGGAATCGGGGTGGCGACGGGCCGCTCGATCGAGGTCGAGTGCGTGGACGTGAACTCGGTGCTGGCTGACGTGCTGGAGCGTGAGCGCACGATCGACGTGCTCAAGCTCGACACCGAGGGGATGGAGGTCGCGACGGTTGCGGCCATCGACCCGGTCCACCTGCGGCGGATACGGATGATCTACCTCGAGACCGAGCGGCCGGTGCGGCTGTGGCCCGAGCTCTTCTCGGCCTCGTTCGCGAGCCAGACGCTGGCGCTCAGCGCCCGTCGCTGGGCGGGCGGGGGCGGTGGCGGTGGCGGTGGCGGTCAGGCGCCGTAGCTCTGCAGGACGCGCTCCAGCGAGGCTTGGAGCGAGAGCCGGCGGCGGTTCTGGCGAAACCAGGCGGCGGTGCGCTCGCGAAGCTCCGGCCCCGTCTCGTACACCTGCTGGATGGCCTCGGCAAGGGTCTGCGGCTGCGCGTTTGGTGCGATCGCGCCGTTCACTCCCGGCTCCACGAGCTCGGTCGCGGCATTGTCGGGATCGCGGACGACCACGCTGGGGGTTCCGTGCGCCGCTGCCTCGACGACGATGAGGCCGTAGCCCTCCCGTCTGGAGGGGAGGACCATGCACATCGCCCGCGCCAGCGCAGCGTCGACCTCGGCGTGGGCGACGAAGCCGCGGACGGCGACGACGTCGTTGAGCTGGTGGGCGGAGACGAGCTCGCGGACCCGGTTCGCGTCGGGCCCGTCGCCGAGGATCTCGGCCCTGAGGTTCGGGATCCGTGCGCGGGCGCGTGCGAGCGCGGGGATCAGGGCGGGCACACGCTTCTCGGGTATGTGGCGGCCGGCGAAGACGACGAGCGGCTCGGTTTCGAGGGGGTCCTCGGGCGGCTCGGTGGTCCCCGCGTACTCGCCTTCGAGCACTGTCAGCTCACCGGTGAAGCCTTCGTCGCGAAGCCGCCGCGCGTGCAGGCGGCTGAAGCAGAAGGCTCTGTGGCGGGTTGTGACGCACGCTTTCTGCACCAGGTGCCCCACGCCTCCGCCGACCGTCCCGAGGTACTCGCGCCAGTACGCGCGCGTCCAGAGCTCGTGCCAGTCGACGACCAGGCGGTAGCGGACGTGGCCGCTCGGCCGGCGGCGTGCTGCGACCGCGGCGAGAAGGGAGAAATAGGGGAACGACGCGGTGTGCACGGCGTCGTAGCGCCCGCCGTGGCGGGTCAGGTGTCGCAGCACGCCGGCCCCGAAGCGCAGAGGCGGACCGATCGCCCGCCGACCGTCGGCGGTGTACAGCGGGCCGCCGGACGAGACCGCGACGACCTTGACACCGCGCGGCGCGTCCGGCCGCTCGCCAGGCGGCCATTGGCGGCGGGTGAGGTAGGTCACCTCGTGCCCATGGGCGGCCAGCGCCGCCGCGAGCGCGCGATACCACCGCTCGGCTCCGCCGACCGTGTGGGGAAAGAGGCAGTCGTAGACGATGCAGACCCGCATATCCGGGTGAGCCTGCCATACGCGCCTGGAGTCCGAGACCACGGTTGAGGAGGTCGCGCGCTTGGATGTCGCTCGCCCTGCCGGCACCCGAGGCCGCCGCGCCTCCTACCGCGCGCGCTCGGATGTCACTCGCCCTGCCGGCACCCCGAGGCCGCGCCGCGCCTCCTACCGCGCGTCACCGGCTCCACTCGGCAAGCGCACCCAGCACGTCCTGTTCGCGGCAAGCCTTCCCACCTCGTCGGAACGCGTGAATCGGCCCGCCCGACCCTCCGATAGCCTTCGCCTTCCGCGCGACTTCATGCGCGTGGGACCGTTGAAGGTCTTGACCTCGCTTGTCGGGGCAAGGCGTTTCGATCACGTGACGACCGCCCACGAGACACCTACGCTGAGCCCGCCGCCGGTGGCGGACGGACCTCCGGTCCTTTCGGTGGTGATCCCCTGCTTGAACGAGGCTCAGACGATCTCGGAATGCGTCCGCCGAGCCCTCGGCGCCCTTGACGAGAGCGGGGTCGACGGCGAGGTGATCGTCGTCGACAACGGCTCGGGCGACGGAAGCGACGAGCTCGCCGCGGGCGCGGGCGCGCGGGTTGTCCACGAGCCTCGTCGGGGCTATGGAAGCGCTTACCTCGCCGGGTTCGGCGCTGCGCGCGGTGCGTACATCCTGATGGCCGACGCCGATCTCACCTACGACTTCGGGGACCTGCCGCGCTTCCTCGGTCGCCTCCAGGACGGCGCCGACCTCGTGATAGGCGACCGCATGGACAACATCCAACCGGGGGCGATGCCGTGGCTGCATCGCTACGTCGGCAACCCGATCCTGAGCACGACTCTCAATGTCTTCTTTCGCACGGGTGTCAGAGACGCGCACTGCGGCATGCGCGCGGTACGCCGTGACGTCCTACCCCAGCTCGACCTACGCACGACGGGCATGGAGTTCGCTTCCGAGATGGTCATCCGAGCCTCGAAAACCGGCACCCGCATCGAGCAGCTGCCGATCGAGTACCACCCGCGGCTCGGCCAGTCCAAGCTCTCGAGCTTCCGCGACGGCTGGAGGCACCTCAGGTTCCTCCTCGTGCACAGCCCGACCCATCTCTTCATTGCCCCTGGCGCTGCGATGACGGCCCTCGGGGCCCTCGTGGCCACGACCGTCCTCGCCAACATCGACATCCTCGGCCGAACGTGGGATATCCACGCGATGATCGCCGGCGCTCTGCTGATGATCGTCGGCTCACAGGTCCTAGCCCTCGGCCTCTGCGCCCACGCCTACGGCACTTACTTCATGGGCGAGACAGACCCCTGGTTCGACCGGATGCGAGCCCGCTTCCGCCTCGAGCACGGCCTACTCCTAGGAGCAACACTGACCGTCGCCGGCCTGGGCATCGCGACCGTAATACTCGCAACCTGGATAGACCGCGGCTTCGGCCAACTCTCAGAAGAACAACTAGCCGTCCTAGCGGCCACCCTAATCATCCTGGGCGTCCAAGTCTTCTTCTCGTCGTTCTTGCTCAGCAT
>JBBQNQ010000029.1:0-32471 GCA_038330095.1 Solirubrobacterales bacterium
CATGGACGGCCTGATGATGGACACCCCCCTGCTCGTGCGCCATCTCGCCGAGCGCGCCGAGAAGCTCTTCGGTCCGCGGGAGATCGTGAGCGCGACGGCGAGCGGCGTCGAGCGCTCCTCATACTCGGAGGTGGTCGGCCGCGCGCGGCGGCTCGCCTCGGCTCTCACCGAGCTCGGCGTGCGCCCCGGCGACCGGGTCGCGAGCTTCGGCTGGAACTCCCTGCGCCACCTCGAGCTCTACCTCGCGGTGCCGAGCATGGGCGCCGTGCTGCACACCCTGAACATCCGCCTGTTCAAGGACGACCTGCATTACATCGTCGGCCACGCGCAGGACAAGGTGATCTTCCTCGACGCCTCGCTCGCCGAGACCATGCCACGGTTCGAGGGGGTCGAGCACGAAGTGCTGATGCCCGACTGCGAGGAAGAGCGCGAGGGCGCGATCCCCTACGAGGAGCTGCTGGACAGCGGCGGGGCGGACTTCGAGTTCCCGGCCCTCGACGAGAACGCAGCGGCGGCCATGTGCTACACGAGCGGGACCACCGGGCGGCCCAAGGGCGTCGTCTACTCGCATCGCTCGACCGTCCTGCACACCCTCGCGGTCAACCAGGCCGACTCCATCGGCCTGCGCGAGAGCGACACGCTGATGCCGGTCGTGCCGATGTTCCACGCGATGGCCTGGGGGCTGCCCTACGCCGCGGCGATGTCCGGCGCGCGACAGGTCTTTCCCGGCCCGCGGATGACGCCGCCGCAGCTGGCCGAGCTGATCGCCGCCGAGCGCGTGACCCGCACCGCCGGCGTGCCGACGGTCTGGCAGGGCATGCTCCAGCTCGACCCGGCGCCCGACCTCTCGAGCCTGCACGAGGTCATGGCCGGCGGCTCCGCGGTCCCCGAGAGCCTGATCCGCGCCTTCGACGAGCGCTTCGGGGTCAGGATCCTCCAGGGCTGGGGGATGACGGAGACCAGCCCGCTCGCGTCCAACTCACGCCTTCCGTCAGACGCCGACGAGCTCTCCGACGACGAGCGCTACGCGCTGCGGGCCTGCCAGGGGCGGATCCAGCCGCTGGTCGACTTCCGCATCGACGAGGAGTCGGGCGGCGAGCTGCACGTCCGCGGGCCGTTCGTCGCCCGTGACTACTACGACGATCCCAGCTCGCGCGAGAAGTTCACCGAGGACGGGTGGCTTCGCACCGGCGACGTCGCCGACCTGCGCCACGGGTCCTACATCCACCTCGTCGACCGCACCAAGGACCTCGTGAAGTCCGGCGGGGAATGGATCTCCTCGGTCGAGCTCGAGAACGCGATCATGGCCCACCCCGACGTACTGGAGGCGGCGGTCATCGCGGTCCCCGACGAGAAGTGGAGCGAGCGGCCGTGCGCGTGCGTGGTCGCGCGCGACGGCGCCGGGCTCGATGCGGACGGCGTGCGGTCGTTCCTCGAGGGCCAGGTCGCTAAGTGGTGGCTGCCCGAGCGGGTCGAGTTCATCGAAGAGGTCCCAAAGACGTCGGTCGGCAAGTTCGACAAGAAGGTTCTGCGCAAGCAGTTCGCCGACGCGTGACGACGCTCGTCGTCTCCGACCTGCACCTCGGAGCGCGCAACGGCATAGACCTCCTCCGGCGCGCCGAGCTGCGCGAGCCGCTGCTGGAAGCCCTGGACGGCGCCAAGCGCCTGGTGCTGCTGGGCGACGTGCTGGAGCTGCGCCACGGGCCCGCGCGCGAGGCGCTCGCCGCCGCGCAGGGACTGTTCGAGGCCCTCGGCGCGGGGTTGGGTGAGACGCCGATCGTGATCGTGCCCGGAAACCACGATCACCAGCTCATAGCGCCGTGGCTCGAGCGCCGCGGGCGCGAGGCGCCCTCCGGGCCACTCGGGCTGGAGCAGCGCCTGCCCGCGCACGAGGCGTCGCCGCTGGCCGAGCGCCTGGCCGAGTGGGCGGCGCCGGCGCCGGTCGAGGTCGCCTATCCCGGGCTGTGGCTGCGCGAGGACACCTGGGCGACCCATGGCCACTACCTCGACCGCCACACCACCGTCCCGGCCTACGAGCGCATCGGCGCGGCAGTCGTCGAGCGCTTCGTGCGCCCGCTGCCCGACCCGCTGGCGGCCCCCGAGGACTACGAGGCCATCCTCGCGCCGATGTACGCGCTGCTCTACGGCGCCGCCCAGTACGTGCCCGAGGCGGCGGGCGCGGCGCACAGCGGCGCCTCAATACGCGTCTGGGAGCAGATGAGGGGCGATGGCCGCAAGCGGCGCCTGCGCTACGCGCTGCTCGCTGCCGGAGTGCCGCTGACGGTGGCGGCCCTCAACCGCGCCGGGTTCGGCCCGCTGCGCCCGCAGCTGAGCGGCCGCGCGCTGCGCCGGGCGGGGCTGGAGGCGATGGGCGAGGTCCTCGGCCGTCTCGAAGTGCCCGCGCGACACGTCGTCTTCGGCCACACTCACCGCTCGGGCCCGTGGTCGGCCGGCAGCTTCGCCGACTGGACGGCGCCCACGGGAGCGTCGATGCTGAACACCGGCAGTTGGGCCTACGAGCCGGTCTTCCTGACCGCAACGCCGAACGAGAGCCCGTACTGGCCGGGGACGTGCGTGGTCGTGCCGGAGAGCGGCCCACCCGTGCTGCGCCGCCTGCTCGGCGAGCGCGGGCATGAGGAGCTCAGGGCAGCCCTGGCGTGAAGCTCGTGGCGTGGCAGGTCACGCCCTCGCCGAGCTCGAGGTCGAGCTGCGCGCGGGTGTGCCGCGGGTGCTCGACCAGCGCGTAGCAGCCCGGCCCGTCCACCTTGATCTCGCGCCCGTTGACCCGCACCACACCGCGGCCCTCGAGCACCGCCCACGCGCCGCCGGCCTCGTAGGGCCCCGAGTAGGCGCCGGGCTGATCGATGGTCTGGGCGGGGAGCAGCACGCCGGGCGCATCCTCGGGCCGAATGGGGCCGACCGGCTCGCGCTCGGCCCCGAGCAGCCCCTGGATCGCGCGCTCGGTCTCCTCATAGGCGCCCTCGCCGTAGTGGTAGTCGTGCAGGATCCCTTCGCGGTCCCACAGGTAGCGCGCGGGCCAGCCGCGGTTCCCGTAGAGCTCCCAGAGCTCCATGTGCTCATCGACGACCACCGGGTAGGGGACCTGGAGGCGCTCGACGGCGGCGGCCACCGCCTCCGGGTCGCGCGATGGCTCGAAGCCGGCGCTGTGAACGCCGATCACCCGCAGCCCGTCGCCGCCGTAGCGCTCGTGCCACGCGCGGAGGTAGGGCATGGTGCGCAGCGAGTTCACGCGGCAGAAGTCCCAGAACTCGACGAGGACGGGCCGGCCGCGCTCCTTGAGCATGCGCAGCGGCGCCACGTTGAGCCACGGAAGGTCGCGAGGGAACTCCGGCGCGGGGATGAGGACCTCGGCCGGCGGGCGCACGGCGGGCCAAGCTAGCACCCGCTCTCGCGGGGACCGTCGCGTAGGCTGCGAGGCGACCATGACCACGGTCCAGCGCCTGCTCGCGGCCTCCATCCTCGTGGCGGTCGCCTCGATCGTCTTCGCGGCCGTGCGGCTCGCCACCTCGAGCGACAAAGCCTCCACAGTGCCGCAGGCGCCGATCCGCGCCTCATCGCCTGCAGTCGCGGAAGGCGAGCCCGCGCCGGAGCCTGCGGCGGCGCGCCCGGTGCGCGCCTACAGCGTCAAGCTCAGGATGGGCGTGCCCACGCCTCGTGCGCCGCGCATCCTCGCCCGCGTCGGCGACGAGATCCGCCTCACCGTCACCTCGCTGGGCGCCGAGGACGATGTGATCGTCAACGGCTACGGCCAGCGTGCGCACGTCACCCCCGAGCAGCCGGCGCGCCTGCGCTTCGTCACGTCCCTGAGCGGCTCCTTCGACGTCGTGCTCCAGACCTCCGGGGTGAAGGTGGCCGACCTCGAGGTGAGAGCGTGACCCCGCCGCTCGCGCACGCCGGCCACATTCTCGTCGACCTGATCTACGCCGGCCCAGTGCTGATCCTGATCGTGGTCGGCGCGGTGGTCATGCTGCGCGACCGCCGCCGCGAGCGCCGCGAGCGCCGCGAGCGCAACTCCTGAACCGCCGCTGCGTTCCTCGCGTAGGAACCAGCATGAGCGCACGGGACCTCGAAGAGCTGCTGGGCCGCGTAGAGGACACGCGCGAGCTGGTCCTGCCCCGCGCGGACGAGCCGCCGCCCGAGGAGAGCTGGCGCGTCGAGGAGCTGTACTTCGCGTGGAGCGCAGCGCGCGAGGACGCGCAGGCGGCCTACGGGGGCTGGCGCGAGCGCCCCGGGCGCGACGCCTACCTCGTCTACCTGGCGGCCGAGGATCGCGCCGACGCCGCCACCGCGGCGCTCGAGCGCGAAGCGGCCTAGAGCCTCAGAGCGCGAACACCTCGCGCGCGCTCTCGAGCGCGTCGGCGAGCGCGTCCACGTCGGCCGGGACGTTGTAGGGGCCGAAGCTCGCACGCGCGGTGGCCGCCACGCCCAGGCGGCGCATCAGGGGCTGTGCGCAGTGGTGACCGGCGCGCACGCAGACGTTCGTGCGGTTGATGAGCTCGGAGACGTCGTGGGGATGCATGCCCTCGACCGCGAAGGAGACCACTCCGCCGCGCTCCTCCACGTCCGCGGGTCCCATGACCTGCACGCCCGGCAGCTCGCCGAGCCGCGCGAGCGCGTAACGCGTGAGCTCGCGCTCGTGCTCGCGCACGCGCTCCATCCCCAGGGCCCTGAGGTAATCGACCGCGGCGCCGAGGCCGACGCCCTCGGCCACGTTGCCCGTTCCCGCCTCGAACTTGCCGGGCAGCCCGGCCCACGTCGAGCCCTCGCGCTCGACGGTGCTGATCATGTGCCCGCCGGCGATGAAGGGCCGCATGCCCTCGAGGATCTCGCGGCGCCCGTGGAGCACGCCGATCCCCGTCGGGCCGAGCGCCTTGTGGCCCGTCCAGGCGTAGAAGTCCGCATCCAGGGCTCCCACGTCGACCGGAAGCTGGGGCACGGCCTGCGAGCCGTCGACGAGCGCAAGCGCGCCGGCGCCGTGGACGCGAGCGACCATCTCGCCGACCGGATTGATCGTCCCCAGGACGTTGGAGATGTGGGCGAAGGCGGCCAGTCGCACGCGCCCGCCCGCCAGCTCCTCGTCGAGCTGGGCGAGCGACAGGGTGCCCTCCTCACCGACCTCGAGCCAGCGCAGCTCAGCACCGGTCGCCTCGCAGGCGAGTTGCCAGGGCACGATGTTCGAGTGGTGCTCCATCTCGGTGAGCAGCACCACGTCGCCGGCGCGCAGGTTCGCCCACCCCCAGGAGTAGGCGACGAGGTTGATCGCCTCGGTCGCGTTGCCGGTGAAGATCGTCGTCGCCGGCTCGCCGCCGACGAAGGCCGCGATGCGGTCGCGCGCGCCCTCGAAGGCCTCCGTGGCCTCCTCCGCCAGCGTGTAGACGCTGCGGTGCACCGGCGCGTTGCTCTCCCGGTAGAAGGAGTTCATGGCCTCGATGACCGCCGCGGGCTTCTGCGAGGTCGCAGCGGAGTCGAGGTAGACCAGGCGCCCGCCGTCGAGCTCGCGCGCGAGGATCGGGAAGTCGGCGCGGATGTCGAGTTCGTGGGTGGTGGTGGCCTCCATCGACTAAATCCTACCGCGCCGGTCGGTTATGCCCTCTCACGCTCGAGCAGGCGGATGTCGTGGGCCAGCCCCTCGGGCGTGAGGCGGTCGAGCGGGAAGCCGATGCGCTGGCGCCCGCGGCGGTCGATGAGCAGCACGTAGGCGGAATGGTCGAACTGCCGACCCTGCGGCTGGATCCCGTACGCGCGCCACAGCGGCGCGAGCTGCGCCGCGCTGCCGAGCAGGAAGCGCATGCGGCCCGTGAGCCTGCGACGAAGGAGAAACGCGCGTGTGCTCTGAGGCGTGTCTCCGGCGGGATCGACGCTCATCGCCAGCGCCGGCACGGCGTCCTTGCCGAGGTCGTCGAGCGCCCCCCGGATCTGGTCGGCCTGCAGCGGGCACGTGTCGCGGCAGCGCGAGTACATGAAGGTGAGGATGACCACCCGCCCCCGGTAGTCGGCGAGCCGCGCCGGCTTGCCGTCCTGGTCGCGCAGCGAGAAGTCCATCGGCGGCACCCCGGGCGGCCGCTGCGCGCCGGCGAAGCCGGCGGGCGAGGAACGGTTCCGGTCACCGCGGTCGGCGAGCGACACCGCCGCGATCGCTGCGGCGGAGCAGGCGATCAGCGCGACGAGGACGAGGCGAAGGCGGGGATGCATCGCTCTCTGAGGGTACGGAGCGGGCGACGAGGGAGGGTGAGGGGGTGTGGCAGATAGCGCCACATATCGACCGGAAAACGTCCCACCCCCCGGACACTCGCCGCAGCGCTCGATCCCCCTCTCTCTTTAACCCGACGCCGTTCGTCAGCCGCAACCACAAACCCCTAAGGCTCCACCAGCCCCCGCCGGATCGCGTACCGCACGAGCTCCACCCGATCGCGCATCCCGAGCTTGCGCAGCACGTTGGCACGGTGGGACTCCACGGTCTTCTCGGCCACCGCCAGCCGCTCGGCGATCTCGCGGTTGGTGTGCGCGTCGGCGATCAGCGTGACCACCTCGCGCTCGCGCGGGCTGAGCGGCTCGCGCGGGCCGGTCGCGCCGTCGGCCATCCAGTCGCGCACCAGCGAGCGCTCCGCCGCGTTGGTCAGGAAGGGCTCGCCGCGCTGCACGGCACGGACCGCGGCAACGAGGTCCTGGTCGGCCTCGCCCTTGAGCACGTAGCCCGACGCGCCGACCTTGAGCGCCTGGAAGACATAGCGCTCCTCGGAGTGCATCGACAGGATGAGCACGCGCACTTCTGGTGCCCGGGCCTTGATCTCCCTGGTGGCCTGAAGGCCCGTCATCCGCGGCATACCGACGTCGAGGATCGCCACGTCGGGCCGGTGGCTGAGAGCGAGGTCGCGTGCCTGCACGCCGTCAGCCGCCTCCGCGATCACCTCCAGGTCGTGCTGGCGCTCGAGCAGCAGCCGCAGCCCGCTGCGGACGATCCCGTGGTCGTCCGCGATCAGGACGCGCGTCACGTGCTCATCGCATTACCAGCTCGACGATCGTCCCCTCGCCGGTCTCCGAGCGGATCGCGAGCTGCCCTCCGACCTGCAGCGCGCGTTCGCGCATGCCCGACAGCCCGAGCCCTCCGCTGGGCGGCGCGGCGGCGCTGAAGCCGCGCCCGTCATCGCGGACGCGCAGCACGGTGGGCCCGGCGAGCGACAGCTCGACCTCGACCCGTCCGGCGCCTGCGTGCTGCGCGACGTTGGAGAGGCTCTCCTGGGTCACGCGGTAGATGACGAGCTGCTGCTCGTCGCTGAGGCGGCCGAGCACGCCCGAGCGCCTGAAGCCGGCCGCGATGCCCGTTCGCTGCGAGAAGTCGCCGACCTGCGCGCGCAGGGCGGGGAGCAGGCCATGGTCGTCCAGCGCGGTCGGGCGCAGCTCGTGGGCGAGGCGCAGGAGCTCGTCCATCGCCCGGACGGCGAGCCGCTTGGTCTCCTCGAGCTCTGAGCCCAGCTGCGGCGGCGCCACCTCGGACGAGGCCTGCAGGCGCAGAACGATCGCGCTGAGCGCCTGGTTGACCTCGTCGTGCAGGTCCTGGGCCAGGCGATGGCGCTCGTACTCCTGGGCGCGTAGGACCGCCCGGGCCCCTTCGCGCCGCTCGGCCTCCAGACGGTCGAGCATGCGGTTGAAGGCGGCGTGGAGCCTCACGACGTCAGAGGAGTCCATGCGCCGGTCGCGCGCGCGAACGCCGTAGGCCGCCAGGTCGACCTCCTCCATGGTCTCGATCAGCCGCTCCAGCGGGGCGAAGCGCCGGCGCAGGAGGAAGAGGTTGGCCATCACCGTGAGCACGATTCCCAGCGTGAGCACCAGCGCGCCGCTCGAGGCGACGAGCCCTTCAGGATCACGGGCGAATACCGTGGCGACCACGGCGACGACTGTGACCAGCAGGGTGTTGATGAGCAGAACCTGGGTGAGGAGCGACGGCTTGGGCATACTGGGTCCACCTTGCTTATCGGCCCCGCGTGGGCTCGGCCGTACCGGTCACCCGGCGGGCTCCACGAACGTTCCGAGGCCGATCAGCAGACGCTATACTTCCTGAAGTAACGGAAACCCGACAGCGATTCTGGAGATTTGACTTGAGCACGTCCGTCACCACCTCCGGCGCCGAGCTTCAACGGCGCATCAAGGAGCAGGTCCCGGAGATCGACCCCACCGACGCGCGCGAGCAGGCCGCCGACGGCGCGGTGCTCGTCGACGTGCGCGAGACCGAGGAGTTCGAGGCGGGCCACATCCCCGGCGCGAAGCACGTCCCGCGCGGCTATCTC
This sequence comes from Solirubrobacterales bacterium, assembly GCA_038330095.1. Taxonomy (GTDB): domain Bacteria; phylum Actinomycetota; class Thermoleophilia; order Solirubrobacterales; family Solirubrobacteraceae; genus JBBPZA01. The sequence goes on from JBBQNQ010000029.1 coordinate 8,307, forward strand.
GAGACCCGCATCGAGAACGCGGTCCCCGACCGCTCCCAGCACGTGATCCTCTACTGCGCCTCGGGCAACCGCTCGGCGTTTGCGGCTCGCACACTGCTCGAGGACCTGGGCTACGACAACGTCGAGTCCCTGCGCGGCGGCGTCACGCTGTGGAAGGACCGCGGCTACGAGGTCGAGGTCCCGAAGGCCCTCACGAAGGAGCAGCGCGAGCGCTACTCGCGCCACCTCCTGATCACTGAAGTGGGGGTCGAGGGCCAGCAGAAGCTGCTCGACGCCAAGGTGCTGCTGCTCGGCGCCGGCGGCCTGGGCTCGCCGGCCGCGCTCTACCTCGCCGCCGCCGGCGTCGGCACGCTCGGCATCGTCGACAACGACACCGTCGACCTCTCCAACCTTCAGCGTCAGGTCATCCACGACACCGATCGCATCGGCGTGCCGAAGGTCGACTCCGCCGAGCAGACCATCCGTGCGCTCAACCCCGACGTCGAGGTCGTCAAGTACCCCGTGCGCCTCGACGCCTCCAACATCATGGAGATCCTGCCGGGCTACGACGTCGTGGTCGACGGGCTGGACAACTTCCCGACGCGCTACCTGCTGAACGACGCCTCCGTGCGCCTGCAGATCCCGGTGGTCTCCGCCGCCATCCTGGGCTTCGAGGGCCAGCTCTCGGTGTTCAAGCCCTACGACGGGCCGTGCTACCGCTGCCTGTTTCCCGAGCCACCGCCTGCCGAGCTCGCTCCGAGCTGCGGTGCCAACGGCGTGCTGGGAGTGCTCCCGGGAACCATGGGGCTGTTGCAGGCGACTGAAGTGGTCAAGCTCATCATCGGCGAGGGCGACCCGCTGGTCGGTCGCCTGCTGCTCTACGACGCGCTGGCGGCGAGCTTCCAGACGGTGCGCGTGCACCGCGACCCCGACTGCCCCATCTGCTCGCGCGACCCCTCGGACATCTCGGACGACGAGCTCGGTGTCTTCCCCGACTACGAGGCGTTCTGCGCGGCGGCCGGGTAGCCTGCGCGGCCGCGCCATGGCTACCGTCCGCATCCCACCCGTGCTGCGCCCTTCGGCGGGCGGCGAGAAGGAGGTCGACGCCGAGGGCAACTCGGTCGGCGACGTCCTGCGCTCGCTCGTCGAGCGCCATCCGGAGACCGAGGGCCAGCTGTTCGCGCCCGACGGCGGCCTGAACCGCTACGTCAACGTCTATCTCAACGACGAGGACGTACGCGTCCTAGACGGCCTGGACACCGCCGTCTCCGAGGCCGACACGCTGGTCATTCTCCCGGCGATGGCGGGCGGCGGCTGACCGGCCGCGAGCCCCGCTCGGCGTCGGCCGGCGCCGGCGCCGGCGGACGGGTCTCGACGCTCGCGGGCGCGCCTCGCGAGCGCCGCACGCGGCGGCGGCCGCGTTGCTCGCCGCGGTCGCGCTCGAAGCGGGTGCCGATGGTGATCAGCAGGTGGGCCACGCCGAGCACGATGAAGAACGCCGTGGGCGTGCCCTCGTTCGAGAACCCGAGTACGAACGGTGTGGCGATCAGCACGACGGCGAGGATGTAGTCGAAGACGACGTGCGCGGCCACCGGGACGCTGTCGATGAGGCTCGTGGGACCCTGGGTGGTGGCGGCCAGGAAGAGGACGACCACGCCGATGATGATCGACGCGGCGGTCGCCGAGCCGACGTCGGTGAACGAGAGCAGGAACGGTGCGGCGATGAGCAGCGCGGCCGCGACGTACTCGACGGCGCCGTGGACGAAGCGGGGGATGGGGCCTTGGCGGAGCATGGAGGCGCCCTACCCGGGGCGGTCGCCGCGCAAGCAACCGCCCCGGGATTGGGCGTCCGGCCTCTTCCCTAGGACTGGATCAGCGGCTGGACCGCCTTGAGCACGGCCGGCATCTCGAGCGGCTTGTCGAACGCGTCGGGAGCGGGCGCCTCGCCGTTGGCGAGCCGGATCGCGGCCGCGTGGCGCGCCTCGATCTGGACGATCGACCCGGCAGCGGCGAGCACGTCCTTGGACGAGATCATCGGCGCGGCGCCGTTGTAGGCGGACACGCCGGTGTCCTCGAGCGTGACCGCGAGCTTGAGGAAGCTCTTCTCGTCCTTCACCGGGAAGTTGAAGGTCGGCATCGCCGCAGGCTTGCCGCCGAGCTTCTTCACGGTCGAGGTCAGGGCGTCGACGTGCTGCGATTCCTGGTCGCCAAACGTCTTCGCGAGCTTCTTCACGGACCCGCTGAGGCCGAGCTTCTGGGCCTTCTTGTAGAACGCGGTCTCCAGGTACTCGAGGGTCAGGGCGTAGTTGACGATGTCGACGTCGCCCATGTTGCCCTGCGCCAGGGCCTTGGTGACGAACGGCCCCACCGCGGTGGCGCCGTACACGGCGCCGGCAGCGAGCGTCGCCCGCACGAGGAAGGCGCTACGCGTCAACCCGTCGACCTCCACCTCCTCGAGCTCGGGGATCGCCAGGGTGTTATTCATCATTCTCTAAGTCCTTTCGCAGCTCGGATGAGCTAGCTCGCGATGTACGGCTTGACGGTCTTGAGGACCGTGGCCATGTCGGCGGGCTTGGCGAACGCCCCGTCCGGGGTCGCCGGCATGCCGAGCGCCGTGTTGAGGGTCGAAGCGTGGCGCGCCTCGACGCTGTGGATGGAGAGGGCCGCTGCGAGGATCTCGGCCGACTTGATGTTGGCCGCCTGGCCGAGGTAGGCGGCAGCGCCGAGGTTCTCGACCGCCGCCGCGGTGGTCAGGATCTTCTTGGCCCCGCCGTCGATGACGGGCCCGAACTTCGTCTTGGGCTTGGGCGCCGGGGTGCCGCCGAGCTTCTTGACGACGGCGGTCAGCGCGGCGACGTGCTCCTGCTCGGTCTGGCCGAACTTCTTGGCCAGCTCCGCGGTCGGCTTGTCCTTGATCTGGCCGCTCGCGATGACCTCCTTGTAGAACTCGGCCTCCAGGTACTCCAGGGTCAGCGCGTAGTTGACGATCTTCAGATCGCCCGCGTTGGACCCGCCCTGCGCGCCGGTCGCGGCGGCGCCGCTCGAGGTCGTGTCCTTCTTGTTGTCGCTCCCGCACGCGGCGAGGAGCACAGAGAACGCGCCGGCCGCACCGGCGCCGCCGACCATCTTGAGGAAGCGCTTGCGCGAGGACGGGTCGCGCGAGAGCCGCTCCATCGCGGTCTCGGACTCACCCCCGGTTCGCTCCTGCACTTCTTGCATTGGTTGCCTTCCGTTTCGTTGCCTGCTGTCGCTCCGGTGCTGCGGGCGGGCGCCCGAAACGGATCAATCGGGGCAGTGGGTCATTGGTCCACCGCTACACTTCGTGAAGTGCTGGAAGGTCGCCTCGAGAACCGGCCGTGCGGAGGCCGCTACGGCGACATCGTCCAGGCGATCGGCAACACGCCGCTCGTGGAGCTCAAGCGCCTGTCACCGCATGCCGGCGTGCGCATCTGGGCAAAGCTCGAGTCCCACAATCCGACGGGCTCCGTGAAGGACCGCGTAGCCCGCGCGATGATCGAGGATGCCGAGGAAAAGGGCCTTATCAGGCCCGGCCAGACGATCCTCGAGCCCACCTCGGGCAACACCGGGATCTCGCTGGCCATGATCTGCCGGCGCAAGGGCTATCCGCTGAAGGTCGTCATGCCCGAGAACGTCACGCCCGAGCGCACCCAGCTGCTGCGCATGTACGGCGCCGACATCATCTACAGCGAGGGCTCCAAGGGCTCCAACGGCGCGGTCGAGATGGCGCTAAACCTGGCGCAGCGGGATTCGTCGTTCTACATGCCCTACCAGTACGGCAACCAGGCAAATCCCCTGGCCCACTACAACGGAACAGCGCCCGAGATACTCGAGGAGCTCGACGATGTTGCGGCGTTCGTCGCCGGCCTGGGCACCGGCGGGACGCTGATGGGCAACGGGCGGCGCATGCGCGAGGAGCTGGGCGACGCGGTGAAGATCGTTGCCGCCGAGCCCATGCAGGGCGAGCCGGTGCAGGGCCTGCGCTCCCTCGACGACGGCTTCATCCCGCCGATCATCGATCTGAGCCTGCTCGACCGCAAGATCTTCGTCACCAATCGCGACGCGATCATCTGGACCCGCCGGCTGCTCGACGAGGAGGGGATCTTCGCGGGTGTCTCCTCCGGCGCCATCGCCTCGATCGCCGTGCGGATCGCCGGCGAGCTCGACGAGGGCAACGTGGTCTTCATCGTCTGCGACGACGGGTGGAAGTACCTCTCGTCGGGGATCTACACCAAGCCCGTCGACGAGATTGCCGATCTGGACTCCACCGTCTGGTGGTGATCCGGCCGCGGGGCCGCGGCGCAGAGGTCACCATGACCGTTTTCCAGCAGCAGCGCCGTCGTCTGCTCGCCGGGGTGGGCATGGGGGTGGCCGGCTCGGCGGTCGGCGTGCTCGCCGCGTGCGGCTCGGGAGGCGGTGGCTCGGGCTCGAGCGGGGGCGGCTCGCTGACCGGTGCGACGACCGTGCCGCAGCCGCGGGGCACGGGAAGCTCGCCCGACGTGGCGATCCTCAACAGCTCACTCGACCTCGAGAACATGGCGATCGCGGCCTACCAGGCCGCCGCGCCGGCCTTGCGGGGCCGGGCGCGGTCAGCGGGACAGCGTCTGCTCGAGCAGGAGCGTGAGCACGCCGACGCCCTGGGCGACGCCATCCGCCAGCTCGGCGGCACGCCGAACCAGCCGCGTGCGAGCTACGAGCTTCCGCCGCTGCGTACGCAGGCGAGCGCGCTGCGTTTCGCGATCCAGGTCGAGAACACGGCGATCGCCGCCTACATCGACTCGCTTCCGCGGCTCGCCAGCCCCGACCTGCGCGGAACGGCCTCGGCGATCCTGACCGACGAGGCCGAGCACCTGTCGGTCGTGCTCGGTGCGCTTGGGCGCCCACAGCTCACGGGCGCGTTCGTGACCGGGGCCGTGTAGCGATGCGCGAGCGGCTGATCGTCGACGGGGACGCAGATACGGCGCAGGTCGCGCTCTACGAGCGCACGCGTCGCGAGGCGCTCGGCGACGGTCTGATCGCCGGCGGCGCCGTGCTCTGCGCCTCGGCCATCCCCACATTGCTCGAGGTCGGGCGGGCCTTTGCCGGCACGACCGGCGACGACGACGTACAGATCCTGCGCGCCGCGGTGGGCCTCGAGCAGACGGCGGTCGTCGCCTACGGGGCGGCGCTCCAGGGCGCGACGCTGGACCGCCGCTTCGCGTCGCTCGCGGCGCGGATCCGCGGCCAGGAGCGCGAGCATGCCCGGGCGCTGACCGCTGCGCTGCGCGCCCTCGGCGGCAGCCCGCCCGCCCCGCCGCGGCCCGCGGACATCCGGGGGCTGGCCGCGCTCAAGACCCAGCGCGAGGTCGCCAACTTCGCCGTCGAGCTCGAGAACATGGCGCTGGCCGCCTATTACCAGGCCCATCAGAAGCTGCGCAGCGCGAAGCTGCTGCGCACGACCGCGCAGGTCATGGCCAGCGAGGGCCAGCACCTCGTCGTCCTGCGCCAGGCGCTGGGCCGCGAACCCTTGCCCAACGCGTTCGAGACCGGCACGGCGGCGTGACACGGGCGCTCGCCACCGTTGTGCTGCTCGCCGCTGCCCTGGCCTTCACCGCCTGCGGCGGCGACGACAAGGGCGGCGCCCCGAGCGCGCCGCGCAGCGTGACCGTCCCGATCAAGGACTTCAAGTACGCGCCGGCCACCGTCACCGTCCGCCCCGGAGGTGAGATCCGCTGGGTGAACCGGGACCGCGCCCCGCACACCGCGACCGTCGCGGGCGGCGCGGGCTTGGACACAGGGACCCTGCGTACCGGCGCCTCCAGGTCCCTAAGCTTCAAGAAGCCCGGCCGGTACGCCTACACGTGCCTGTTCCATCCCTTCATGAAGGGCACCGTAATCGTCAGATAGGAGTTGCCGTGTTCGGTCAAGTCGGAACCCTCGAGATAGTCGTCGTCCTCATAATCGCCCTCATCGTCCTGGGGCCCAAGCGCCTGCCCGAGGTGGCCCGCTCCGTGGGCAAGGGCGTGCGTGAGATGCGCGACGCGATGAGCGGGGAGGGCGACGACGACGACGATGATGACGACGACGACGACGAGAAGCGCGCCCGGATCGCCAGTGAGAAGCGCCCGGGCTCGCTGACCTAGGACCAGCCCGCTGCTAGCGTCGGCGCGCATGCGAATCGCGCGCGAGCACGTCGATGCCATGGTGGCTCACGCGGTCGAGGAGGCCCCCAACGAATGCTGTGGGATGGTCGCCTCGCACGATGGCGCGGCGGTTCGCGTGTACCGCGCCACCAACGCCGCCGCGAGCCCACGCCGCTACGAAGTCGACCCCGGCGACCAGTTCCGCATCCAGGAGGAGATCGAGCGCGACGGCCTCGGGCTCGGAGCGATCTACCACTCGCACACGCGCAGCGAGCCCTATCCGTCCCAGACCGACATCAACCTCGCGCTGACCCCCGACGGGGTCCACGAGCTATGGCCGGGGACGCTGTACCTGATCGTCGGGCTCGCCAGCTCCGAGCCCGACGTTCGTGGCTTCCGGATCGAGGCTCAGGGCGAGGTGACCGAGGTGGGTCTGGAGGTCGGCTGATGGTCTCCCAGCCACTCGCCTGCCCGCGTTGCGCGTCGACCCACGGGCTCGACGAGCGCTTCTGCCCGAGCTGCGGGATGCCGCTCGTCTACGTCGGCGACTCCGCGGGACGGCCCATCACCCAGGCCCACGAGCGCGCGCGCAAGATCAAGCCCCAGCTTGCCGAGGGCGAGCTGGTACGCGTCGCCGGCGCGCGCAACCAGGCCGAGGCGGAGTTCGTCCAGGGCCTGCTGCTCGAGGAGGGCGTCCCGAGCACGCTGCGCCGGTCAGCCGGATTCGACGTGCCCGACTTTCTGGCCGCCGGCCCGCGCGACGTGCTCGTGCCCGCCTCGGGAGCGGGCACCGCGCGCGAGGTGCTGCTCCAGGCCGAGATCGTCTCCGATGCGCCCGCTCCGCCGGGGCCCGCGCCGCTGCGGCTGCTCGCCGGCCTGATCGCCGGCCTCACGCTGATCGCGGTGATCGTGTGGCTGGGCTCGCAGCTCATCTCCTGAGCGACGCCCGCCACGCGGCCTCGGTGTGGGTGAGCGAGCGCCCGCCGAACGCTTCTCGCAACGCTGCACGCCCTCCGTCGGGGTGCAGCCGGGTGACCATGCGCGCGACCGCCTCGGGCCCCTCTTCGCGCGCCGTCAGCTCCAGCACGCTCCCGCCCAGCAGCGCGGCGTCGGCCCGCGCCGGCGGGAACTCGGGCGCAGGGCCTTCGCGCAAGCGCCGGACGACCGCGGCGCGGGCGTGCGGGGTCTGCCCCGAGAGCCATTGGGCGGCGCCCTCCACCAACCACGCCCAGCGCGCGTAACGAAGCGTCGCCGCGGGCGTGAAGGGGGGAGGGAGGCGCGGGTTGGCCGCCCCGACCGCGAGACGCGCGTAGAGCGCGGCCGGAACCAGCCGCAGCATCTCGCGCGAGCCGGGGACCGACGAGGCGCGGCGCGCGAGCAGGTCCGGGGTCAGGACGTGCAGCTCGCCGGCGGCGGCCCAGCCGGCCAGGTAGCGGCGCGCCGCCGGCACGGTGAGCCGCCGCAGCAGCGGCAGCACGGGATGGGCGAGGGAGAGCAGCAGCTCGTTGTCGTGGATGACCACCGTGATCTCGGGGAGCTGGACATCGAGGACGGCGTCGACGCGCTCGCGCGCGGACATCAGCGTGGCGAGGATGCGTCGCGCGCCGTCCGCCTCGCCCGAGGGGTGGCGGGCCAGGAAGGGCGGCGCGCTGGTCTCTACCCAGGGCATGGGCGCGGCTTCGGCGCGCGCGGGCGCCGGTCCTGCCCGGCGAGTCCTTCCTCGTGGCCGGGTCTGCTCAGCGCGGTGCCCGGCCGCGCACGGACACTGCCTGCTGGTAGGTCGGGCGGTTCTGCCACGGGATCAGCGGCTGGGTTATGCCCCCGAGCGCCCGGAAGGCGATGCTGTCGTAGCAGGTCTGATCGGCGCCCGGGCACTGCGGGTCGCCGTCATAGAGCCGCGCCGCCGGCGTCGCGATGGCCTGCGTGAGCGTGCCCAGGAGCATCTTGCGGCACGCGCTGCGGCTCCCCTTGCCGCAGAACACGCGCGCGTAGCGGCCCTGGACGTCCTCGCCGAGCAGCGTACGCAGATCCTTCTGCACGTAGCCGTACCAGCCGCCTTGGTAGGCCGAGCCGAGGTGCGAGCCGCCGTTGTTGGGGTCGTTGTCGAAGGGCAGCGCCCCCTCCAGGCGGTCGAGCAGGGGACCTCCGAGCTTGGGCTTGAACTCCCCGCGCACCCACAGTGGCCACCACGCATCCATGATCCGCACGGCCTCCGCGTCGTCGTAGGCGCCGTCGCGGTTGAGGTCGCGGCGGTGCGCGCCGCTGCGCGTCCACGTCCTCAGCGTGTCGAGAATGGGGGCGAGGGTAGGGCTCTTGGTGGCCCCGATGAGCTTCAGCGCCCACGGCAGCACCTTCGCCCCGCGCAGGTCCCTCGTCGCCGCGTCCTCCATCGCGGTCACCAGCCCCGGCAGGCTGATCCTGCGGTTCCCGCGGATCCTGCGCCGGATGCCGTCGTCGAGCAGCTGGGAGCGGTACAGCGGCGTGAACCCGGGGCCGGCGGCGCGGAAGCCCGGCGCCTGCTTGTTGTTCCAGCTCGTCATGTAGGACTGGTTGATGACCTGCGGGTGCTGCTCGAAGGGGGTGTAGTCCGCGGTGTTGTCGACCGGGTCCCATCCCTTCCACTCAAAGGCGCGGCGGGCTTTGACGGGCAGCAGCGGGTCCAGGCCGGACGGGCGCACGGGGTTGTTGCCCGAGTTGAAGTAGGCGGTGTCGCGGCTGTCTGCGTAGAGCCAGTTGAAGGTGTAGCCGATCTTGGAGGCGGCGCGCTGGAAGTCGCGCGGGCCCCGGATCTTGCTCGGGGTGTTGAAGTCCGAGAAGCCCAGGGCGGAGTCGACCTCGTGGCGGTAGGTCGAGCGCAGCGACGTGTAGGCGACGGGCTTGCCGGAGATCGTCGCCCGCGCGATGACCACGCCGTAGCGCGTGCGCTGGGCGACCAGGGTCTCCGAGCCCGCCGGCGTGGGGTCGCCGGCGTTCGGCGTCCACGCGTTGCGCCTGCGAAGGACCTCGATGCGCAGGCACTTGCCGCGGAAGCGGTAGCCCATCGACGCGGTCGTCGCCTTGCCGCCGCCCGGCTCGCACAGCGGCACGGCGTACTCGTCGATGATGTCCTGGCCGGCGGAGGTGGCGCTCCATGAGTAGTCGCGCCCGCGCCCGAGCTCGACGTAGAGGTTCACGCCGGGGAAGGCGGCGCCGCGCGCGTCGAGGTCCGGCGCGTGGACGTCCTGCTCCATCAGGATCTGCGGCGAGAAGTAGCCGACCTGCGGGCCGAAGACGGCGAGCGGGCGCCTCGAGGACGATTTGCGGCTGGAGACGACGAGCGCATTGGACTGCGCCGCGGGAAGCGAGGAGCGCGGAAGCAGGCCGCTCGTCGCGCGCCGGGCGGCAGCCCCGCCCGAGCTCGACTCGACGACCGAGAGCGGCTTCACCGAGCCGCGGTCGGGCATCGCGACGCTGCCGGGCGTAACGCGCGGCGGAGGCGCCTCGTAGGAGAACCTGGTGCCGCGCACGGTGGTCGGGGCCTCGGGGTCCTCGGGCGAGCGGAAGTCAAGCCACAGGCGCTGCCCGAGGCGGGCGCCGAAGCGCTTGCGGAAGGCCTGCAGGAGCTGGGCCTGCTGGAGCTCGCCGCCTCCGCCCTGGCCGAAGATCCCGCCGACCAGCGACGCGACCGCGACGGTGTCGGTCTCCTTCCACGGCCGCAGGGGCTGGCCGATGGCGACGTACTCTCCCGGCTGCTTGGAGGGGTCGACCTTGGCCTCGGCGATGTACTGGTTGATCCCGGCGACGTAGTTGTCGAGGTCGCGCTTGAGCCGCCGGCCCTGAGCGCCGGCCCGCGGGAACTGGTCGATCTGGCGCTGGAGGTCGGCCTCGGTGTAGGGGGCGGCCCGCCACTGGTCGCGCTCGAACTCGCGGTTGCCCTCGGCCCCGCCGGCAAACGACGTCAGCTGCGCGCGGCCGACGTGGCGCAGGACGTCGATGAAGAACAGGCGATCCTCCGCGGTGACGTAGCCCGTTCCGAACATCGCGCCGTCGCGCGTGGAGCCGTAGACGTGCGGTACGCCGAAGCCCTTGTCACGCACGATCGTCACGTCCTTGCGGGGGCTGTAGGTGCGGGCGACGTCGCCGCTGCGCACGCCGAACGTGGAGTCCTTGAAGTAGCTGCGCAGGCCCTGGGCGCTCAGGCCGGGAGCGGCGTAGAGCAGGTCGCGGTACAGCGGGAGCTGGTCGGCGTTGTGCGGGGGCCGCTGACCGGTGCTCAGGAAGTTCAGGATCTCGGTGAGCGTCGCCACGCCGTCGGTGCCGGGGGGAAGGACGTCACGGAACCCGCGACCGTCGTTGGTCGCGTAGGGCTGTGGCGCGGGCGCGCCCTGGGCGGCACCCGCCGCGGCGAGTGCGGCGACCGCGACCAGTGCGGTGACGATCTTCCTCATCGAGCCTCCTCCTCTACCCGGGCCGCCTCCGGCGGCGCGCCGCGAACCCTACCGCTCGGCTGCGACGCAGGTCGAAGCTCGCTTCAGCTCGAGGCGCAGCTCGCTCGGAGCCCCCATTGCCTCGAGGCGCGCATCCGCGTCGCGAAGGTCGCGTGCACCGACCACCGCGCGGGCCGTCCGTGCCGCGGAGGCGATCGCCGTCGCCGGATCGAAGAAGAAGGTCAGAGCGCCCAGCGGCGAGCGCGGCACGCTTCGCAGGCCGCCGCGGATCGCCGCGTCGCCGAGCGCGCCGCGGGCGCAGGCCAGCGCCTGAGCGCTTGCCTCGGTGGGGATCTCGGCGGCGGCCCGTTCGACTCGCTCGAGCGCCTCCGGCGTGAGCCCCCACGCCCCCAGCAGGCCTCCGGCGGCGGCGACCTCGGCGAGCCGCGCCAGGAGCTCGGGCTGGGTGAGCTCACCGTCGCAGCACGGTCCGAACAACGCGCCGGCGACCGCGAGCCCGGCGGCGGTCAACCGTTCGGCGCTCGCCAGGACGGTCGCGTCGCACAGCGGGCTCGCGAGCCCCGGCTCGTCTCCGTGGGCCAGCACGTCGCCCCCGACGTCGACCAGCACGACCAGGTCGCAGCCCAGCCGAAGGGCGGCGTCCGCGAGCGCGTCCCCGACCGCGCGGGGCCCGGGATTGGGATCGACCAGCACCACGGGCTCTCCGAGCGACTCGGCCATGCGCGACTCCGCGAAGCGGAACCCTCCCGGGCCGCGCGTGTGGGGCCCGGCGAGCGCGACGGCGGCGTTGAGGCGCTCGGCGCCCTCGATCTCGTCGAGGCGGCGCGGTCCGGGCGCCGGGTCGATGGGCAGGCGCTCCCAGGTCATGCCGCCCACGACGAACTGGGTGCCGTGGGCCTTGGCTGCCTGGGCTACGGCAAGCGCCCCAACGACGTCGCCGCCTCCGCCGATGCCGAGGCACAGAGCCCGCCGCGCCCTGCTGAGCAGGACGTCCATGCCGGCGGGCTGAGCGGCGTCAGACGGCGACGGGAAGCGAGTCCGAGGCGATGCCGGCGATCTCCTCGGTCGCGCGCTCGAACTCCTCATCGGAGAGCACCGGGGTGCCCTCGAAGGGAAGCTCGCGGTGAAGCTCGAGCCAGGAGCGACACCCGCCGTACTCGTCCCGCACCCTGACGGTCACCGGCCGCGGGATGCGGTAGGTGCGCAGCACCAGCACGTGTAGCGGGTGACGGCGCTTCCAGGCCAGCCGCTTCTGCGCGTAGTCCGTGGTCCATACGTAGAACGGCGAAAGCGCGTCCACGCACCGCTGGTCGGTGACCGTGTAGTGGGCGGCCACCTCGGCCCACGCGCGGATGCGCACGCGATCGGGCTGGGGGATGCCTCCTTCGACGGCGAGCGCCTCCAGCGGCGGCTCGCCGTCGGGCCACACACCCTCCTCGAGCGCGCGCTGGAGCTCGGGGATGTGCGACTCGCGGACGAGGTCGTCGCGCTGGTGGTCGAACGTCGGGTAGAGGAAGAAGCGCTGATGGTCGAGGCGGAAGTGCTTGCTCGTCTCCCGGATCCCCCCCTTGCGCAGGGTCAGCAGCTGCTCGCCCTCGGCGAGCGCGCGCACCGTTACAGCCCATTCTTTGAACGCGATTGGCATAGAACCTGTAAAGAGAATCTTCTTGACCTACCTAGCCCGCCCGTCGCCGCGTCCGAGTGATCGTCCGCGGGATACCGCAGCGGGAGGCGGCATTCTATGCAAACAAGGATCGATTTCCAAAATCCCCCGCAAATCCGCGGGAACCTCGGCAATCGTTTACAGCCGCGTGCCGGCCGTGCCCTCCAGGACCTCGATCAGAGCGGCGAAGTCGGCCTCGCCGAGCCCCCGGCCGGCCGCCCCGCTGAGCAGCTCGCGGACCTGCGCGGCATGGACGAAGGGGACTCCAGCCCGGAGCGCCTCGTCCAGGCACAGCCGCACGTCCTTGAGCATGTGGTCGAGCTTGAACAGCGTCGTGTAGTCGTGCTCGCGCATCGGTCCGGCCTTGAGCGCGAGCATGGCCGAGGCCCCCGAGCCGGCCCCCATCACCTGCTGCAGGGCGTCGAGCGGCACGCCGGTCTGATTGGCCACGAGCAGCGCCTCGCCGACCACCGCGCAGTTGATGGCCGCCACCGCGTTGTTTATGAGCTTGAGCATCTCGCCCTGCCCCAGAGGGCCGACGTGGACGATCAGCTCGCCCATCGCCTCCAGTAGCGGGCGGGCTCGCGCAACGTCGCCGCCCTCGCCTCCGACCATGATCGTGAGCGTGCCGTCCTGTGCCTTGGGCGCCGAGCCGGTGACCGGGGCGTCGACCATGCGGACTCCCGCCTGCCCCAGCGCGTCGCCGATCCGCCGCGTGTCGAGGGGGGCGATCGTCGAGCAGTCCACGCACAGCAGCCCCTCGCTCGCGCCTTCGGCGACGCCGCCGGGGCCGAGCAGCACGTGCTCGACCTGCGCTCCATCCACGACCATCGTGACCACCGCCTCGCATTCGGCGGCGACCTCGGCGGGGCTGCCGGCGACGCGCGCGCCGTGCTCCTGCGCCCAGCGCTCGGCCGTCTCGCGCGTACGGTTGAAGACCGTCAGCTGCAGGCCGGCCCGGCGAAGGTTGGCCGCCATGCGGGACCCCATGATCCCCAGGCCGACGAAGCCGACGCGCTCCATGCGGCGAAGGCTAGTACGCCGTTCGCCGGCGGTTCGAAAGGCGTCGGGTCAGGGAGGGGGAGGGGGAGGGGCGAGCGTGTGGCTAAGTGACCGCTCGTACGCCGTCGGCCGGCGAAGGGGCACTTCGGTCATCCCACGTGTGGTCAACCGCCATCTCGACTCTCTCTGGGCCACGAGAGGTCCCTTGACCACACTGGAGGGAGGCGCACCTACCTCTCCCTCGCCCGATGCCGTTCGCCGGCGCGCTCGCACCGGGCGGACGCTCAGGCGGCGAGCGCCGCCTCCATCGCCTCGAGCTCCAGGGCCTCGGTCTCGGCGAGGTGCTGGTGGGAGGGGCAGTAGCCGTTCTGGGGGAGGGGCATGCGCTGGCAGGCCGTGCCCTTGCGCGTCGTGGCACGGCACTGCAGTGGGTTGCCCTCGATGTCATATCCCTGGCGCGGCTGGGCGTCGAGCCACTCCTCGGCGGCGCCCATGTAGCGCTCCACGACCGTCCACACCCGCCGCTGAGCGCTCAGCGGGAAGTAGATGCGGATGTCGTTGAACAGCGTCCGCGTCGGGCGCGCGAAGTAGTGACGGTCGAACGCGAGGCGCTCGACGGCGGACTCGCAGCGCTTGAGCACGGCGCAGTGCGCCGCTGGATCGTCCGCCGCGAGCCGGACTTCCAGGATGTCCGGCGCGAGCTCGCGATAGATGCCCCGGCTGAACTGGTACATGCCCCGTCCCTCCCTTCTCGTTCCCTCGATCGACCCCTTTCGGGCTCGTCCCTCTGGCACGGGCGCGAGCAGTATGCGGAGTGCTTGTGAAGCTAGAAACGTTTTGGACGTTAATTCGGTGTTAAGGCGCGCGAGAGGGCGCGTCAGGACCAGTGCTCGAAGGCCGGCGACGCCCCCGGGGCGACGACCACATGGCGCTCGTCGAGCGCGGGGTCCGTGGTCGGCGCGTCGGCCCGCCGATGGGCGCCACGGCTCTCCTCACGCGTCAGGGCGCATGCACCGACCACGCGGGCGAGCGGGTGCGGGTCCTCGAGCAGCCGTGCAAGCCCTTCCGCGTCGCGTTCGAGCCCGGCGTGGCGCCAAAGCGCGGCCCTGGTGCCCTCCGAGGGAACCGGGGAGCCGCCGATCCCCCGCTCTTGGACGGGACCCCCGCTCGGCTCGGGGGCGAACTGCTCCAGTGCGCGGCGCGCCGCGCGCTGGCCGAAGACGAAGCATTCGCTGAGGGAGTTGGACGCCAGCCGGTTGGCTCCGTGCAGGCCCGTGCACGCGCACTCGCCGACCGCGTACAGACCGGGGAGCGTCGACGCTCCATCGAGGTCGGTGGCAATCCCGCCCATCACGTAGTGGGCGGCAGGCGCGACCGGGACCAGCTTGCGTACGGGATCGATGCCGCCCTGGCGCAGCGTGGCGACGACGTTGGGAAAGTGGGTCGGGTCGACCTCGCGCATGTCGAGCATCACCGCCGGCGTCCCGCTCTCGCGCAGCCGCACCTGGATCGCGAGGGCGACCTCGTCGCGCGGTGCCAGCTCGTCGACGAAGCGCTCGCCGGCGCCGTCGAGCAGGCGGGCGCCCTCGCCCCGGATCGCCTCGGTGACCAGGAATCCGTCGAGCGGCTCGTCCGCGACCACGGCGGTGGGGTGGAACTGGACCAGCTCCAGGTCCGCGAGCGCGGCGCCGGCGGCGTGGGCGAGGAGCATCCCTCCGCCGATCGTCCCCGGCGGGTTGGTGGTGCGCGCCCACAGCGCGGCGGCGCCGCCGGTGGCGAGGATCACCGCGCGCGAGCGGACCTGTGGCCCCTCGGCCGTGGCGACCCCTACGCAGCGGGCACCGTCCGCCACGAGCAGGCGCGTGGCGCGGTGCCCCTCGAGCACCGCCACCCGGGGTTCCTCGGCTACGAGCGCGGAGAGGTCGCGGGTGATGCGCCGGCCCGTGGCGCTGCCGCCGGCGTGGACGATGCGGCGGATCGAGTGCCCTCCCTCCAGCCCGAGGACCAGCGCGCCGCGACGGTCGGCGTCGAAGTGCACGCCGAGCTGCTCGAGATCGCGGGCGCGGGCCGGCGCCTCCCCGCACAGGACACGCGCAGCCGAGCGGCGGACCGCGCCGCGACCCGCCTTGACGGTGTCGTCGTAGTGGCGGTCGGGTGAGTCCTCGGCGGCCAGTGCGGCCGCCAGGCCTCCCTGCGCCCAGTAGCTCGCGGAGGCGGCGAGCGGGGTGGCCGAGACCAGGGCGACGGTGGCCCCCTCGCGTGCGGCGCACAGTGCGGCGTACAGACCGGCGGCGCCCGCGCCGACCACTGTCAGGTCGGCCCGCGTGGGGTAGCCGGTCGCCATCGGGGCTACGGTAACCGCATGTCCCCCGGCCCGGAGCGCGCGGTGGCGGCCCCTCCGGTCTTCCTCAGCCACCCTTCCGCGCTCGACCACGACACGGGCGGCGGGCATCCCGAGCGGCCCGAGCGCATCGTCGCGATCGAGGCGGAGCTCGAGCGGCGTGGCTGGCTGGGCTTCCAGCGCGTGCAGTCGGATCCCGCGGCGCAGGAGGACCTGCTGCGGGTTCATCCGGCGGGCCACGTCGAGGCGATCCGGGCGTTGAGTGAACGCGGCGGCGGGGCGATCGACCTCGACACGGTGACGAGCCGGGGATCGTGGGAGGCCGCCCTCCACGCGGCGGGCGGCGCCGTGGAGCTCGTGGACCGGTTGCTGCAGGGGTCGGCCCCGGCCGGGATCTCGGTCGCCCGGCCGCCCGGCCACCACGCTGAGGCCGCGCGGGCGATGGGCTTCTGCCTGTTCAACAACGTGGCCGTGGCGGCGCGCCACGCGCTCGACCTACACGAGGCCGAGCGCGTGCTGATCCTCGACTGGGACGTTCACCACGGCAACGGCACCAACGCGATCTTCCACGCGAGCGACCAGGTCCTGTTCGTCTCCATTCACCAGTGGCCGCTGTATCCCGGAACGGGGTCCTCACGCGACGTCGGGAGCGGCGCGGGGGAGGGGTTCACCGTGAACCTTCCGGTGCCCGACGGCTCAGGCGACGCCGTGTTCGTGTCGCTGGTGGCGCACGTCGTGGTGCCGCTGCTGCGCGCCTACCGCCCCGGGCTCGTGCTGCTCTCCGCGGGCTTCGACGCCCACCGCGACGACCCGCTCGCCGGCTGCGAGGTCACAGAGGACGGCTACCGGGCGATGACGCGCTCGGTGCGCCGGGCCGCTGATGCACTGGGCGTGCCGGTGGGGGCGGTGCTCGAAGGCGGCTACGACCTGGCGGCCCTCGCGCGCTCGGTGGTCGCGACCATGGAGGAGCTCGGGCAGGTGGGCTCCGGCCTCGCCGAGCCGAGCGCGCTGGAGGCCGATGTCCACCCCATCGCGCGCGAGGCGCTGATGCGGGTCGCGCGGGACTGGCCGCAGCTCTCGCCTGCATAGGGTTGGTGAGCCCCCCTTGCTCCCTCGGGGTGGTTGGGGCAAGCTGCAGAGAATGGAGGCGATCCCGCTCGAGCCAGTCGACGGGATCACGGTGACCACGCTCGTGGACAACGTGACCGACTCGCTGCTCGCCGACCAAGGTCCGGCGAAGCGGCCCTCGCTGGCGGCCGCGCCACGGACGCCGGCACCTCTCCTCGCAGGTGGCGACACCGATGACGCGCTGCGCGCCGAACACGGGTTCTCCGTGCTCGTGACAGTCGCAAAGGGCGACCGGGAGACCCGCGTTCTCTTCGACGCCGGGCGGACACCAGACGGCCTCGTGGAGAACATGCGCCGGCTCGACCTGTCCCCTCGTGACATCGACATCATCGTGCTCAGCCACGGTCATTGGGATCACGTCACCGGCATGGACGGGTTAGTGGGCCAACTCGGGCGCGCGAACATGCCCGTCCTGATCCACCCGGAGTTCTGGACTCGTCGTCGCCTCGCGTTCCCTGGACGTCACCCGGTCGAGCTTCCCACGACGAGCAAGAACGCACTGCAGGGCGCGGGCTTCGACATCGTCGAGCAGCGCCAGCCGTCCTTCCTGCTCGACGGCTCGCTGTTGGTGACCGGCGAGGTCGACCGGAACACGCAATTCGAACGCGGGTTCCCCGGGCACGAGGCCCACCGGAATGGCGCGTGGCAACCCGACCCGCTGATCCTCGACGATCAGGCCCTCGTTGCGATGGTGCGCGGGCGCGGTCTGGTCGTCCTGACCGGCTGCGGGCACTCCGGCATCGTCAACATCCTGTCCTACGTGCGGAAGCTCACCGGCGAGAACCGGATCCATGCTGTCCTGGGAGGCTTCCACCTCAGCGGGCCGGCGTTCGAACCGATCATCGGGCCGACCTGCGAAGCGCTGGACGCCTTCTCCCCGGAGTTCCTCGTGCCCGCGCATTGCACCGGCTGGCGGGCCACCCACGCGCTCGCCGCCCGGTTCCCCGAGGCGTTCATCCAGAACTGCGTCGGCACGCGCTTCGAGTTCGCCGGGCTCGGGACGTAACGGCGTCGGGGGAGGGGGTGCAGGGAACCGGCGGCGAGGCGAGGGCGGTGCCGCGAGATCGACGTTGAGCCCCTATATCGGGCTCAAGTGCATGCTCGACCCCTTCGGCCGCGAGCTCAGCGGGCCCTCACGCATGGCCGGGGCTAATCGCCCGCCTTCGGCGTCGGGGTGGGTGCGGTGGACGCGGGCGGGGCGGCGGACGTGGTGGATGTGGTCGGGGTGGTGGCGCCGGGTGTCGTCGGGGTGGACGGGGCCGGGGCAGGAGCGGCGGCGGCGGGCTGGGTGACAGTCACCGTCGTGGTGAGCTCGCCGGTGGTCACGACCCGCTGACCCTCTCCGCTGAGCGCGACGAACAGGACCCCTACCCCGGCGCCGGCGAGGGCGAGCAGCACCGCGAGCACCGCGATGGGGATCCGCCAGTGCCTCGTCGCCAGGACCTGCGTCGTGGCGCCACGACCGCAGCTCAAGCACCAATCCTGGTCGTCGGAGAGCTGGCTCCCGCACTGCGGGCAATGGACGACGCCCTCCGGCGCCGCCTGGGTCGCGGTCATCGCTGCTGAAGCGGGTCGCCGGACGACAGCGACGGCGGCTCGGCGGCGTCGTCATCGGGCCTCTGGACCCCGCCGGGGAGCGAGAGGCCCGCCTCACCGGCCTGGGTCCCGTTGCCCGCCTCGGCGGCGGGGGGAGGGGGCGCGTCGGCCTCTGCGGGGCTCGCGTCCACGGCGGGGAAGCCCTCCGGCGGTGTCACCTGGTCCACCGGCTGAAAGCCCTCCGGCGGGGTCACCTGGTGCGCGGCGTGGGAGCGGGACCACAGGTCGCCCCCGGGCCCTTCGGCCGTCGGCGCGCCGAGCGGTGGTCCGGCGCCCGGGAGCGCGGGCTGCTCGGCAGCTTCGTCCGCGAGGCTCTTGCGCGCCGTGACCGGGGCCCCGCACTCCGAGCAGAAGCTCGCCGTGCTGGGGAAGAAGCTTCCGCAGCGCTCGCACACGCCGCCCACGCCGGGCTCGCGCAGCTCCAGCAGGCGGTGGTCGTCCAACGTGCGCTCCAGCGCGCGGATCTCGCCGTCGATCGCCGCCAGCTGCCCGGCCTTCGCCTCGACGATGTCCTCGCGCGAGCGCCCGAAGCGCCGCTGATCGAAGACGAAGCCGCCGAGGTCGCGCAAGAGCAGCTCGCGCAGCTTGCGCAGGTACCGCAGCCGGCGTCGCAACCGGGCTCGCGCCCCGAACCCCGGGGAGGCGGGGATTCCCGCGTCTGTCGGCTTACCCGATCCGGCGAGGGCCGACTGCCCGGCCCCGGGCTCGTCGGTCGCCGCCGGCATCTGCGCGGTCTGTCCTTCCGGTGGAGCGTCGGCGGCCCCGTGGAGCGGTGCGAGCACCCCGGTCTGGTTCGTGGACGCATCCGCGTCCCAGCCTTGTGCGATCCGGGCCTCCTCGGCCGAGTCGGCCGGCGGAGCCTCCGAGGGTCCGGCGCCGTATTGATCGCGCGGATGCTCAGCCGGTCCCGACGAGCCGCCGGAGGCGTTCCTGCGAGGGAAGATGCGTTCGAGAAGCCCGCTCATGCTGAGACGGCGCCTCCGCGCGGGACCGTAGGGCGGCGCACCGAGGCGGCGAGTAAGGATAGCCCTGCTGCCTGTCATTCCCCCTGAACGCCGCCCGGCGCCCTCGCGTTGCGGTTCCTGCGCAGCTCGTTGACAAACGCGCGTAGCCCGTTGACGGGTTGCAGCGCAGACTCGCCGCAAGACAAGTCGGCGACCGGAGGAGGAAGGGATGGGCTATCGGATGATGGGGCGGATCCACGCCGCGATGGCGCAGGCGCTGAGGGCCGAGCGGGGACAGGGCACGGTCGAGTACGTCGCCCTGATCCTGCTGGTCGCGGTGGTCCTGGCCGGCGTGGTCACGGCGACCAAGAGCTCGAAGATCGGGACATTCGAGCTCGCGTCGACGATCGTCAACAAGCTCAAGTCGGCGAGCGGTGACCTCGGCAAGACCAAGTGACCCCGGGCAGGCGGGCAGGGCGGGAGGTTCCGCCCGCCCGCCCCCTGGCCCATCGCGTGACCGTCTCAGCCACGCTCGCGGCCTTCTGGCCACGGCTCGCCCCCGGGCCCCCGGCTGGCCCGTCTGACACCATGCGGGCCGTGAGCTCCTCGGATCCTCGGCTGCGCCCGATCGGGGTCTTCGACTCCGGGGTGGGCGGGTTGACGGTGCTCCACGAGCTGCTCGTCGCGGTGCCCCACGAGGACTTCGTGTATCTCGGGGACACCGCGCGCTTCCCCTACGGCAATCGCACCCCGGGGGAGCTCGAGCGCTTCAGCCTGGAGATCGGCGACCGGCTGGTCGAGGCCGGTGCGAAGCTGCTCGTGGTGGCCTGCAACTCCGCCACCGCCGCCGCGCTTGGAGCGCTCCAGGCCCACGTCGCCGAGCGCACGCTTCCGATCGACGTCGTCGGCGTCGTCTCGCCCGAGTCGGTGCTCGCGGTCGCCGCGACCCGGACCGGGCGCATCGGCCTTCTCGCTACGCCGGCCACGGTGTCCAGCGGGGCCTACGACCGCGCGATCAACTCCGCCGATCCGCTCGTGCGCCTGGTGAGCGTCCCCTGCCCCGACCTCGCGCCGATCATCCAGGGGGGCTTCCCGTTCGACCAGCGGGTCGTCGACACCGTTCGCTCCTACTGCACGCCGCTGCGCGAGGCAGAGGTCGACACGGTCATCCTCGGCTGCACCCACTACCCGCTCGTCGCTCCGATGCTCCAGCGCGCGCTGGGTCGCGACGTCGAGCTCGTGCTCTCGGGCTCGGCCGTGGCGCGACGCGTAGAGCACGCGCTGGCCAGCCGCGGCCTCGAGAGCCCCCGCGAAGGCGAGGGCGACTACCGCTTCTTGTGCACCGGCGACGTGGAGACCTTCCGCGCGCTGGGCACGCGGTTCCTGCAGCTGCCGCTGGGCGAAGTGGAGCAGGTCGAGCTGGGCGCGAGGGTGGCGGCGTGAGCCGCCATGACGGGCGGGCCGCCGACGAGCTGCGCCCGACCACGATCGAGCCGGGGTTCGTCCGCACGGCCACGGGCTCCGCGCTGATCTCGGTAGGCGAGACGCGGGTGATCTGCACGGCCAGCGCCCAGGAGAGCGTGCCCCGGTGGATGAGCGGCCAGGGTCGCGGATGGGTCACCGCGGAGTACGGGATGCTTCCCGCCTCGACCACCGACCGCAAGCAGCGCGACGTCTCGCGGGGACGGCCGGACGGGCGCACGGTCGAGATCCAGCGGCTGATCGGCCGGGCGGTGCGCGGGGTCGTCGACTTCCAGGCGCTCGGCGAGCGCACGATCTACCTCGACTGCGACGTGCTGCAGGCTGACGGGGGCACCCGCTGCGCGGCGATCACGGGCGCGTACGTCGCCCTGCAGCTTGCCGTGCAGCGCCTGATCGCCGACGGGAAGCTTCGGGGCTCGCCGCTCGACGGCTCGGTCGCCGCGGTGTCGTGCGGGATCGTCGAGGGCACGCCGGTTCTCGACCTGGACTACGTGGAGGACTCGTCGGCGGAGGTCGACGCCAACGTCGTCATGACCGGCGAGGGCGGTCTCGTCGAGGTCCAGGCGACGGCTGAGCGCACACCGCTCTCGCGGGCCCACCTCGACGACCTCCTCGGGCTCGCGGCGAGCGGCATCGAGTCGCTGCGCGCACTGCAGGGCGGGGCGGTCGAGGATGGCTCCGCCTGAGGAGCCCGACGGCGCGGATGGGCTCGTGCTGGCGAGCGCGAACTCCCACAAGCGCCGCGAGCTCGCGCGGCTGCTCGCGCCGGTCGCGGTAGAGGGGCTGCCCGCGGGCGTGGTGCTCCCGCCCGAGACCGGCGCCACCTTCGCGGAGAACGCGCGCGTGAAGGCGCAGGTCGCGGCGCGGGCGACCGGCCGGCCGGCGATCGCCGACGACTCGGGCATCGAGGCGCAGGCGCTGGACGGCGCGCCCGGCGTGCGCTCGGCCCGCTACGCCGGCGAAGACGCCTCCGACGAGGAGAACCTCCAGAAGCTGCGCGCGCAGGCGCCGGTGGGCAGCGGCCTGCGCTACGTGTGCGCGCTCGCCTACTTCGACCCCCGGAACGGCGAGGAGCGGGTCTTCGAGGGCGAGTGCGCGGGCCGCATGGCGCCGGACGCCCTCGGCGAGGGCGGTTTCGGGTACGACCCGGTCTTCCTGCCCGACGACGGCGACGGCAGGCGCACTATGGCGGAGCTCTCCGACGCCGAGAAGGACGCGATCAGCCACCGGGGCCGGGCGGCTCGCGCCCTGCGCGCATGGCTAGGTCGGTAACCGCCCCGGCGGCGGCGCCGCGCAAGGACCGCGCGGCCGCCCTGTCGATCGCCTCCAACACGGCGCTCATCGTCCTCAAGCTCATAGCGGGCGTGATCACCGGCTCGGTGGCGATCGTCACCGAGGCGATCCACTCGAGCATCGACCTCGTCGCCTCGATCATCGCCTTCGTCTCCGTGCGCAAGGCCGACGAGCCGGCCGACGAGGAACACCGCTACGGCCACTACAAGATCGAGAACCTCGCCGCCGCGATCGAGGGCATGCTCATCCTCGTCGGCTCCGGGATCATCATCGTCGAGGCCACTCGGCGCCTGATCGTCGGCTCAACGGTCGACTCCCTGGGCTTCGGCATAGCCGTGATCGCCTTCAGCGCGGTGACGAACCTCTGCGTCTCCGCCCTGATCGCCCGCCGCGCGCGCCAGACCGAGTCCGCGGCGCTGGAGGGCGACGCCGCCCACCTGCGCACCGACGCGTTCACCTCCTTCGGCGTCCTCGCCGGCCTGATCCTGGTCCAGGTGACTGGCGCCGAGTGGATCGACCCCGCCGTCGCCCTGGCCGTCGCGGGCGCGATCGTCTTCGCCGGCCTGCGCCTGGTGACCCGCTCCTCGCGCGTGCTCGTCGACGAGGCCCTTCCCGAGGAGGAGCGAGAGGCCATCCGCGACGCCGTGCGGACCTTCGGACCCCGTGGGGTCGCCGGCTTCCACGGGCTGCGCACCCGCCGCGGTGGCGCCCACCGCTACGTCGACCTGCACGTGCAGTTCCGCGCGGGGACGACGCTCGAGGACGCCCATACGACCGCTCACGAGCTCCAGGACGAGATCTCAGCGCGCCTGCGCAACGCCGACGTTCTCATCCACCTGGAGCCCGAGGACCGGGTGCGCCCGGGAACCGAGATCCCGGCTGCGGGACGCGCAGCCGGGCGGGGGGTCAGCGCAGGTTGATCGCCGCCGACGCGGCCACCGCGGCGACGACCACGGCATAGCCGTAGTACGCCGAGATCAGGAGCAGGGCGGTGGCGATGAGGCAGGCGACCACGGTCACCAGCCAGGCAATCCTTGACAGCGGCACGACCGCCTATTCTGGCCTAGATGGAGTCCACGCCCGATCTCGCCCTCGAGCGGCTGCACGAGCTCGCCCGCGGCGTGCGCGACGCGGTGGTCCTCGATGCGGAGGGCCGGCTGCTCGCCGGCAGCGAGGACCTGGCCGAGCCGGCGGCCGCGCTCATGCGCGCCACCGACTCCGCCGCGGTGGAGATCGCCGACCCGCGCGGCGCCGTCTACGGGGTGCGTAGCGGCGGGCGGGCCATCGTCGCCGTGGTCGATCCGCCGTCGCTGCCCTCCCTGATGCTCTACGACCTGCGCGCAATCCTCGACGGGCTTCCCGAGCCCCGCGCGGCATGAGGCAGCGCCGCCTCTCTCAGGACGTCGCCGGCTCGCTGCGTCGCCGGCGCGAGCGCTTCGTCCTGCGCGTGCGCCTGTACGACGACGGCGGGCGCGCGCGAGCTCTGGAGGCCGAGGGCGACGAGGCCCGTCCCCTCGTGGAGGCGGCCGACGCCCTGCTGGAGGCCCGCCCATCGGGTCACCAGCGCCGCCCCTAGGAGCGCCTGCCGCCGGCCGCACGGTCCGGAAAACCCGCAAAGCGCGGATTCTGCGCGCGAGATACCGCTTTGCCATGCGATTTCTGTACCCCTCCGGGCATACCGTTCGTCTGCGCAGCTTGGTAGCTTCGCGCCCTCAAACGACAGCGAAGGAGGAGCCCAAGTGACGAAGTCCGAATTCGTCGACGCCGTATCGGAGCGGATGGACGGCCTGTCGCGCAAGCAGGCGAGCGAGGTGGTCGACGCGATGCTCGAGACCATCACGGACACCCTCAAGCGCGGCAGCGACGTGACCTTCTCCGGGTTCGGCAAGTTCCACGTGGCCGAGCGCGGCTCGCGCGAGGGCGTCAACCCGCGAACCGGCGAGCGGATGCAGATCCCGGCCTCCAAGGTCCCCCGCTTCACCGCCGGCTCCGGCCTCAAGAACGCGATCAAGCGCTGACGGCTGGCCGTCCGGAGAGCGCCGCGGACAGCGGGCCGGCGCCCTTCGGCGGGCGCCTGGCCGCGGCGGTGGACGAGCGCGCGTCCAACCTCGTCCTCGGCCTGGACCCCGACCCGGCCCGGCTGTGGCCCGCCGCGCTGCGCAGCGCGCCC
>JBBQNQ010000030.1:0-30717 GCA_038330095.1 Solirubrobacterales bacterium
CCGGGGAGATCGAGGGCGGTCGTGGCCAAGAGCCGGCTGACGGTACGCCGGCGCTCGGACGCAGCCGCTCCCTCAGCCCGTCGCGCTCACCTCGAGGCGGAAGTCGGCCGAGAACTGGGCGCCGGGTTCGGCGAAGGGCAGACGGTCACCGGTGACCAGCGCGTTGGTCGGCGCGGTCATCGGCTCGTAGGCGATGAGATCCTGATCGGGCGGGGCGTAGACCTGGGCACAAGGGTAGCCCTCGCCGAAGACGATCGCCAGCCGCCGGCCGCCGCCGGCGAGGACGAAGGCCGCCCCGGGGGCGACGTCGACGTAGCCGTCGTCGTACGTGCGCTCGCCCAACGGGCCCGGCGACTCCTCTACCACCCGGACCTCGCCCGTCGGGAGCCCGTGAGTGTCCAGATCGAGTCGCCGCGTCACGGGCAGCTCGATCCCCCACTCCGCCCGCGGCACCCCGGGGAGGACGAGATAGGGGTGATAGCCGAAGGCCACCGGGACCGGCTGCTCGCCGGTGGGGCGCAGCGTCGTGCGGTATGAGAGTCCGTCGTCGCCCAGTCCGACGCTCGTGACGAGCTCGTGTCGGAACGGGAAGATCGCGAGCAGGTCCTCGTCCTCCCAGCGCAGCCTGGCGCTCAGCCGGTCGGGCTCGCGCTCTTCGACCTCCCAGCGCAGGCGTCGCGGCGCCACGCCGTGGATGGGCAGGCCCCCGGGATCGAGCGTGATGAGCAGGGAGGCCGGATCGAAGCGCACCTCGCTACCCGAGACGCGATAGGCCGGTCCTGCAAGCCGGTTGGCCCACGGATGCAGCAGCGGGATGCCCATCGTCGAGCTCCTCTCGACGTAAGCCTCCACTCCGTCGCGCTGCCCGAGCAGCTCGGCGCCGCGGTGGCGCAGCGAGGCGCAGACCAGGTTCGCGGCGGGCACGAGCGTCGCCTCGAGCTCGCGCGAGGGAGAGCGGAGCTGCACGAGCGGCGTCATGGATTGCCTCCGGCGTCGCGTGCCCGTAGCGTTGCGGGCATGCGCGAAAGACTCGATATCGGCCGGATCTTCACGGCGATCGCCGACATGTACAGGGCCCATCTCGGGCCGCTACTCGGCAGCGCCCTGATCATCTTCCTCGCTGCAGCGGTGGTCACCGCGCTGCTACTCGTCGTCAGCCCCATCCTGTTGATCCTCTCTCTGCCGGTCTTGTTCGTGGCCCAGTTCTGGTACCAGGGCATGGTGATCGAGTTGGTCAACCGTGTCCACGCCGGCACGGGCGTGCCTAGCATCGGCGAGTTGTTCAGCTCGGTCGGGCCCCGACTGGGCAGGCTGATCCTCGCCGGCATCCTCGCCGGCCTGGGCATCCTCGTCGGGCTCGTCCTGCTGGTCGTGCCCGGCCTCTACCTGATCACCATCTGGGCGGTCATCGCGCCGGTGATCGTGATCGAGGGAACAACGGTCGGCGCTGCCTTCGGACGCAGCCAGCAACTGGTCAAGGGGGACGGATGGCCCGTCTTCGGAACGCTTGTCCTGATCACCATCGTCAGCGCGATCATCAGCTTCATCGTCCGCGCGGTCGCCGGCTCGAGCTTCCTCGGGGTGCTCCTCGGCTCGCTGATTCCGAACCTCCTGCTCGCGCCGGTGGGGGCGCTCGCGGCCGCGGTCATCTACTTCGAGCTGCGCCGGATCAAGGAAGGCATCGCGGTCAGCGGAGGACAGGGATACGCCGGCGTCGCGCCTGGCCAACCGAGCCCGGAAGGGGGACCGGGCTACGAGCAGCCGGTCTATCCCCGGCCACCTCGACCGGGGGGCTGAGCGCAAGCGCCGGAGTCCGGGCCCGCGCGCCGCTCGCGCCGCTGAGCCAGACCGCGGTGGAAGACCCGCGCCGCGATGACGAGCGAGAGCCCGGCGAAGCCGATCTCCAGCGCGCGCTCGGGCAGCACGTTGGCGACGGCGACTCCCGCGAGCGCGCCGGCGGCCGAGAGTGCGCCCATGATCACCCCGTCACGCACCCGCACGTTGCCGTAGCCGTGCTGCCGGACCGCGCCGAGGAGCGAGACGGGGATGATGGCCAGCAGTGACGTGGCCTCCGCGTCCACCTGGCCGAGGCCGAGGATGATCGCGAGGGCCGGGACGAAGAGGATCCCCCCTCCCACACCGAGCAGCCCTGCGGTCACGCCGGCCAGGACGCCGACCAGGCCGGCGAGGACGAGGTCCATCAGAGGATGAGCTCCACGGCGATCCCGAGCAGCAGCGCGGCGAAGATGAAGTTGATCCACTCGGTGTGGATGCGCTGCTGCACCCAGGTGCCGGCCATGACGCCGCCTAGCGCCGGGAGCCCGACCACCAGCGCCTCCGGCACGTGGACGTTCCCGTAGGCCGCCTGAACGGCCGCCGCCACCGCGGCGATGATCACGATCGCGGTCAACGAGGTCCCGGCCGCCTCGCGCTCCCCGTAGCCCAGCCACAGCACGAGGAGCGGCACGATGACCGTGCCGCCGCCCACGCCGAAGAGGCCGCTGAACGCCCCGGCGGCCGTCCCCACCGCGAGCAGCTTCGAGGTACGGGCGGCGGGCATGGCGGCATACTAGGGCGCGTGCCTCAAGCCGCCACCGTCGCCGAGGCGATCGTGCCGTTGACCGCCGACCCGGCCCGTGCGGCGGTCCTGCTCGACGTCGACGGCACCCTCGCTCCGATCGTGCGCCATGCCCAGGACGCATCGGTGCCCGAGCGCACGCGCGCCAGGCTGATCGAGATCTCGCGCCGCTACGGGCTGGTGGCCTGCATCAGCGGGCGCAGGGCGTCGGAGGCGCGCCAGATCGTCTCGCTGGGCACCATCACCTACGTGGGCAATCACGGCGCCGAGGTGCTGCGAGGCGGGAGCGTCGAGCCCGCGCCCGACGCCGAGCTCGGGCCGTGGATCCGCCGGGTGCACAGCTTCGCCGCGGGGGTCGACGACGACATGGTGCAGCGGCTTCGCATCAGGCTCGAGGACAAGGGGCCGATCGTCGCCTTCCACTGGCGCGGCACTCCCGACGAGCGCGCCTCGGAGGGAGCGCTGGCCGAGGTCGCGGGCGATGCCGAACGCGCGGGCCTGGCGCCGCACTGGGGCCGCAAGGTGCTCGAGGTGCGGCCGCCCGTCCGGTTCGACAAGGGAACCGGGGTCGTCAAGCTGCTGCAGGACGCCAACCTCGACGCCGCCCTCTACGCGGGAGACGACAGGACCGACCTCGACGCGTTTCGTGGCCTGCGCGAGCTCGTGGCGGCCGGGCGGCTGGGGCAGGCCGTACTGGTCGGGGTGCGCTCGGACGAGACCCCCTCGGGCATCGAGCGCGAGGCCGACGTGACCGTGGACGGGCCGGGCGGCGTTGCCGCCCTGCTCGAGGCGCTCGCCGCGCCCCGCTAGCCGAACCTCGAGCAACCCGGTGCCCTTCACCGACTTCCTCAAGGCGACGGTGCTGACCAGCGCGGGGGCGGCCACGGCGCTCGCGGCGGTGACCGTGGCCGGGGCGACGGCGGACCAGAACCCCACCGTCGTTCTCCTGGCGCTGGGCTGGTGGGCGCTGGCCGGCATCTACGGAACGCTCGTCGGGCGCGGCGCGAGCACCACGCCGCCGATCGCGCGGCTGCTGAGCGAGGCCCGCAGCGAGTCGACGCTTCCCGAGGTGCGCCCTGGCCGCGTGCTCCTCAACCGCCTGTGGCCGCTGCTGCTCTCCACCGTGGCGGCGGGCGCCCTGGCCTTCGTTGCGCCCCAGGTGCCGGCCGTCGCAGCCGGCTTCGCGATCATCTGGGCGCTCGCCTGGCGCCGCCAGGAGTCGGCGGTGACGGCGATCGAGGAGCGTGACGGGGCGCGCTTCTACCTCGCGGAGACCTCGCCGGTCAGCCGGATCAAGCTCGTGCGCGCCCCGGGCTTCAGAGCGGCGCGCCCGCAGCGCTAGGGCGCTCGGGCGCGGCTCCCTCTCCCTCGTCGATGCCGTTCGACACGCCGCGCGCCTACCGCGCCACCGCCTCGCTGGAGGCTCTAGCGCCCCTCGAACCGCGGCTCGCGCCGCTCGGCGGCTGCGCGCACGCCCTCCTGGAAGTCCGCGGTGGCGACGAGCCGCTCCTGCTCGGCGCGCTCGTGCGCGGTCGCTGCGCGCACCTCCGCGGCAAGATGGCCCCGCTGCGTCCGGCGGATGGCCCGCACGGCGAGCGGGGCCGCGCCCGCGATCTCCGCCGCCAGTGCCCGGGCCTCATCGCGCAGGCGCTCGGCCGCGACCAGCCGGTCGCAGAGCCCGAGCCGATAGGCCTCCTCGCCGCCGACCCGGCGGCCGGTGTAGAGCAGGTCGAGGGCGCTCTGGTGCCCGACTGCCGCGGGCAGGGTCACGGTGAGCCCGAAGCCGTGGTGAAAGCCAAGCCGCGAGAAGTTGGCGGCGAAGCGGGACTCGGGCGCGGCGACCCGCAGGTCCGCCGACAGCGCGAGGCCGAGGCCGCCCCCGATCGCCGCGCCCTGGATGGCGGCAACCACCGGCAGCTCGGCTGAGAACAGGCGCGCCGCGTGCTCGTAGAGGCGCTCGGTCTCCCGTGGCCCCTCGGCGCGGTCGGAGCCGCGTAGCTGGGCGCCGGCACAGAAGTGACGGCCCTCGGAGCACAGGAGGATCGCCCGGCAGCGCGCCTGGAGGCCGAGCTCGTCGTAGGCGTCGGCCAGTGCGCCGATCAGGTCGGCGTCGAAGTAGTTGGCGGGCGGGCGGTGGATCTCGACGGTGGCGACGTGGTCCTCGCCGACCTGCACGGTGACCTCGCTCACAGCGCCTCCAGGAAGTCGTGGACTGCCCGGTTGAAGACCTCCGGGCGGTCGACGTTGGGCGCGTGGCCCGCCTGCTCGATCACGACCTGGCGGCCTGCGGGGATCGTCGTCGCCATGTAGCCCGCCGCCCTGACGAACGGCGCGTCGTCCGCACCCACGACGACGAGCGCCGGCACGCCCACGGAGGGCAGCGACTCGATCACCGCGGCGTCACGCTGGGCCATGATGCCGCGGGCAGCACGCGCGAGGGCGGCGGGGTCCGCGCCCGCGTCGCGCTCCGGGCTGGAGGGCAGCGCTGAGAGGCCGCGCGCCTCGAGATCGGCCGCCGTGCGCTCGACGAACTCGTTCCAGCCGTGGCGCTCGCCGTCGCGCCTGTAGCCGGGCCCGGTGTCCACGAGCACGAGCGCCGCAACGCGCTCGCGATGCCGCAGGTGGAAGGCCAGCGACAGGTAGCCGCCGAGCGACATCCCGGCGATGACCGCGCGCTCGACCCCCGCTGCGTCAAGCACCGCGGCCATGTCCGCGATCGCCAGCTCATGGCTGTAGAGCGACTGGTCCTCTGGCGCGTCGCTGCGCCCGTGGCCGCGCAGGTCCCAGGTCACTACCCGCCGGTCCGCCGCGAGCGCCGGGAGGTTGGGCGCCCACATCTCGGCGCTGGCCGAGAAGCCGTGGCTGAGCAGCAGGGCGGAGCGCCCGTTCCCCGGCGCGCCGTGGCACTCATAGTGGATGCGCACTCCGTCGCGCTCGACCCAGGGCACCGGGCAACCGTAACGGGGCGGCGGTAGGGTCCGCGAATCGTGAGCTCCCGGGGCGCGCTCGACCTGCCGCCGGCGCGGCTCCCCGACAGCGCCGCGGCGCTTCGCGGGGAGGTGCGGGAGTTCGTCGCCGGCGAGCTCGCGCGAGGTTCGTTCGCCCCGCTCTGTGACTGCTGGGGCTCGGCGGGCGGATGGTCCCCGGCCTTCACCCGGGCCCTGGCCGTGCGCGGTTGGGTCGGGATGACCTGGCCGGCGCGCTACGGAGGCGGCGAGCGCAGCGCACTCGAACGCTACGTGGTGACCGAGGAGCTGCTCGCCGCAGGGGCGCCCGTCGCGGCGCACTGGGTCGCCGATCGCCAGACGGGCCCCGCGCTGCTGCGGTTCGGCACGGAGGATCAACGCCGGCGCCTCCTGCCCGCGATCGCTCGCGGCGAGTGCTCGTTCGCCATCGGCATGAGCGAGGAGGGAAGCGGCTCGGATCTCGCGTCCGTCAGCACGCGAGCTGAGCGGGTGGACGGCGGCTGGCGCGTCCACGGAGTGAAGAAGTGGACCGGCGGCGCGCACGCGGCCGATTTCTTCACAGTCCTCTGCCGGACGAGCCCGGTGGCCGAGGACCGGCACGCCGGCCTAACCCAGCTCATCGTCGACCTGCGCACGCCCGGCATCGCCATGCGCCCGATCAACCTCATGCACGGCGTGCACCAGTGGAACGAGGTGCGCCTCGACGGGGTGCTCGTCCCCGACGCGATGCTTCTCGGCGAGGAGGGCTCCGGCTGGCGCCAGGTGGTGTCCGAGCTCGCCTACGAGCGCAGCGGGCCCGAGCGGATCCTCTCGAGCTTTCCCCTCGTGGCCGCCTTCGCGGCAACGGCCCGCCCCGACGACGACCCGCGCGTGGTCGCGACCCTGGGCTCGCTGGTCGCTCGGCTCGTCGCCCTGCGGCGGCTGTCGCTGAGCGTGGCCGTCGCGCTCGACGAGGGGCGAGCGCCGGAGGTCGAAGCGGCGCTGGTCAAGGATCTCGGGACGACTTTCGAGCGCGACGCGGTCGAGTCCATCAGGGCGGTCCGCCCGCTGCTGTCCTCGCGCGAGGTCGGCGCGCTCGACGAGCTGCTCGAGCAGGGCGTGCTCGCCGCCCCGGGGTTCACGCTGCGCGGTGGGACGACCGAGATCCTTCGAGGGATAGTCGCGAGGGAGCTCGTGCTGGCGGCGGACGGGGCCGCATCGGCGGACGGAGCCGACCGGGCGGGTGACGCGCCGACCGGCGGCGGCGCGTCGCTCCCCGAGCCGCTGCGTGGGGCGCTGGACCGGGCGGTCCTCATCGCGCAGGCGGCGGAGGCGATCCTCGACCTGACGGTCGGCCACGTGCGCTCGCGCGTGCAGTTCGGGCGCCCGCTCGCGCGCTTCCAGGCCGTCCAGCAGCAGCTCGCGGTGCTCGCCGGCCAGGCCGTGTCAGCGCGCGCCGCCGCGGACGCGGCGCTCGACGCCGTCGAGCGGGGCGAGGACCCCGAGCTCGCGGTCGCGCTCGCCAAGGCGCGCGCCGGGGAGGCGGCGACGGAGATCGCACGCATCGCCCATCAGCTGCACGGGGCGATCGGCATGACCGACGAGCACCCACTGCACCGCTTCACGCGCCCGTTGTGGACGTGGCGCGACGAGTTCGGCAGCGAGGGCGAGTGGGCAGCGCGC
Source organism: Solirubrobacterales bacterium (assembly GCA_038330095.1). Lineage (GTDB taxonomy): Bacteria > Actinomycetota > Thermoleophilia > Solirubrobacterales > Solirubrobacteraceae > JBBPZA01. The sequence continues at coordinate 7,207 of JBBQNQ010000030.1, forward strand.
GCCGGCGCGCGGGTGGCGGGCGCGGATCTGTGGGCGCGGCTGGCCCCGGCGTAGAGGCGCGTGCGCGTGTCGAACGGCCCCAGCACACGCACCGCACGCCAGCCCGGCGCGAATGGAGCGCCACGCGCCGCGCACGCAGGAGGAAGTGTCGGCCGGCGGACCTCTTTCTTTCCAGCCCTCCTAATCCACCAGCGAGACGACGCCCACGAGCGCCGGGGCGACGATCAGCGCCGGCAGGAAGTTCCCCACCTTCACGTCCTTGAGGTCGAGCAGCTTGAGCGAGATCCCGATGAGCAGCACGCCTCCGGCGCTGGTCACGGCGTCGAGCGCCTCGCCCTCGAGGACGTTGTCGAAGAGGCCGGCTCCCAAGGAGATCCCGCCCTGGACGACGAGGATCGTGAGCGCCGCGAGTCCGACGCCCCAGCCGAGTGTCGCGGCCAGCGCGATCGAGGCGAAGCCGTCGAGCAGCGCCTTGGTCGCCAGTGCCTCGTAGTCGCCGGTCAGCCCGTCCTGGATGGCGCCGACGACCGTGAGCGGCCCGACGCAGAACAGCAGGCTCGCGCTCACGAAGGCCTCGCTGACCGTGGAGTGGTCGGTTCGCTGGACTGCGCGCTGGATGCGGTCGCCGAGCGCCTCCAGCCGGCGCTCGACTCCGATCGCCTCGCCGAGGATCCCCCCGAGCAGGACGCCGCCGAGCACGTAGAGGGGGTTAGTGTCGCGCCAGGCCAGCGCGAGGTCGACGCCGATGACCAAGGTCACCAGGCCAAGCCCCGCCATCACCCGCTGCTGGAGGCTCGCGGGCATCCTCCGGCCGACCAGCGTCCCGAGCAGCGTCCCGGCCAGGACGGTGCCGACGTTGAGGAAGGTGCCCGTCATCTGGCGAACGGTGAGAATGGCAGGGCATGCCAGCCGACGTACTGCTCGTCACGCTCGGTGCGACGGCCGGCCTTCGCCGGGCCGACGACGAGCTCGCGGCGGCTATGCGCCGGGCGGGCGCGACCGTCGCCATGGTTCGCGCGCGCCGGCCGCGGGCGCTGCGGACGATGGCCCTGGGCGACCTGGCCTATGCGCGCAACGCCCGCGTCGCCGCATCGGAGGGCCTCGCGGCGCATGCTCCCCGCGCCGTGGTCTACTCGACGACCACAGCCGCGCTGCTGTGGCCGCGGCCGGGCGCCGTCCGCTTCGACGCCCCCGCGGCTGGCAACCGGCCGGGCCGCCACGGGGTCTGGCAGCGTCCGGTGGAGCGCCGTCTGCTGCGAGCGGCTCCACTCCTGGTGCCCTGGGACGAGGGCGGCCTCGCCGAGGCGCCCTCCCCGCACGCCGATGCGATCGTCATCCCCGTTGCGATCGAGCCCTCCGGTCCTGCCGCCGCTGGACGCGACATCGCTGCCCTGACCTACGGCGCCCATGCCGGCAAGAAGGGCCTCGATCGCGTGCTCGCCGCCTGGGCGGGCGCGCGCAGGGAGGGCGAGGAGCTCGTCGTGGTCGGAGCGGGGCGGTATCCGGGCGGCGGGGCGGATCACGCGCCCCGGGGGGTTCGCTTCGCCGGCTTGCTCGCGCCCGACGAGTACCGCGCGCTCGTGCGGCGCGCGCGCGTCTACGTCACCGCACCGCGGCGCGAGGACCACGGGATCGCCCAGCTGGAGGCGCTGGCCGACGGGGCGGCGCTGGTCACCACCCCCGCGCCGGGCCCGTACGCCGCGCTGCCTCTCGCGCGCACGCTCGACCCGCGCCTGGTCACCGGAGACCTCGCGGGTGCGATCCGCACGGCGCTCGACGACCCGGCGCCCGGCTACGCGGAGCGAGCGCGTGAGGCAATCGCTCCGCTGCGGCGCGAGGCGGTCGACCGGCTGGTCGCCGAGCGGCTCCTGCCGCGCCTGCTCGACTGAAGCGCTACTCAGGGCCCCTCTGGCCCGGCTTGACACCACATGCGTCGAGCTGAAGGTTCGGGCATCGACGGGGCCGGCGGCGGCGCGGTGAAGGGCGGCCTCCGCGGTGCCGTACTTCCGTAGGCTGGGACCCGACGATGTCCGTCACTCACCGATGCCTGCTCGCCGCTCTGGCCGCCGCGCTGCTGCCGGGACTCCTCGCGGCACCCGCGCAGGCGCTCTCCACGCCGTCGTGCCGGGAGCGGCCGGTCTCCCTGCGCTGCGCGGCAGCCCGGGCCGGGATCCGTGTCGGCGTGGGCCACGAGGTCGGCGACCGCGCCGAAGATCGCCTCGCCGCGCACGAGTTCGACGCCATGTCGCTCGAGGGCTCGCTGCTGTGGAGCGTCGTCCATCCCAGCCCGGATCGGTGGGACTTCACGGGCGCCGATCGGTCGATCGCGTGGGCGCGTCGCCGCCACCTCCAACTGACGGCGACGCACTTCGTCTGGGACCAGATCCTCTATCAGTCGACGCCGGCATGGGTGAAGCGGATCACCGACCCGCGGAAGCTGCGGCGCGTGATGTACCGCCACCTGCGCACCATCACCCGCCGTTACGGCGACGGCGCCATCGACCGCTGGATCGCGATCAACGAGCCGCTTCAGTACTTCGGCGACACCACGAAGGTCCAGGAGAACCACTTCAGCCGGGTGCTCGGTCCCGACTGGATGGCGGAGGTGTTCAAGATCGCGCGTAGGGCGGCGCCCCGCAGCGAGCTGTGGCTCAACGAGATCTTCACCGAGACCGACGCGGCGAAGGCGGGGGCGCTCGTTCGCCTGGCTCGGTCGCTCGTCGCGCAGGGTGTGCCGATCGATGGCGTGTCGCTCCAGGGCCACCTGTTCACCCCCATGCTGCAGCCCGTGGCACCTCGGGCGAGTCTGGTGCGCCGCACGCTGCGCAGGCTCGCCGCGCTGGGGCTGAGCGTCTCGCTCACCGAGATCGATGCGCCGACCCTTCCCGGTACGCCCAACCGCTCGCGCGAGCAGGGACGCCGGATCCGCGCGCTGGTCGACTCCTGCCTGGCCGTTCGCCGCTGCACGGGCGTCACCTTCTGGGACCTCGAGGACCGGCGCTCGTGGCTCAACGGCCTCTTCGGCCGCAGCGACCTGTCGCCCACCCTGTTCGGACCGGACCTGCGGCCCAAGCGGTCCTACTTCGCCGTGCGCGACGCGCTCATCGACGCCGCCCGCGAGCGGCGCGACCGCTGAGCCCGGCTCACCGCACGCGGGTGCGCTTACGCAGCCGCGAAAACTGCTCCCATGGCAGCGTGTTGGCGACGTCGCCGGCCTCCAGCCACGCGCGCCGTGCGGTCGCGATCCCGTAGCGAACGACGCGGAAGGTGTTGGTGCCGTGCGCGTCTGAGTCCACGAGGATCGGAACGCCCGCCGCCGCCGCCGCCCGCGCGTGTATCTCGTTCAGGTCGCGCCGGTTGGGGTTGGCGTTGATCTCTAGCATCGTCCCGGTCCTCGCCGCACACTCGATGACGCGCGGCATGTCGACGTCGTACGGGCCTCGGCGACCGAGCATCCGCCCCGTCGGATGGCCGAGCGCGTCGACCAGCGGGTGCTCGAGCGCGGTGCAGATGCGGTCGGTCATCTCGCGCTCGCCGATGCGGAAGGACGTGTGGACCGAGGCGATCACCCAGTCGAGCTCGGCAAGAAGCTCGTCGGGGTAGTCGAGGCTTCCGTCCGTGTTGATGTTGACCTCGGTGCCGGCGAGCAAATGGAAGCCGTCCATGCGGGCGTCGACGGTGCGCACGCGCTCGATCTGGCGGCGCAGCTCGTCGTCGGGCACGTCGTTGCCGAACCCGTGCGAGGCGGAGTGGTCGGTGATCGCGAGGTACTCGTACCCGCGTTCCTGGGCGACTACGGCCATCTCGGCGACGGTGTTGCGGCCGTCGGAGGCGATCGTGTGGCAGTGAAGGTCGCCGCGCAGCTCCTCGACGGTGACGAGCTCGGGCAGGCCGGAACCGCCCTGCGCGGCGGCCTCGAGCTCGCCGCGGTTCTCACGCAGCTCGGGCGGTATGTAGGCGAGGCCTAGGTGCTCGTAGACCTCGGCCTCGTCAGCGCACCGATGGGTCGCGCCCGTCGCGTCGTCGAGGAGGCCGTACTCGGAGACGTGCAGGCCGCGCCGCACGGCCATGTCGCGCAAGGCGACGTTGTGCTCCTTGGAGCCCGTGAAGTGCTGCAGCAGATTGCCGAACTGGTCGGGGGCGACGACCTTGAGATCGACCGGGAGGCCGGTGTGGGTCATCGCGCGGGCGCCGGCCTCGCTCACGGTGCCGAGGGCCTCCACGATCTCGATGTCGCGCAGCGCCTCAGCCAGCGCCCGGGGGTCGGTGGCGGTGGCGATGATGTCGAGGTCCTTGACCGTGTCGGTCATCCGCCGCGCCGAGCCGCCGAGCTCCACGCGGTCGGACGCCGGGTGCTGGCGAAGCGCGTCGACGAGCGCGTCTCCGATGGCCAGCGCCCGGTCCAGGAGCACGCGCACCCCACTGCCCTCGCCCTGGGCGACCGCCTCCAGCCCCTTGATGATGCTCTCCTCGGCCTTCTCGTCGAAGCCCCGCAGGGCGCGGACGCGCCCATCCTCGGCCGCCGCGCGAAGCGCGTCGAGCGAATCGACGCCGAGCTCGTCGAACAGGCGCCGGGCACGCTTGGGCCCGAGCCCGGGCAGGTGGGTCACGGCGATCAGGCCGGTGGGGAAGCGCTCGCGCAGGCGAGCCGCGGACGGGATGTCACCCGTCTCGAGCAGGACGAGGATCTTCTCCTCGAGCGTCTTGCCGATCCCGGGCAGCTCGGTTGCGTGGCCCTCGCGGGCGAGTGACGAGACCGAGACGGAGGCGTCGCGGACGGCCTTGGCGGCATTGCGGTAGGCGACGACCCGATGGACGATCGCGCCGTCGAGCTCGTAGAGGTCCCCGAGCTCGTCGAAGGCGGCGGCGATCTGGCTGTTGGTCTGGTCGGGCACCGGCGACGAAGTACCTTACGGCGCCCCCGTGCCCGGACCCGTATGGCTCATCCTGCCCACCTACGACGAGGCGGAGAACCTCGAGCCGCTCGTGCGCGCCGCGCTGCCGGTGCTCGAGCGCGCGGCGCCCGAGGGATTCCGGATCCTGGTCGTGGACGACGCCTCCCCCGACGGCACCGGCGAGATCGCCGACCGGCTTGCGGCCGAGCGCGAGGAGATCGAGGTGCTCCACCGGCCGGGCAAGGAGGGCCTGGGGCAGGCCTACCTCGCGGGCTTCGATCGCGCGCTGGGGGCCGGCGCCGACCTGGTGGTGGAGATGGACTCGGACTTCTCTCACGACCCCGGCGACCTCCTGCGCCTGCTCAACGCGGCGCGCGATGCCGATCTGGTGCTCGGCTCGCGCTACGTCGCGGGCGGCGGAGTGGCCGACTGGAGCACCGCGCGCCGGTGGTTGAGCGCCGGGGGTTGCTGGTACGCCCGGACAGTGCTCGGCCTGCGCCAGCGCGACCTCACCGGCGGCTTCAAGTGCTTTCGCCGCGAGGTGCTCGAGGGGATCGACCTGCCCTCGGTGCGCTCCCAGGGCTACGCCTTCCAGGTCGAGCTCACCTACCGTGCGGTGCGGCGCGGCTTCAGGGTGGTCGAGGTGCCGATCCTGTTCAGCGAGCGCAAGGTGGGGACGAGCAAGATGTCCTCGCGGATCGCCGCCGAGGCCGCGTTGGTGGTGCCCCAGCTGCCGTTCCGCTTCGGCTGACCACCCCCCACTACACTTTGTATAGTTAGGACAGGCCACGCGAACGAGTCGGAGGACCGATATGGCAGGAGACATCATCGAAGTGACCGACAGCAACTTCCAGGCCGAGGTTCTGGAGTCCGATACCCCGGTGCTCGTCGACTTCTGGGCGCCGTGGTGCGGCCCCTGCCGCGTCGTCGCTCCAGTGCTGGAGGAGATCAACAACGAGCGCGAGGACCTGCGGATCGTCAAGCTCAACGTCGACGACAACCAGCAGACGGCGGCCACCTTCGAGGTCCTCTCGATCCCGACGATGATCGTGTTCAAGGCCGGCCAGCCGGTCAAGAAGGTCATCGGCGCGTATCCCAAGAAGCGCCTCGAGGCCGAGCTCGAGCCCGTCCTGACAGCCTGAGCGCGGCGGGGACGGCGGGGCCGGCCTCCCCGGTCGGTCCCTTCCTCCTCCGTTCGTCGCGGTCTTCGCGGCCTCCGCGGCCTTCCGCTTTGCGCTGCGCACGACCTCGGTCCTTGAAGCGCGCGTTGAAGTCGTAACGGCGTCGGGGGGGTCAAGGGGATCGGCGGCGGCGGCGAGGGCGGTCGGCGCCGCGAGATCGACGTTGAGCCGAATAATTCGGTTCAACTGCACACTCGGGCTCGAGACTGACATTGGGCCCCTATGACGGGCACAACGTCGGTCTCCCGGGCCAAGACCCGGTCCCGACCGGTAGGCCCCTCGTCGCCCGCCGTCACGCTTAGGGCCTGACCCGGGCCTCGGGATCCGCGCGGCCGTCCACGAACCTCACCCCCTCGCTCTCCAGCCTTCGGCGCACCGCCGCCGGGTCGCCGAGGGCCGTGGGCGCCACGGTGCCGTCGGCCTTGAGCACCCGGTGGGCGCCCTCCAGCTCGTCGCGGATGAAGCGCTGGTTGAGGGTTCGCGCCTGCGCCGGCTCCCCGTCCAGCGCCGACACCACGTCGGCGTAGCTCATCCACCGCCCCGCCGGGATCGCCTCCACCGTCTCGCGCAGCCGCGCCGGGTCGAGCGGAGACCGCTCCCGGGTCGCCGCCGCCTGCCGCTCCTCACTCATCGCCGTCCTCCCGAGTCGCCTTGTCCGGCGAACGTACGGCCCGATCGGCGCGCCCAGTCCAACTGCGCGTGTGTTGTCACACAGGCTGCACGGCGATGCGCAGCTTTCGCCCTTCGATGAGCGTGGAGGCCTCGCCGCCGGCTCCGTCGTAGGCGATCGACGTCGCGAGCGTCTCGCCTGCGACGTAGCGCTCGTGGTCGCGCACCGCGTCGAGCAGCTCGTCGTCTCCCCCCAGGGTGAGCGCGATGCGGTCCTCGACCGCCAGCCCGGTCGCTTTGCGCGCCGACTGGATCGCGTGCACGGCCTCGCGCGCCCACCCTTCGCGGCGCAACCCCTCGTCCAGAGTTAGCTCCAGGGCCACCGCGTGCGTGCCCTCGCGCTCGAGCTGGTAACCCTCCAGAGGCAGCAGCGACAGCTGCATGTCGGCCGCCTCCAGTCGATGGTCACGGCCATCGACCGAGATCCCGAGCTCCCGCCCCTCCCGCAGCGCGGCCGCGACGTGCAAGGGATCCAGAGCGGACACCGCCGCCGCCGCCTGCGGCATCTGGCGTCCGAAGCGCGGGCCGAGCGTGCGGTAGTTCGGCCGCACCTCGTAGCGCCCGAGCTCGTCGGCCTCGGAGACGAAGCGCAGCTCCTTTACGTTGAGCTCCTCGCGCACGATTTCCGCCAGCCGCTCGATCGCCGCCCGCTCCCGCCCCGCGGCGACGATCACCGCCTCGTGCAGCGGCTGACGCACCTTGACCTTGGCCTGACCGCGAGCGGCCAGCCCCAGGCGGACCGCTTCGCGGGCGGTGGCCATCGCGCGCTCGAGCTCCTCGTCGCGCTCGCCGGCCGCGGGCCAGTCGCACAGGTGAACGCTCGCCTCGCCGCCGTCCAGATTGTCGTAGAGCTCGTCGGCGACGAACGGGGTGAACGGGGCGAGCAGCTTGGCCGTCGTGACCAGGCACTCGCGAAGCGTCGCGAACGCCGTCGGGTCGGCCTCCCAGAAGCGCCGTCGCGAGCGGCGCACGTACCAGTTGGAGAGGTCGTCGACGAAGGCGGCCACCGCGCGACCCGCGGATGTCGCGTCGTAGGCGTCCATGCGCTCGGTCGCGAGCTCGACGGTCCCGGCCAGCCGCGACAGGATCCAGCGATCGAGCTCTGTCGGCGGACCGGCCGCCTCCCCTTCGCGCTCGCGCTCCGGGCCGCCCGCGTTCGCGTAGAGCACGTAGAAGCCGTAGGTGTTCCACAGCTGCAGCAGGAACTGGCGCACGGACTCGCCGACGGTGTCGACGCTGAAGCGATAGCCGTCCCACGGCTGCTTGGAGGTGAAGTAGTACCAGCGCAGGGCGTCGGCGCCGTGGGCGTCGATGACCTCCCAGGGGACGACGATGTTCCCCAGCGACTTGGACATCTTGCGGCCGTCGGTATCGAGGATCAGCCCGAGGCAGACGACGTTGCGGTAGGGAGCGCGGTCCCACAGCAGGACGGAGACTGCGAGCAGCGAGTAGAACCACCCGCGCGTCTGGTCGAGCGCCTCGCACACGAAGTCCGCCGGGAACTGCGCCTCGAAGCGCGCCTGGTTCTCGAAGGGCGCGTGGTGCTGGGCGAAGGGCATCGCGCCCGAGTCGAACCACACGTCGATGACCTCGGGGACGCGCGTCATCGGCTGCGCGCACTCAGCGCAGTCGAAGGAGACCTCGTCGACGTAGGGCCGGTGCGGGTCCTGCAGCGCCACGCCCGAGAGCTCCTCGAGCTCGGCGAAGCTCCCGATGCAGCGCACGTGACCCTCGGCGCAGCGCCACACGGGCAGCGGCGTCCCCCAGTAGCGCTCGCGCGACAGCGCCCAGTCGACGTTGCCCTCCAGCCACTTCCCGAAGCGCCCGTGCTTGATGTGCTCGGGGTGCCATTCGACGGTCTCGTTGGCCTCCAGCAGACGGTCGCGCAGCCGCTGCGTGCGCAGGTACCAGGACGGCTTGGCGTAATAGAGCAGCGGCGTGCCGCAGCGCCAGCAGTGCGGATAGGCGTGCTCGTACTCCTCGGCGCGCAGCAGGCGCCCTCGCGCGCGCAGGTCCTCGACCAGGTCGGCGTCCGCATCCTTGACGAAGCGCCCGGCGAACGGCCCGATGCGCTCGTCGTAGGTTCCGTCGGCGAGCACGGGGTTGACCACCGCGAGGCCCTGCTGCTCGCCCAGGCGGAAGTCGTCCTCGCCGAAGGCGATCGCGGTGTGGACCAGACCCGTCCCGTCGTCGGCGGTGACGAAGTCCCCGGGCAGGACGGTGTGGCCGCGCTCGCCGTAGGCCTGCGCCGGGATGAACGGGAAGGGCGGCTCGTAGCGGGCGCCCTCGATCCGGGCCCCGTCGAACTCGTCGAGGACCTCGGCGTCCTCGCCGAGCACGCGCTGCACGAGCGGGGCCGCGACGACGTAGACCTCCCCGATCGGCACACGCGCGCGCACGTAGGTCATCGCCGGGTCGACGGCCACGGCAGCGTTGGAGACCAGCGTCCAGGGGGTGGTCGTCCACACCAGCAGCTCGTCCCCCTCCTGCAGCGGTGCCTGCGGATCGATCACCGGGAAGCGCACGTAGACGCTGGGGTCGACGACGTCGCGGTAGCCGAGCGCGACCTCGTGCGAGGACAGCGCCGTGCCGCACCGCGGGCAGTAGGGCACCACCTTGTGGCCCTCGTAGAGCAGCCCCTTCTCCCACATCTGCGCGAGCGCCCACCAGACCGACTCGACGTAGCTCGAGTCCAGCGTGCGGTAGGCGTCGTCGAGGTCGATCCAGAAGCCGATTCGCTCCGTCAGCCGGTCCCAGTCCTCCAGGAACTCGAACACCGACTCGCGGCACTTCGCGTTGAACGCGGCGATCCCGTACTCCTCGATCTCCGCCTTGGTCGAGATCCCGAGCTGCTGCTCGACGGCTATCTCCACCGGCAGCCCGTGGCAGTCCCAGCCGCCCTTGCGCTCGACGTAGTGGCCGCGCATCGTCTTGTAGCGCGGGTAGATGTCCTTGAACACCCGCGCGAGGACGTGGTGGGCGCCCGGACGACCGTTCGCGGTCGGCGGGCCCTCGTAGAACACCCACGGCTCGGCGCCCTCGCGCCGGCGCACGGACTCGTGGAAGACGTCGCGCTCGCGCCAGCGCTCCAGCACCTCGAGCTCGAGGTCCGGGAAGGACTGCTGGGAATCGACGGGACGGTGCGCTGCCATGCCGCCTGTCACTCTACGAACGGGCGCGCCGGCGCGGCGCGGCGCCGACCAGGCCTACGCGCTGGTCAGCGTGGTGCGCGCCTGGAGCGCAGACGCGGCGTCGCGCACGGCCGCACTCTCCTCGAGTCGCGCGATGAGCGCGTCGCGGGCCTGCACCGGCGTGCTGCCCAGGCGGCGCACCGTGCTCGCGCCGGTGTCGGGTAGGGCGCCGCGGTAATCGAGCACCTCGACGCCGGGGACGCTCTGGCGCACGGCGTAGACGATGTGGCCGAGCTCGTCGAGGGTCGCCCGCCGACCGGTCAGGACGACGCCGACCGGCGCGAGCGCGCGCAACGCGCGGGTCAGGCGGGAGGGGTCGACGTCCACGTCGAGCGTGAGCACGCGCAGGCCCGCGCGGCGCAGCACCAGCTCCAGCGCCTGCACGTAGAGGGCGTCGAGGTCGTAGCTCGCGGTCGCGTCGAGCACGAGCAGGCCCTCGCCGCGCGGCGAGGGCGGGGCGAGCCTCGCCGCGGCCGCCAGCCAGCCCGTCGCGTGCCTCCAGCCGACGTGGTACTCGGGCGGCGCGGGGCCGTCTTGCGCGCCCAGTGCCTCTACAGCGGGCAGCAGCAGCTCCTCGACCGTGCGGTCGACGGAGCGCACGGCGAGGCTCTGCTCGAGCAGGCGGTCGGCCCTGTCCGCGTCGAAGCGCAGGAACGCAGCCGTGAGGCGTGCGCAGGTGGAGGGTCCCTCGCCCCGGTCGCGCGCGATCGACACCGCGGAGGAGATGTTCTGGGTCTCCTCCAAGGCCTGGCGCAGCGCTTCGACCTCGGCCAGCTCGTACTGGCGATGGCCTCCTGCCGTGCGCCGCGGCGCCGGGAAGCCGAAGCGGCGCTCCCAGCTCCGCAAGGTGTTCGGGCTGACCCCGATCATCACGGCGGCCGCGTTCGTGCGTACCACGCTCATGATCCATGGGTTGTGACGGGTCGCGGCGCCGGCCGCAAGCGCCGCAACCGGGCGTGCAGTCGAGCTCGACCGGAACTCGCCCCATCCCCCGCGACCACGACACCACCGGTTGCCTCTCGGGCATGCGCAGTGCGAGGATGCCCGAATGGGTCGCCTCGACGAGCTGGACCTGTCGCTCAAGCTCTCCAGGGGGCAGGAGGCGCAGCGGCTCGCAGCCGCGCAGCAGCGCCTTCTCCAGCTGCGCCTCAGCCTCGGCGGTCAGAGCGGCGACGACAAGCTCGGCCCGCCGGTGTGCGTTCTCTTCGAGGGCTGGGACGCCTCGGGCAAGGGCGGCGCGATCAAGCGCCTGGTCGCGGAGCTTGACGCCCGTCACGTGCGCGTCGCCCAGTTCGCCGCCCCGTCCTTCGACGAGAAGCGCCACCACTTCCTCTGGCGCTTCGGGCCGGCGCTCCCGGGCTGGGGTGGGATGGCCGTGCTCGACCGGACGTGGTACGGCCGCGTGCTCGTCGAGCGCGTCGAGGGCTTCGCCACCAAGGAGCAGTGGAAGCGCGCCTACTCCGAGATCACCGGCTTCGAGCGCACGCTCGCGGCGGAGGGCATGATCCTCGTGAAGTTCTGGCTGCAGGTCTCGCCCGAGGAGCAGCTCAAGCGCTTTCGCGCGCGCGAGGGCGACCCGCTGAAGAGCTGGAAGATCACCGACGAGGACTGGCGCAACCGCGAGAAGCGCCGCGCCTACGAGCGCGCGCTCGAGGACATGTTCTCCAACACCGACATCGACGTCGCGCCGTGGACCCTGGTCGAGGGGGAGTCCAAGCGCTGGGCGCGGGTGAAGGTGGTCGAAGAGACCGTCGCCCAGATCGAGGCCGGCATGCGTGGCCACGGCCTCAAGCCGCCCCCGCCCGTCGAGAAGCTCCGCAGGGGCAAGAAGGGCGCGAGAACTGCCGCCGCCAACGGCGGCACGTCGGCGAGGCTCCGAGCGAAGGCCTCCAAGTCCGGCGACGCCTGAGGCCCTGCGAAGCGCCGCTCGCCTTCTCCTCGCCATGCTCGCCCTCGTGCCGGCGGGCTGCTCGAGTGAGCAGCCCCCGCTTCCCCGCGACTGCCTCTCCAGCCAGGACTCGGTGCAGCGCGCCCTCCAGCGCGCGCCGGGGGCCGTCGCCCTGCCCGGCGGCACGCCGCTCTCCACCTGCGTTCGCCGCGCGGACGGCGAGTCCGAGCTGCAGGATGTCGGCGCCGCCTACACCGGCTCGGCCAGCGCGCTGGCCGAGCTCGTGCCGCGCTCCGACCGCGCTGCACTGCAGCTCGGCTACCTGGTCGGGGCGACCCGGCGCGGCGCCCAGCGGACGGGCGGCCTGGCGGCGGAGCTCGTCCGGCGCCTGGAGCAGGCCGTCGGCGTAGGCGGCCCGCCCCCCGCCCGGCGCGCCGCCTACGTCCGTGGGCTGCAAGCCGGCCGGCGTGGCGGGTGAGCGATCGCGCGCCGGGCAGCGGATACGTTGTGAGCACACCAGAAGCAACCGGAGGCACCGACACATGGGCGTTGAGGAGATTCATGAGCTGTGGGGCACGGAGACCCGCAAGGCGGTCGAGAACTTCCCGGTCTCCGGGGAGCCGATCGACGTGGAGGTCGTGCGCTGGCTGGGGCGCATCAAGGCCGCGGCGGCGCGCGTGAACGCCGAGCTGGGCGGCCTGGACGCCGGCCTGGCCGAGCGGATCGCCACCGCGGCCGACCGGGTCGCCGCCGGCGAGTTCGACGATCAGTTCCCCGTCGACGCCTTCCAGACCGGCTCGGGCACCTCCTCGAACACGAACGCCAATGAGGTGATCGCCAACCTCGCCGGCGACGGCGTCCATCCCAACGACCACGTGAACATGGGCCAGTCCTCCAACGACGTCTTTCCCTCGGCAGTACACCTGGCCGCGCTGGACGAGGCGACCAACACGCTGCTCCCCGCGCTCGAGCAGCTCGAGGCCTCGCTGCAGCGCAAGGCCGATGAGTTCAAGGACGTCGTCAAGGCCGGTCGCACCCACCTCATGGACGCCGTGCCGGTGACACTCGGCCAGGAGTTCGGGGGATACGCCGCGCAGATCCGGCTGGGCGCCGCACGCGTGCGCGACGCGCTACCCCGAGTCGCGCAGATCCCGCTGGGCGGCACGGCGACGGGCACCGGGCTCAACACCCATCCCGAGTTCGCAGCGCGCGTCCGCGCGCTGCTCCAGGAGGACTCCGGGTTGACGATCAGCGCCCCGGAGGATCCCTTCGAGGCGCAGGGCAACCGCGACGCGCTGGTCGAGCTCTCGGGCGCGCTGAAGGTCATCGCCGTGTCGGCCACCAAGATTGCGCAGGACATGGCGATGATGGGCTCCGGCCCGCGCGCCGGGTTCGGCGAGCTGCTGCTCCCCGAGCTTCAGAAGGGCTCCTCGATCATGCCCGGCAAGGTCAACCCGGTGATTCCCGAGGTGGTCATGCAGGTCGCCGCGCAGGTGATCGGCAATGACACTGCGATTACCGTGGCTGGTATGCAGGGCAACTTCGAGCTCAACGTCCGCGTGCCGCTCATCGCCCGCAACCTGCTCGAGTCGATCGCGCTCCTGTCCGCCAAGGCGAGGCTGTTCGCCGAGAAGTGCGTCGACGGGATCGAGGCGAACCTCGAGGGCTGCGAGCGCTCGGCGGAGTCGACGCTCGCCGCCGCCACCGCGCTCAACCCCTACATCGGCTACGACAAGGGGACCGAGATCGTGAACGATGCGGCGCGCTCGGGCCGGACCCTGCGCGAGGTCGCGCGCGAGCACGGAGTCGAGGAGTCGGTCCTCGACGAGGCGCTGGACCTGCGCAGGATGGCGGCGGGGAACCAGGCGGGCTAGGCCGGCGGGCGAAACGGAGAGCGCGGTCTCTGGACCGTCGGTCGGTAGGCGCGGGCGGGCTTAGCGGGCAAGCTGCGGTCACCCTGCACCTACATCGACCGGAGGCCGTCATGACCCACCCCCTCACCGCCGCCCGCCACCTCAAGCTCGCTGAACCCTTGATTGCCTCGTCCTACGCGCCGCGCGACCTGCGCGCGGCCGGCGAGCGCGAAGGCCTGGCCGGCGAGCTCCTGCGCCGCGGCGTCGATGCGCTCGACGCGATCCTCGGCCGCTGAAGGCGAGCGGCGCGATGATCTATCGGGTAGAGGTGACCGGCGAGTGGCGCCGTGCTTACGGCGGCACGCCGCCGGAGGCCCACGACGAGGCCTACCGCGTCAACGCGATCACCGCCGAGGCGGCCGAGCTTGCGGCCCGCCAGCTCTTTGCGGCGACCGCCGCGAGCACCGGCGCGGTCACGAACGGCTGCGAGGCGCGCGCGGCGGCACGTAGCGGCCGTCAGCGCCGCGCGGTTCAAATGTGGCCGGCCGCGCGCAGCCACTCCTCCGTCCGCGCCATGCCCTCCACGACGCCCACCGCAGGCTCGTAGCCCAGCACCTCCCGCGCATTGGCGATCGAGTAGGTGCCGCGCCGCATGAAGTAGTCGACCGCGGCCGGGGTGAGCTCGTTGCGAACACCGCGCAACCGAGCGACGGCGTCCACCAGACGGGCGCCCGTGCGTGCGACCGACGGGGGCAGAGCCCGTGGACTGTCGCGGCCGAGCATCCGGGAGTAATGCCCGATGAACTCGCCGATCGAGACGTGCTCGGGTCCCGTGATGGTGAAGATCCGGCCCGCGGCCTCGGGCACCGTCGCGGCCCGCAGGACGCCCTCGACGAGGTCGTCCACGTACACCGGGCTGTGCATCCCGCGGCCGCCACCCGGAAGCACCATCTGGCCCGCCTTGAGCAGGCGTACCGGCTCGAGCGTCCACGGCCGCGATCGCGGCCCGTAGACGTCCCCCGGGCGCACGATCGTGCACGGGATCTCGCCCGAGGCGTGCGCAGCGAGCACGACCTGCTCGCTCGCGATCTTCGTGTCGACGTAGTGAACGCCGTTCGGGCGCACCGGGGTGCGCTCGTCCACCTGCCCTTCGAAGTCAAAGCCGAACACGACGATCGAGGAGAGGTGCACGAAGCGGGCGACGCCGGCCGCGGCCGCCGCGTCGAGCACCAGCCGCGGGGCCACCACGTTGGCCTCCCAGTAGCCGCGCGGCGAGCTGTACATCCCGACGACCGCAGCGGTGTGGACGACGAGGTCGCACCCGGCGAGTAAGTCCTGCCAAGCGCCCGGCGCGGTCACGTCGCCCTGGACGACCGCCGGGTCGTCGCCGAGCTGGAGGTCGACGCCCGCGACCTCGGCGCCCAGCGCCCGCAGCCGCTCGACGAGCGCCCGGCCGATGAACCCGTTGGCGCCCGTCAGGAACGCCTTGCGAGGGATCGCGCCTCCCGGCATCGCGCGAGTCTACGTACAGTCTGCTCGGTGCCGACCTGGGACGACGTCGTGGCGCTTGCACAGCGCCTCCCGGAGGTCGAGGTGACGACCTGGTTCGCCACCCCGTCGCTCAAGCTGCGCGGTAAAGGCATGTGCCGCCTGCGCACGGGCCCCGACGCCCTGGTCCTCCGCGTCCTCGACGTGGAGGACGCACAGGCGCTTTCGCGTGGACAGCCCGAGGTCTTCTTCTCGACCCCGCACTACGACGGTCACCCCTATGTCCTGGTCCGGCTCGACGCCGTCGAGCGCGAGCAGCTTGCCGAGCTGCTCGAGGACGCCTGGCGCATCCGCGCCCCCAAGCGCCTGATCGCCGAGTACGACGGATCGTAGGCAGGCTGAGTCCGCGTGGTGAGGCTGGCATGCCTCATCCTCACCACCGCCAGATGCGTCGATCCGCGGCACCCGCGGCGGCGCGGACGAATCGTGCCGTCCGAAGCCGTGATCAGCCTGATCGCGTGGTCGAAGAGTGCCTCGCACACTTGCTGGATTCCGAGGGTCAAGAAGTGGTGCTCCTCGCACGGATCTGGGAGGAGAAAATCATTCGCGATCACCCCGAGATGCGCCCTCATCTCGACGAGGTCCTCGACGCCGTCGCGACTCCCGATCACGTGGAGCCGGACCCGAGGGCGCCTCGCCGACGTTTCTATCGCCGCGAAGCGGGCCCGAGCCGGTGGCTGCTGGTGGTCGTAAGCTTTGAGCAGGAACCAGGACGGATTATCACGGCCGTCGCCATGCGCAAGGACCCCAAGGGATGGAAACCATGAAGGTCCAGATCGGGACCCTGGTCTTCGACCACGCTCACTACGACGCAGACGGGGACGTTCTCTACCTACACATAGGTGGTCCGCGGGTCGCCGAGGGCGAGGAGACGTCTGAAGGCCACGTGCTTCGCTTCGAACCGGGGACGAATCGAATCGTCGGCCTGACGATAATCAATGCCCGCCACCTGTTAGCTCGAGACGGTCGCCTCATCGTCACCATTCCCGAGACGGTGGAAGCGAGCGCCGAGGAGCTCGCAGCAGCGCTCGCCGCCAGCTGATGCGGCGCGGGCGAAGCTGGGCACGCGGGACAGAACAAGGGTCGTGTCGTGACGGTTCCTGACTTTCAGTCCCTCATGCGTCCGCTCTTGGACACGCTCGCAGATGGCGAAGATCACACGATTACCGCCATTCGGGCGGAGCTCGCCGAGCGCTTTGCGCTCAGCCAGGGCGACATAGAGGAGCTCATACCGAGCGGACGCGTCACGACCTTCCAGAATCGAGTCGGATGGGCAGCCACTTACCTGTATCGAACGAAACTCATCGATCGACCAAAGCGAGCCGTCTACCGGATCAGCGATCGAGGGCGGGGGGTCCATAAGGAGAACCCGGAACGGGTCGATCTCAAGGTTCTGTCGCAGTTCGGCGAGCTCGAACAATTTCGACAGACCAAGGCACCGTCAAGGGATGGCACCGCCAACCTGACGACCCCGGGCGGAGAGGAACAAACGCCCGAGGAGAGAATCGATACCGCGTATCGCGAGTTGCACTCGGCCCTCGCCGCCGAACTCCTTGACCGGGTACTGGACCAATCGCCCGCATTCTTTGAGCACGTCGTACTCGAGGTCCTCCACGCTATGGGCTACGGCGGAAGCCGCGATGACGCAGCTCAGCGCTTGGGACAGAGCGGCGATGAAGGCGTTGACGGAGTCATTCGAGAGGACCGACTCGGGTTGGATCTCATCTACGTCCAGGCGAAGCGATGGAAGAACGTCGTCGGACGGCCGGAGATACAGAAGTTCTTTGGGGCGCTGCATGGTCAACGTGCGACCAAAGGTGTCTTCATCACAACGTCTTTCTTCAGCAAAGAGGCGGCCGATTACGCCGACGGGGTGACGCCAAGGGTGATCTTGGTCGACGGGAAGGAGCTCGCGCAGCTGATGATCGAGCATGCCGTTGGCGTGAGCGTCTCACGTGAGTACGTGCTCCGGCGCATTGATCTCGACTACTTCGTGATCGAGGAGGACGTCACGGCGCACGGGGCGGCCTTGCCCGTTTCCCCCAGCACCCCGATCGCGATTCCCCCCAGATAGCGGCGGCGTACCGGCCTAGTTGAGCTATTACAGGCTCAAAGCGACGTACTTGGTCTCGAGGTACTCCTCGATGCCCTCGTGGCCGCCCTCGCGGCCGAAGCCCGATTGCTTGACGCCTCCGAACGGCGCCGCGGCGTTGGAGACCATGCCCTGGTTCAGGACGACCATGCCGGTCTCCAGGCCCTCGCAGACCCGAAACGCGCGGCGCAGATCGCTCGTGTAGACGTAGGCGACAAGGCCGAACTCGGTGTCGTTGGCCTTGGCGATCGCCTCGTCCTCGTCGTCGAACGACGTCACCGGCGCGACCGGGCCGAAGATCTCCTCCTTGAGCAGGCGGGCATCGTCGGGAACGTCGCCCAGGACCGTCGGGTCGTAGAAGTAGCCGGCGCCGTCGCGAGCCTGACCGCCGACCGCGACGGTCGCGCCCCTACCCACGGCGTCGCGCACTAGCTCGTCCACCTTGCCGCGCTGGTCGTCGTCGATCAACGGCCCGACCTTCACGTCGTCCTCGGTCCCGCGGCCGACCTTCAGCGCTCCCATCTCCCGCGACAGCTTCTCGGTGAACTCGTCGGCCACGCGCTCGGCTACGTGGAAGCGGTTCGCGCTGGTGCACGCCTCGCCGATGTTGCGCATCTTGGCGATCAGGGCGCCCTGCACGGCGGCGTCGACGTCGGCGTCGTCGAAGATCAGGAACGGCGCGTTGCCGCCCAGCTCCATGCTCAGCCGCAGGAGTTGCTTGGAGGCCTGCTCCATGTGCTTGCGGCCAACCTCGGTCGAGCCGGTGAACGACAGCTTGCGCGTGCGCGCGTCCTCGATCAGCGGCGCCATCACCGACCCGCTCGACGAGCTCGTGATCACGTTGAGCACGCCGGCGGGAAGCCCCGCCTCCTCGAGGATCTTCGCCAGCGCGAGCATCGACAGCGGCGTCTGCTTGGCGGGCTTCATGATCATCGTGCAGCCCGCGGCGACCGCCGGCCCGATCTTGCGCGTGCCCATGGCCATGGGGAAGTTCCACGGGGTGATGAGCACGCAAGGGCCGACCGGCTGCTTCATGGTGATCACCCGCCCCTGGCCGGTCTGGTTGACCACGTAGCGGCCCTCGATCCGCACCGCCTCCTCGGCGAACCAGCGAAAGAACTCGGCGGCGTAGGCGATCTCCGCCTTGGACTCCGCCACCGGCTTTCCCATCTCCAGGGTCATCAGCACCGCGAGCTCGTCGGTGCGCTCGACGATCGCCTCGAACGCGCGCCGCAGGATCTCCCCGCGCTCGCGCGGGGGGTGGTGAACCCACTCTCGCTGGGCCTCCACCGCGGCGTCCAGGGCCGCGACTGCGTCCTGCGGGCGGGCGTCGGCCACCTCGCACAGCGCCTCACCGGTCGAGGGGTCCTCGACCGCGAGCGTCCCGCCCTCGGCGCCGTCGCGCCATTCGCCCCCGATGTAGATCTGCTTGGGGACGCTCTCGACGACCCGCTGCTCCTCGGACTGGCTGATGGTGGTCATCTCAGGACTCCTCCCGCGTGCGCTCGGTGGCCCTCCGAGCGTAGTCGCCTACAACGACGAGCCAAGCCGGCGCAGCGGGTAGCGCAGGACGATCGTCGAGACCCACATCGCCTGAGCCAGATGCGGGCCCAGGAAGGCCACCGGCACGGAGAGCAGGAAGACCGCCGCCAACCCTAAAGCGACCGGGTTGCCGGCGCGCGAGGCCTCCTCGTCGTCACGGTCTTCGAGCAGGCCCGCCCGCACGATGTATCGCCCGCATGTACCAGTTGACGGATGCGGCGAGGCCGAGCACCCCGGCCAGGACCGCTGCCCCGATCGATTCGTCGCTGTACTCGTCGTTCAGCTCGGTTGCGAACGGGATCAGCACAATCAGCGCGAGAAACAACATGTTCAGGGTCACCAGCGTCCCGTCGAAGCTGCGCAGGCGCTCGAACATCCGGTGGTGGATCATCCAGAACCGCCCTACCATCGCGAAGCTCAGCAGGTAGGCGCCGACGCTCGGGAGCAGGTCGACGAGGGCCTGGTTGAGTTGGTGCCTGCCGGCCGCGTGCGGCACCTCGAGGTTGAGCACCAGCAAAGTGATGGCGACCGCCATCACTCCGTCCGTGAACGCCGTGACGCGACCCAGATCGCTGCGCTCCATCGACGGCCAAGCTACGGGCGCGGCCGGACGGGCAGAGGCTCGTCCCGGCGGGCCGGAACGGCTAGGTCGTGACCGTCTCGGTGCCGAGCTCCTCGGAGATCGCCACGTCTATCGAGTAGTCGATCGGCAGCACGATGACGGACGGCTCGTCGAGCGTCAGTGCGCGGCGAAGGTGCATGCGGAAGTCCTCGACCGACTCGCAGCGCCAGGCGGGCAGCCCGAAGCTCTCGGCCAGGCGCACGAAGTCCGGGTTCGTGAAGTCGGTGCCGAAGTGGCGGCCGAACTTCTTGTCCTGCTTCCAGACGATCGAGCCGTACTGCTGGTTCTCCCAGATGATGTTGACCACCGGCGTGCCCAGCCGCTTGGCCGTCTCGAGCTCCTGCACGTTCATGAGGAAGCCGCCGTCGCCGTTGACCGTCACCACGTTTCGCTCCGGGTGGACGAGCTTGGCGGCGATCGCGCTGGGCACAGCGAAGCCCATGCCCGCCAGGCCGTTGGCGATCATCACCGTGTTGGGCTCGTGTGCCGGGAACATGCGCGCGATCCACAGCTTGTGCAGCCCGACGTCGGAGATGAGGATGTCCTCGCGGCCCATCGCCTGGCGAATCTCCCACAGGGCGCGCGGCGGCTGAACCGGGAAGCCCTCGTCGTGCTTGGCCTGCTCGAAGCGCCCGAGGATCAGCTCGCGCAGGCGCTGGGAGCCGCCGGAGTGGGGCACGTGCCGGCATTCCTCGGCCAGGCGCGAGAGCACGTAGTAGGGGTCGCCGACGAGCTCGACCTCGGGCTGGAAGAACGCGTCGATCTCCGCCGCGACGGTGTCGATGACGACGAGCTTCTTGTCGCCGTCGGGGTTCCAGTGCTCGGGCGAGTGCTCCACGAGGTCGTAGCCGATGGCGAGCACCACGTCGGCGTCCTCAAAGCCGGCGAGCGCGTAGTCGCGCGACGACAGGCCGACGGTTCCCAGGGCATGCGGATCCTGGTAGTCGAGCAGGCCCTTGGCCATGAACGTCTCGGCGACGGGGATGCCCGTCGCGCGGGTGAACTCGCGCAGCGCGGGGGCTGCGCCCCTTCGCACGACGCCGTTGCCGGCCAGGGCGACGGGGTTGAGCGCGGACCGGATCACGTCGGCTGCGCGAAGCAGCTCGCGGGCACCGGGCTCGGGGATCACGGGGCGCCGTCGCGGCAGCGGCTGGAGGCTGTCGGGCAGCGAGCGCGCCATTACGTCCTCGGGCAGCTCGATGTGGGTGGCGCCGGGCTTCTCTGACTCGGCCACCTTGAAGGCCTTGCGGACGACCTCGGGAATGATCTCGGGGGCCGAGAGGCGCGCGTTCCACTTGGTGATCGGCTGCATGATCCGCACCACGTCGATGTACTGATGGGACTCCTTGTGCATGCGCTCGAGGTCGCCCTGGCCGGTGAGGGCCACGAGCGGCGCGCGATCGAGGTAGGCGTCGGCGACCGCTGTGACGAGGTTGGTGGCGCCGGGGCCCAAGGTGCCGAGGCATACGCCCGCGCGGCCGGTGAGGCGGCCGTACATGTTGGCCATATAGGCGCCGCCCTGCTCGTGGCGCACGGGCACGAAGTGCACGGACGAGTCGGCAAGCGACTCGTTGAGGTCGAGCGTCTCCTCGCCGGGGATGCCGAAGACGTGCTTAACGCCCTCGGCCTCCAGGCACTCCACGAAGACGTCGGAAGCCCTTCGATCGGTCATCGCGGGCGCCTTACCCGGCGGGTCATCGGCCGACGCTCATGCGCCGGCCGACACGGCCGGCGCCCCGCGCTGGATCCCCACCGCCGCGTAGGCCTCGAGCTCGTCGAGGGTCTCCTCCTCGAGCAGGCGTCGCGCGAGCGACTCGAGGCGGTCGCGCTGGTCGGTGAGCAGGCCGCGCACCTCGTCGTAGGCCTCGTCGACGATCCGGCGCACCTCCTCGTCGACCACTTGCTGAGTGTGCTCGCTCACCTCGCTCGCGCCGGGCAGCAGCGGGCCGGCGCCGGCACCGTCGGAGGGCTCGACGGTCACCGGGCCGATCGCCGGGCTCATGCCCCAGCGTCCGATCATGTGACGCGCGACCTGCGTGAGCTGCTGGAGGTCTGACTCCGCTCCGGTGGTGATCTCGCCGTAGACGATCTCCTCGGCTGCTCGGCCGCCGAGCGCCACCTTGATCCTTGCGAGCAGCTCGCTCTCGCTGTAGTTGAAGCGGTCGGTCTCCGGGGTGGCGAGCGTCACGCCGAGGGCCATCCCGCGCGGGATGATGGAGACCTTGCGCACCGGGTCGGCGCCGGGCGTGAGCATCCCCACCACCGCGTGGCCGGCCTCGTGGTAGGCCGTGCGCTCGCGGTCGGCCACGGTCATGACCACCTTGCGCTCGGCGCCGAGGACGATCCTCTCCAGGGCGTCGGAGAAGTCCTCCGCGCGCACGCGTTCGTGCTCGCGGCGCGCGGCGGTGAGCGCGGCCTCATTGCAGAGGCTGGCGAGGTCGGCGCCGACCATCCCGGGCGTGGTGGCGGCGATCTGGTCGAGGTCGACGCTGTCGTCGAGTGGCAGCGAGCGGGTGTGGACCTCGAGGATCTTGCGGCGGCCGACCTTGTCGGGGGGCAACACGGCAACGCGCCGGTCGAAGCGCCCGGGGCGAAGCAGCGCGGGGTCGAGGACCTCGGGCCGGTTGGTCGCGGCGATGACGATGACCTCGGTGTTGGCGTCGAAGCCGTCCATCTCGGTGAGGATCTGGTTGAGCGTCTGCTCGCGCTCGTCGTTGCCGCCCACCGACAGGCCGGCGCTGCGGCGGCGGCCGATCGCGTCGAGCTCGTCGATGAAGATGATCGCCGGTGCGGCCTCCTTGGCCTGTTTGAAGAGGTCGCGCACGCGGCTCGCGCCCACGCCCACGATCATCTCGACGAACTCAGAGGCGGAGATCGAGAAGAAGGGCACGCCCGCCTCGCCGGCGACCGCGCGGGCGAGCAGCGTCTTGCCCGTGCCCGGCAGGCCGGAGAGCAGGACCCCACGCGGGATGCGCCCGCCCAGGCGCTGGTACTTCTCGGGCTGGCGCAGGAAGTCGACGATCTCGACGAGCTCGTCCTCCGCTTCGTCGATGCCGGCGACGTCCTCGAAGGTCACGCGCTGCGCGGATTCCTCCGAACGCCGGGCCCGCGAGCGGCCCAGGCCGGCCAGGGCGCCGCCGCCGCCGAGACCCCCTGCCCGGCGCATCAGCCAGAACAGCAGGCCGATGAACAGGAGCGTCGGGCCGAAGCCGATGAGGATCGTCCCCAGCAGCGAGCGCCCGCTGTCGACCGGCTTGGCGTTGACCTCCACGCCCTTGCTCTGGAGCAGGTTGGAGAGGGCGTCGGTGTTGGCGAAGGCCGGGACCTCGGTCGAGAAGCGACTGTAGGTCTTGGCGTTCTTCTTGCCGGGTGGGTAGCGGACGTCCTTCTTGAAATCACCCTGGACCCCGCTGCCCTTTGCGGATATCGACTTCACGTTGCCGCCGCGCACCTGCGTGAGGAAGGTCGGCGTGTAGGGAACGCGCACACGCTCGGGTGGGTGCGAGAGCAGCGTGCTCACCCAGTAGTTGAGGGCGAACAGCGCGACGATCAGCGCTATGAAGCGCCAACCGAAGCGCGGGAACATCGGCGGCTTGGGCGGTGGCGGCGCGCCGCGACCGTCGGGCGCGGGCTGCACGCGCCACCCCGGCGGATGGTGCCCGGTGCTCGGGGGGTTGGCCGTGGGCGGCGGAGGGGGAGACGGGCGCTCGGGCGCCGGCGCCTGGGTTCGCGGGCGGGCGTCGCTCATTGCTCGAGACAGACTAGGCGAGGCTGCTAACTCGGGGTAAATCGATGAACTCTCAGCGGATTCTCAGCGTCCGCTGAGGTGGCTCACAACGGCGGCATGCAGGCTTGGGCGTCGTCCGTTGCAACCAGCGCCCAAGGGGGGCCATGCATTCAACGCTTCGCAAGATGATCATCGCGGTCGCGGCCCTCGCCGCCGTGGCAGCCGGCAGCGCGGCGATCGCCGGGGCCACCTCGAAGGGCAGCAGCACGACGAAGGGATCGGACCCGCCGAGCCCGTCCTCGC
>JBBQNQ010000031.1:0-30565 GCA_038330095.1 Solirubrobacterales bacterium
ACCGCATGCGCCCACGTCTGCGCTCCGGCCAGGTCGGGGGCGATGGTGCGGCGGCCCAGCCGGGCGTACTTGAGGATGCGGTAGGGCAGCCCGGCGTCGTTGAACGGGTGGCGGGCGAAGGGGACGATCCCCACGTCGGCGCACACGATCAGCCTCGCGGCCTCCTCGTCGCTGCGCGCTCCCAGCCACAGAAGGTTCGGAGCAGCCCGGCAAGCGGCGAAGTCCTCGTCGCCGCGCAGCTCGTCCTCGTGCCACGCCCCCACGAGCAGCACGACCAGCCGGTCGCCCATGCGCTCGGCGACGGCCCGCAGCAGCGCCCAGTCCACCCGGTGGCCGAGGTGCCCGAGCGACACCGCGATCGTCACCGCATCGGGGTCGGGGGCAGGGAAGGAGTCCGCGGCCAGCGGCACGAGCGTGGCCTCGCGGCCGGCCTCGCGCTCCAGGCGCGCGAGCTCCTCTGAGGCAACGAAGGTCAGGTTCGAGCGCGCGGCGGCCTGTTCGTGCAGCTCCTCCAGGCGCGCGCGGTCGCGCGGGCCGGCGTCGAGGGCGCGCTCGTAGCGGTCCCAGCGCCCGTACCAGAGCTCGCACCCCGGGTTGCGCGCGAGGATCGCGCGGGCCAGGGGATACTGGAAGGGATGGAAGATCGCCACGGCGCGCGGCGTGCCCGGAAGCGCCATGCGGCGCGCCTGAATTGCGGCGAGCGCGTCGCTCGCCGCCCCCGGTAGCCGCCCGAGCACCCCGAAGGGCACGCGCGCCGGCTCCACGGCGACGACGCCGTCTGACCGCAGAAGATCGTCGGCCTGGTCGCGCAGGATGAACTGCTCGAGCGTTCTGGGCAGCAGCAGCACGCAGATGGGCCGGTCCACGCGCGCCACCCTAGGCGAGAGGCCGCAGGAGGCCTAGCCGCACCACCCACTAGCGTCACGAGGCGCGATGTACGGGTACATCCGACGCCTGCTGCGCACGGGCGCGGCCTACCAGGCGGCCGACGTCGTCGCCAAGCTCCTCGCCCTCGGGACGCTACCGCTCTACACCCGCCACCTGACGCGGGCCGACTACGGAGTGGCGGAGCTGCTGCTCACGCTGGTCATCGTCGCGAGCATCGTCGTGCGGCTGGGCATCGGGGAGGCCTTCGTCCGCTTCCACTTCCTCGACGAGGACTCCGAGCGCCAGCGCCGCGTGGCCCGCGCGGCGATCGGCTTCCTGCTCGCCGGCACGACGCTCGCGTGCGCGCTCGCCGCCGCGCTCGCCGAGCCACTCAGCCGGCTGGTGCTCGGCTACTCAGACGCGGGGACGATGCGCATCGCCGCCCTCGGCCTGTGGGCGTTCACCAACCTCGAGCTCGCGTACGCGCTGCTGCGCGTCGAGGAGCGCGCGCGGCCCTACATGATCGCCTCGATCATCAACGTCGCGCTAACCGTCTCGCTCACCATCTGGCTCGTGGTCGTGCGCGACGACGGCGCGCGCGGACTGCTCCTGGGCAACTTCGGCGCCTCGGCCGTGGTCCTGCTCGGCCTGTGGTGGGCGCTGCGCGACCGGATCGTGCACTCGGGCCCCGGATGGGGGAGGGCGGTGCGCGAGCTGCCCGAGATGTTGCGCTTCGGTCTGCCCACCGTCCCCGCCGAGGTTTCGGTCTTCCTGCTCAACGTGGTCGACCGCTTCTACCTGTTCCGTGTCCAGAGCGAGTCGGCCGCCGGCCTGTACTCGCTCGCGGTCAAGCTGGCCGCGGTGGTCGTGTTCACCGTGCGTGCCTTCCAGTACGCGTGGCCGCCACTCGCCTACTCGATCCACGACGACGACGAGGCCAAGCGCGTGTACGCCTTCGTCACCACCTACTACGTGCTTGGGACGGGGCTGGTGGTCGCGGGCATCACCCTCTTCGGCCGGTGGATCGTGCGCTTGCTGGCGGCGCCTTCGTTCTACCCCGCGCACGAGGCGCTCCCCTGGGTGGCGCTGGGCTGGGCGCTCTACGGCCTGTTCCTGGTCTTCGTGGTGATGGCCGGGCGCGCGCGGGTGACGACCCGCAACTTCCCAGCCGCGCTCGCCGGGCTGGTCGTCAACGTCGTGCTGCTCGTCGTGCTCGTCGACCCGCTCGGAATCGCCGGCGCCGGCGTCGCGCTGTGCGCCTCCTATGCGGTGATGCTCGTCCTCATGTACTTGCTCACCCGCGACCTCTTCGCGGTGAGCTTCCAGTGGGCGCGCCTGGTTCAGCTCATCGCGGTGATCGGCGGTATCGCGCTTGCCGGCGAGTTGCTGTTGCCCGACAGCGGCGCGACCGGTTTCCTGACCCGGCTGGCGGCGTTCGCGGCGATCCCGCTCGCCTTGGCCGGCGTGCGCTTCTTCCGCCCCGAGGAGCTCGCGCGCCTGCGCGGCCTGGCCGCACGGCTACGACCGGCCCGCGCGACGTAGGATCGTGTCGTGATCGTCACCGAAGCCGTCCAGGCCTACCTCCAGACGCTGCGCCCGCCGCCGGATCCCGTGCTCGCCGAGATGGAGGCGCACGCGGCACGAGACGGTGTTCCGATCGTCCACCCGCCGACCGGCCAGCTCCTCACCGCGCTCGCAGCCGCAAGCGGCGCGCGCCGGGTGGTCGAGGTGGGCACCGCGATCGGCGTTTCGACGCTCTATCTCGCGCGCGGGCTGCAGGGGGGCGGGACCGTCATCTCCTTCGAGGTCGACCCCGCCCGCCAGGACGCGGCCCGCGCCTACCTCGAGCGCGCCGGCGTCATCGATCGCGTCGACCTGCGCCTCCAGGACGCCCGCGAGGGCGTCGCGAGCCTCGAGGAGCCCGTCGACCTGGCCTTTATCGACGGCGTGAAGGACCAGTACCAGGCCTACTTCGACGCCCTCCTTGGCCTGGTCCGGCCGGGAGGCGTGATCGCCGTCGACAACGTCCTGATGTCGGGCAGCGTCGCCGAGGGCGTGGCCGCCGGCCCGTGGACCGAGGCGCACGTCGTGGCCATGCGCGCCTTCAACGAGCGCCTCATGTCCCATCCCGATCTCATCGCGACCATCACCCCGGTGGGCGATGGCGTCGCGCTGGCCGTCCGGCGCTAGCGACCCCGTGCGCGATTGCGGGCTTCCGCGGCCTCGCGGATGCCTTCGCCGCGACCGGGCCGCAGGGTTGCCGTGACGTGGCGCCAGTAGCGGCGCGGGTCGTGGGCGGGAAGGATCAGGCCGGCGAGGGCGCGCAGGGCATAGGTCCAGGCGGTCAGCCAGCGGACGGCGAGGACGGTCGCCGGGCGCTCGTGCTTTCGCAGGTAGCGCTCGCGGTTACGGCTGAACTCGACGATGCGCCGCTCGGGCACCGCGCCAGTGGAGAGCTGCTCGTGGTGGATGGCGGTCGCCCCGGGGACATAGAGGGTCGACCATCCGGCGTCGCGCAGGCGCCGGCAGAAGTCGACCTCCTCGCCGTAGACGAAGAAGTCAGGGTCGAGATAGTCCACCTGCGCCGCCGCCTCGGTGCGCACCAGCAGCGCTGCGGACTGCGCCCAGTCGACCTCGCGAACCTCCTCGCCGCGGCTCTGGACGGTGTAGCGGCGGTGCAGGAAGAGCGCGCCCGCGAGGGCGGTCGTGATGGTCGGAAAGCGCCATGCCGAAGGCTGGGCGCGTCCGTCGGGACGCACGAGCCGCGCAACGGCCGCGCCCGCCCGGGGGCGGGCCTCGAGCGCTCGCCACAGGGCCTCGCTCGCGCCGGGCACGAGCTCTGAGTCCTCGTTGAGCAGCAGCCCGTAGCGGCCGCGCGCGCGGCGCAGCAGCCCGGAGTCGTTGACCGACTTCCCCGTGCGACCGTCCAGTGCCACCACCTCGTCGACCGCCGGGTGAGCGCGGGCCAGCTCCACCGAGCCGTCCTCGGAGGCGTTGTCGAGCACGAGCACCTCGGTCTCGAAGGGCACGCGCCCGCGCTCGCCGGCGATCGCGGCGAGGCAGCGCCCGAGCAGCTCGCGCTGCTCGGTGTTGACGACGCAGAAGGTCAGCTCGATGGGCACGCGTCGGGATGATGCCGTGACGGCGGTGCGGACGCCGCCTTTGCGCGACCGCGGCCGTTGCGATGATCGCGCGGTGCGCGTCGATCTCGTCGACCCCTCGGCCTTCACGCCCCCCTACGACCGCGCGCTCGCCGCCGCGCTGGCCCGGGCCGGGGCCGACGTGAGGCTGGTGACCAGCCGCTTCGCCTACGGCGACGTCCCGCCTCCGCACGGCTACGAGGTCGACGAGCGCTTCTACCGCGTCGCGGCCGGTCGCCCGGGCTCGCGCGCTCGCCGCGCGGCCAAGCTCGCAAGCCACGTCCCCGACATGCTCGCCTACCGCAGGGCGGCCCGGGCGGCCGACGTCGTGCACTTTCAGTGGCTCACCGTGCAGCCGCTAGACGTCCATCTGCTCCCGGCAGACCGGCCGCTGGTCCTCACCGCCCACGACGTACTGCCGCGCGAGTCCCGGCCCGGCCAGCTGCACGCACAACGGCGGCTCTACGAGCGCGTGGACGCCGTCGTCGTCCACTCCCACCACGGTCGCGAGCGCCTCGTGGTCGACCTCGCAGTCGATCCCGAGAAGGTCAGGGTCATCCCCCATGGAGCCTTCACCCACCTCGCGGAGCTCGAGCCTGCCCAGCTTCCCGCGCCGCTCGCCGCGACCGACGGGCCGGTCGTGCTCTTCTTCGGGCTCCTGCGCCCCTACAAGGGGCTGGATGTTCTCCTCGACGCGTGGCGAGGCGTCGCAGGAGCGGAGTTGTGGGTCGTCGGAATGCCGCGCATGCCGGTCGGCCCGCTGCGCGCCACCGCGCCGAGCAGCGTGCGCTGGGTGAGCCGCTTCGTGTCCGACCCCGAAGCCGCCGCCCTCTTCCGGCGCGCGGATCTCGTCGTGCTCCCCTACCGCGAGATCGACCAGTCCGGCGTGCTCTTCACCGCGCTGGCGTTCGGCAAGCCGCTGCTGCTGTCCGCGGTCGGAGGCTTTCCGGAGATCGCGGAGGCGGGCGCCGCCGAGTTCGTCGCCCCTGGCGACCGTGCAGCGTTGCACCTCGCGCTGCGCAGGTTGCTCGACGATCCCGGCCGGCGCGAGGCGCTGGCGGCCGCGGCCCGCACGGCGGCCGCGACGACGTACTCGTGGGAGCGAGCGGCGGCCGACCATCTCGCCCTCTACGAGGACCTCGTCGCAGGGAGAAGGTGACCCGCCGTGTACCTTCGCGCGATGCGCCCCGCACTCACCGCCGCCTTCTGGGCCTCGGCCGGACTGCTCGCCTACACGCAGGCCGGCTACGCGGCGCTGCTCGCCGGCCTGGCCCGCGCGCGGTCTCCCTTGCCGTCGCCGCAGCCGTCGGCGGGAACGCCCGACGTATCGCTCATCGTCGCGGCCTACGACGAGCAGGGCGTGATCGCTGACAAGCTGGCAGACGCGCTGTCGCAGGACTGGCCGCGCGAGCGGCTGGAGGTCATCGTCTGCTCGGACGGCTCGTCGGACGACACGGCGAGCGCGGCCCGCGCCGCGGGCGCCGACCTCGTGCTCGAGCTCCCGCGCGGCGGCAAGGTGCGCGCGCAGGACGCCGGCGTGCGGCACGCCCGGGGGGAGATCGTCGCCTTCTCGGACGCCAACGCGACCTGGGAGCCCGATGCGCTGCGCGAGCTCGTCTCCCCGTTCGCCGAGCCGCGGGTCGGCTACGTCTGCGGCCAGGTCCGCTTCGTCAACGAGAAGGGGACCAACCAGGAGGGCCTGTACTGGCGCTATGAGACGTGGATCCGCGGTCTGGAGTCGCGGCTCGCCTCGGTCACCGCGGGCAACGGCGCGATCTACGCCACCCGCCGGGCCGCCTACATCGAGGTCGATCCGATCATGGGCCACGACCTCTCGTTCCCGTTCAACATGGTCAAGCGCGGGTGGCGCGCGGTCTACGCGCCGCGGGCGCGGGCGACCGAGAAGATGGTCCCCTCGATCGAGGGCGAGTTCGCGCGCAAGCGGCGGATGATGAGCCACACCTGGGCGATCGTGCTGCGCGGCGGCCTGCTGGACCCGCGCGGCTACGGGCCGCTCTACGTGCTGATGATCTTCTCCCACCGCGTGCTGCGCTACATGACGCCGTTCCTGCACGTCGTCGCGCTGGGAGCCAACGCTGCGCTCGTGGTGCTCGGCGCCGGCCCGCTCTACGTCGCGACCCTGGCGGCGCAGGTGGCGCTGTTGGCCGGCGCCGCGGCGGCCGCCCGCGCGGGTTCGCGACCGCTGCTCGTAGCCCGCTACTACGTGCTCACCACGGCTTCCCTCGCGGTCGGGCTGTGGGACTGGCTGCGCGAGGGGACGACGGCGGGATGGGAGCCGGCGGAGGGGACCCGCTGATGGACCCGCTCTCGCGCGCGGTGAAGCGCGCGTTCGACGTCGTGGTCTCGCTCGCCGCCCTCGCTGCCGCCGCGCCCCTCGGACTGCTGATCACCGTCGCCATCCGCGTGGAGTCAGCCGGCCACGCGGTCTACCGCCAGCGCCGTGTCGGCCGCGCCGGCGCGCCCTTCGAGATCTTCAAGTTCCGCACGATGGTCACCGGCGCGGAGTTCGTCGGCGCGGGCCTGGCGGTCCAGGAGGGCGATGACCGCATCACGCGCGTCGGAGCGCTGCTGCGGCGGACTTCGCTCGACGAGCTGCCCAACCTCGTCAACGTGCTGCGCGGCGAGATGTCGATCGTCGGCCCGCGACCCACCGTGCAGGTCCAGGTCGACCACTACACCGAGCGCCAGCGCGGGCGCCTGAGGGTCAAGCCGGGGATCACAGGGTGGGCGCAGATCCACGGCCGCGCCTCCCTGCCGTGGTCGCAGCGCATCGAGCTCGACCTGTTCTACGTCGACCACCAGTCACTCGCGCTTGACGCCCGCATCCTCGCGCGGACCCCCGGGATGCTGCTCGGCCGGCGGGGGATCTACAAGGGCGAGGGCGGCGGCTGGGACCTGACCGCTTCGGTCCCGCAGGAGGGCGCCCCGATCGAGGGAGCGCCCTCAGAAGACGACGGCGGCGCATGAGCGACCGTCCGGCGGTGATCCTGACCGGCGCGGGCCGGCGCTACGACATCGTCTCCGCCTTCGCCGCGCAGGCGCCGACGATCGCCTGCGACCTCAACCCGCTCGCCCCCGCGCAGTACGCCGCCCAGCAACGCGCGACTCTGCCTCCGAACGACGACCCGGACTTCGTGCCGGCGCTTGAGCGCCTGTGCCACGAGCACGGCGCGCGCGCCGTCGTGCCGCTCATCGATCCCGACATCCCCCTCCTTGCCCGCGCGCGGAGGGAGCGCGGGTTGCCCGCCTTCGTCGCCGACCCCGAGACCGCGGAGGCGACGTTCGACAAGCTCGCAACCCACGAGCTGCTGATCGCGCACGGGCTGCCCTCGCCGGCCACGGTGGCGCCGGGCGGGGAGATCGAGTTCCCGGTCATCGTCAAGCCGCGGCGCGGGTCGCTGTCGCGGTCGGTGCACCTCGCCCGCGACCGCCGCGAGGCGGACTTCTTCACGGGCTACGTCGAGGAGCCGGTGGTCTGGCAGCGCCGCTACGGCGGCGAGCACATCTCCCTGGACTGCCTGGGTGATCTCGACGGCCGCTGCCTGAACGCGATCCCGCGGTCGATGCTCGAGTCACGCGGGGGCGAGGCGGTCAAGGGACGGATCCTCGACGACCCCGAGCTCGTGGAGGTCGCGCGGGCGACGATGGACGCGCTCCGCGTGCGCGGGCCCGGGATGATCCAGCTGTTCCGCGACCCCGAGCTCGGAATCGGCATCCATGACGTCAACCTGCGCTTCGGCGGCGGATTCGCCGGGCCGATGTACGCGGCGCTGCCCGGCCGCGGGTTCCCCGAGCTGATCGTCCGCATAGCCGCCGGCGAGCGCATCGCGCCCCACATCGGCGAATACCGCAAGGGGGTCTACTTCGCGCGCTTCAACTGGCAGATCGAGCTCGACGAGAACATGCGCCCGACCGGGCGCGACATCGTTCCCGGCGGCTTTCGCCAGCCTCGCCCGCCGATCTCCTAGGCCGAGCTCGACCGCTCGGCGGTGGCGTAGCGGTAGCGGTTGACGAACGGCATCGACGAGGGAGAGGGAGGGGGTCGCGTTCCCCCGCAGAACCCGCAGAGGCCGAGATCTAGCCCCCTCCCTCCCTCGTCGCCCCAGACCACGCACCGCACGCCAGCCCGGCGTGAACGGAGCGCCGCCCGCGCAGCGAGCCCTCCGCCGCGCGGGCGAAGTGTGGGTGCAGGGAGAGCCGCCGGTCGCGGCCTCCTAAGGCACGCTCTCAGGCGCCTGGTCGGTGTAGCGCTTCTTGAAGTTCCGGATGGCGTCGAAGACCCTCGGGGTGAAGGTCTTGCAGCCCAGCATCTGGGTCCATGCGGTCGCAGCGACCGCGAAGGGCATGTTGCTCTGATTGCGGAACAGCAGCTGGTGATAGCCGCCGTCCTCGGCCACGAGGGTCTGGAGCTGTCCGTACTGGCTGCGCGTGACCCCGGGGCCGTACTGGATGTCGATCCGACCGTGCTCGAGCGAGTGGGTGGTCATGCCCACGCTGGGCTGCGCACCGAAGGGGTATACGCCGTCTCCCGCCGGGGTCGGGTCGTGGGTGCCCGAGGTCGGCGGGTTGGTCTTGTACTTCCAGTCCTTCGGGTTGGCGCTGTGGGTACGGCCCTCGCTGGGGAACGTCTTGACCGTGCACCCCGCCTGCTGCACCGAGGAGGCCAGCACGGTGTTGGCGGGCGGGGGGATGGCCCCGCCCTTCGTGGGGGCCGCGGGAGTGTCGGCGCTCGTCTTCTTGTCGCCCCCGCCGCCGTTCACGGCGGGGATGATCACAGCGCCGACCAGCACGGCGACCGCGACGAGCGAGAGCAGCGCGCCACCGATCCACTGCAGGCGGCGCTTGCCGGCGTCGCGGCGCGCAATCTCGGCCTCGGCGGCCAGGCGCTCCTGCCGGCGACGCTCCTTTTCCTCCTGGCGGCTAGACATCGGCGGGGAAGGGTATCGGCCGACCCTCTCGAGGACCTAAGCGCCTTGCGCACCCCCCGGGGGTACAGTGGAGTTCATGCGTGCGGACGACCAGGCGATCCAGAATCGGCTGCGGCGCATCGAGGGTCAGGTACGCGGCCTGCAGCGGATGGTCGAGGACGACGCTTACTGCATCGACATCCTCACCCAGGTCGCCGCCGTGCGCACCGCGTTGGAGCAGGTGGCCCTGCGGGTCCTCGACGGCCACGTGCGGGGGTGCGTCGCCGAGGCGGTCGGCGGCGATGACGGCGATGACGGCGAGGAGAAGCTCGACGAGCTGATGGCAGCGGTCGAGCGCTTCGTGAAGGTGCGCTGAGCCGGCGGCAGGCTCAGGCGCTCCCGCCTGCCGCCCGTCGCCGCGTCCGCGTCGCACGCCGGGGGCGCCAGCACTCGTCCAGGAAGTCCGCCATCTCGCCCGTGAGGCGCTCCGGCGCAAGGCGCAGCTCCAGCAGCGAGTCGGCCTCAATGAGCCGGGAGTTGGGGAGCTCGTCGGCGAGCATCCCGGCATCGGAGAACGGGTGCACCGGATCGCGGTGGTGGCCGATGACCAGCGCGGGCGCCTCGAAGGTCCGACGTTCGTTGCGGTGGGGGGCCACGCGACCGAAGAAGATGCCCTGGATCACCGCGGCGCTGGGGCTTGGGTCCTGGCGCACGACGTCCAGCGCGATGTCGGGCCAGAACGGCACGCGACCGCTCGGGATCACCCGCGCTGCGCGCTGGACGAGCTTCATGACCGGCTCACCGAAGGTCAGCGACACCAGCAACGGGGTGAAGAAGAGCACGCAGGCGAGCAGCGCGTTGTCCAGCACGGGCATCTCGACGATCATCCCGCGAACACGATCGGGGGCCAGCGAAGCGACCTCGAGCGTCGTGTTCGCACCCAGGCTCGTTCCGCCGATCACGGCCTGCTCGATCTCTAGATGGTCGAGCAGCGCGACGACCTCCTCGCCGAAGAACGTCATCGAGTAGCGCCACATGTCCAGCGGACGGTCCGAGCGCCCGTGCCCGAGCAGGTCGAGGGTGATCACGCGGTTGCCGCGCTTGGCAAGGGCGCGCGCGAGCGGCAGGTGCATGCGCTGGGAGAGCAGCAGGCCGGGCAGCAGCACGACCGGCCGCGGGCCCTCACCGTGGACGGTATAGGCGAGGCGGTGGCCTTCGTGGCGGAAGTAGGGCATCGACGGGCATCGTATTGGCATGCCGCGCCAGACCCCACGGGCTAGCCTTCCGTCTCGCCCCGAAACGAGGAGACGTCCCCATGGCGAAGGAACCCCGCTCCCTCCACGGCAAGGTCGTGGCCATCACCGGCGCAGCGCGCGGGATCGGCCGCGCCACGGCCGGCGCTCTCGCACGCGAAGGCGCGAAGGTGTCGATCGGCGACCTGGACGAAGGGCTTGCCGGGCAGGCGGCGAGCGAGGTGGGCTCGGGTGCCGTGGCCTTCGGGCTCGACGTGACCGACAAGCAGTCCTTCGAGCGCTTCCTCGACCAGACGGAAGACGCGCTAGGTCCGCTCGACGTGCTCGTCAACAACGCCGGGATCATGCAGCTCTCGCACTTCGTGGAGGAGGACGACGCGACGGCGATCCGCCAGGTCGACATCAACCTGCACGGTGTCATCTACGGGACCAAGCTCGCGCTGCGCCGGATGCAGCCGCGGGGCCGCGGCCACATCGTGAACATCGCCTCCAGCGCGGGGAAGTCCGGCGTCCCCGGTGCGGCGACATACTCGGCGACCAAGCACGCCGTGGTCGGGCTGAGCGAGTCGGTGCGCGGTGAGCTGCAGGTGCAGGACAGCGCGATCGAGGTGTCGTGCGTCATGCCCGTGCTCGTCGACACCGAGCTCACGTCCGGCCTGGGCAAGACCCGCGGGGTGAAGACCCAGACGCCCGACGACGTCGCCAACGCGATCGTCGAGGCGCTGCAGTTCCCGGCCTTCGACGTGTTCGTCCCCAAGTCGGTGGGCACCATTCACAAGGTCACGTCGGTGCTCCCGCGAGGCGGTCGCGAGGCGATCGGGCGCGCGCTCAAGGCCGACCGCGTGCTCCTGGAGATCGACACGTCGCGCCGCCGCGGATACGAGCTGCGCGCCGCGAACTCCGAGCCGGCCCTGGATCGCTCGGACGAGCCGGCCCAGCTGCCCAGCGGCGGAGATGGAGCGGCCGGCGGCGCCTAGCGCTCGGACTTCAGCCAGTCGGCGATCCGCCGCCCGATCAGCTCGCCCTGGTCCTCCTGGAGGAAGTGGCTTGCCTCGGGGATGATCTCCGGCGGCTCTCGCCCGAGCGTCTCGGCCAGCCGCTCGCCGACCTTCACCGGCAGGATGAAGTCCGACTCGGCCCACAGCATGAGCGCGGGGCGCTCGTCGTCGCGCATCGCATCGAGCACGCGCTGGCCGGCCGCGGCGCCGGGCATGTCGGGCGAGGTGGGAAGCATCAGCGGGAAGGCGCGGGCCCCCGCCTTGGAGGCCGGGCTCGGATAGGGGGCGTCGTAGGCAGCGGCGACCTCGTCGCCGGGATCCACCTT
This sequence comes from Solirubrobacterales bacterium, assembly GCA_038330095.1. Taxonomy (GTDB): domain Bacteria; phylum Actinomycetota; class Thermoleophilia; order Solirubrobacterales; family Solirubrobacteraceae; genus JBBPZA01. The sequence goes on from JBBQNQ010000031.1 coordinate 11,513, forward strand.
GCACCCGCGGCGCACGAGCATCCCGACGGGCACGTCCTCGGTGCGCTTCACGAAGTCGCGGAATGCCAGCCACGCGTCGTTCATGCTCTGGTGGCCGGTGAAGAAGCCGGTGTCCATGATGACCATGCGGCTGATCCGATCCGGGTGCTCGACGGCGAGCCGCAGGCCGATCGGCCCGCCCCAGTCCTGCACGACGACGGTGGCGTCGCGGAGGTCGAGGTCCTCGAGCAGGGCGGCCATGAGCTCGGTGTGGCGGTCGTAGCTGTACCAGTCCAGGTCGACCGGCTTGTCCGAGCGCCCGAAGCCCGCGTAGTCGGGTGCCACGCAGCGAAAGCCGGCGTCGCGCAGCGGGGGAATCACCTTGCGGTACAGGAACGACCAGGTCGGCTCGCCGTGCATCATCAGCACCGGCGGGCCGTCGCCCTCGTCCAGGTGCGCGAGCCGCAGCCCGTCGACCTCGCGGTAGTGCGAGGCGAACGGGAAGTCGGGCAGCCCCTCGGTGGCCTCGTCGGGAGCTCGGACGGCCTCGGTCATCGCTGGGAACCCTAGTGGTCCTGTTGCGCATGCGAACGGCGGGCGACGAAGGGGGTGTAAGCGGGCGAGAGTGCAGTTGAGCCCCTATGACGGGCTCAACGTCAAAGTCGCGGCCCCGAGACCCCGCCGGAGGGAGCGAGACTGCACTTGAGCCCAATACTCGGCTCAACGTCAGCCGCGCGAGCCAACACCCCGCCCGGAGGACCCTCCCTCCTCCTTAACCCGACCGCCGTTGCCGTTTCGCGCGCGACCTACGCCTCACCCCCCCGGCAGGCGCCTGAGCAGGCCCTCGAGCTTGCGCGCGTCGCTGGAGACCGTGATGTGGATCGCCGCCGGCTCGCGCACCCAGGCGATCAGGTTGAGCGCCTCGAGGCGGTCGAGCATGAACTGGAAGGCCCGCGCCTCGCGCCCGTTGCCGTAGCTGCGCAGCACGTCGAAGGCGTAGCCCGTGGTGTGCAGCGAGTACGCGGAGGTCGCCTCGGGATTGCTCTGGAGCAACAGGTCCTGGTAGCGCTGGTCGCGCACGGAGCTCGTTATCCGCAGCGGCCGTGCCGCAGGATCGATCGCCTTGACCCCGGCCGCCAAGTACACGAGCAGCGATGCGGCTTCGGGGCGCAGCGCCCGGTAGAGCGAGGGCTTTTCCCCCAGCCGCTTGGCCTGCTGGCCCATCTGTCGGTCGATGAGGAACCCCAGCCGCCGTGTACCCGCCGGCGGCAGCCGGACGAGGTCGCCGTCATCGGTGGCCTGCTGGATCTCGTCGCCGTTGGCGAAGCGCTTGGTGGAGCCGGAGGGGTGCAGGACCTCCTCGGCCGAGCCCTTGTTGTCGTGCAGCTCCTGCAGGGATCGCAGGCGCGAGGGATCGGTCCGGTACAGGCGCATGATCTCGCGGGCGGCGAGGATGCGCCAGAAGTAGGTGATGGAGTCGTCGCTGAGGTTCGAGAGCGTCCGGTAGGCGTCGGCGTCGCGCAGCGGCGAGGAGTCGAAGAACAGCTTCGCGTAGCTGAGCTTCTCCCGCGAGACGAGCTCGCGAACCGGCGTGGTGCGATCGTCGGCGTAGTCCCGGATCGCCTCCTCCAGGTTTCCGAAGCCCATGTGGTAGGAGACGACGGCAAGGTCGTCCCGGCCGAAGACGCGCTTCGCGGAGGTGAGGTAGCGAACGGTCGCCGCGAGCGCCTTGCGAGGGTCAAAGCGCTCGTCGACCCGCTTGCGGCGGGCCCGCAGCCGGTCGGCCGCCGTCGTGCGCCCGCGCGCATCGAGCTTGTAGATCCGTCTGGTGAGGCTGCGGCTGCTCGCGAGATCGACACGCATTCCGAGCATGTCCCGCCCGGTGCTCGCCACGATCTGCGTGAGCCCGGATGCGTTCTGGAGATCGCCGCCGGCGATGACGTTCGGCCGCCCACTGGACTCCAGGAAGACGATCGACTCGAGCGTGTCGGCATCGATCCCCGAGCCGGCGGCGGTCCGGTCGATCAGGTTGCGCCAGCGCGCCGTCCGGGGCGCACCCGCGACGGCTCCGCCTTCGGTGACCGTGTAGAGCGGATGGGCGAAGCCGGCGGCCGCGCCGCGCTCGAGGTCAGCGGTATTGGCGGCGTCGAAGTCAAGCGGGTCGAAGACCTTCTCCGAGCGCCGGCCCTGCGAGCCCTTGGGCACACCGGGGGCGACCTGCTCGGGCGCCTCGACGACACCGGGCGGTAGCGACCGCTGCCGGTCGCCCGTGAGCAGCTGGACGACGACGAAGCCCGCGAACACCACCGCCACGGCGACGAGCACCCACGCGGCGGGGGACAGGGCGGGGACGCGCCGGCGCCCGCCCGGCTGTGGATCGAGGAGCACGACCTCAGGCTGACAGACCGGCGGGTCGGCGCGACCCGGGCGCCGCCAAGGCGGACCGGTCAGAGCGCCGTGCGGAACCCCTCGCGCCAGGATGGAGGGCTCGGCTGCCAAGCCAGCCCGCGTTTGGCCTTCGCGTTGGAGGCGCCCTGCGAGCGGGTCATGACCTGTACCGCGAACTCCCCCGCGACCAGCCTCGCAAGCCAGGTCGGAACGCGCCGGGGCGTGGGCGCCCCGAGGGCGCGCGCGTAAGCGGGGAGCCACTCGTGCACAGGCGCCGGGTCGTCGTCCACGACGTTGTAGATGCCGGGGTCAACGCCGGGCTCGATCGCGGCCAGCGTCGCCCGCGCGGCGTCCTCGACCTGGATGAAGGACCAGGTGCCGCTTCCGCCGCCGATGACCGGCAGCCGTCGCCGGCGCACCATGTCGGCGGTGGGTCCCTCGGCGGCGTAGGCCGTCCCGGGGCCGTAGAAGTAGCCGTAGCGCAGAACGATGCCCTCGGCTGCGGTCACCTGCTGCTCGAGGCTTGCGACGGCCTTGACTGAACGCTGGAAGGGGCCGGGAGCGTCGTGGTACAGGTCGTCGTCCTCCGTCCACAGCCCGCCTCTCATCGGCCGGTAGGCGAAGGCGATGCTCTGAGCGATGATACGGGCGCCGTCCGCCGCCGCGACCAGATTGCGCGTGCCCTCGACCCGCAGGCGGTCGTTGCCCGCCATCTGCTGCTCGTAGCGCTTGGGGTTGATCGAGGGGGGAATGTCGGTGAGCTCGTCGACGATGACCTCCGGGCTCGCCTGAGCGACCGCCTCCCGGACGGCGCCGGCGTCGAGCGCGTCGGCCACCGCCGCCTGAGCGCCGCGCTCGCGCAGTGCCGCGGCTCGCTCGGGCGAGCGGGTCATGCCCGTGACCTCGTGCCCTGACTCGAGCAGGAGCGGGACCAGCGTGCGGCCGATGGCGCCGGTCGCGCCGGCGACGAAGACTCTCATCGGCGCTCCGCTTCGCGCCACAGCCACAGGAGCAGCAGCGCGGTCAGCGCGAGCGCGACCGCGTCCGCCGGCCCGAGCCACTTCGGATCGGCCTTCGAGACGTCGACGAGGTGGTTGACGAGGTGGAAGACGTACTGCAGGGCGACCACCGCGACCACCGGGGCCCGCCATGCCGGCCGGCGCACGGCCAGCGCAAGCCCGACACCGAAGGCCAGATAGAACGTGGAGACGTCGCGGATGTAGTGGTCGTTGCGCGCGCCGAAGGGGCCGACCTGGTCGAAGAAGGTCCCCGGCGCCACCACCATGAGCAGCCCGAGCAGGAGGTGGTAGGCGGCCAGCGCTCCGATGGGGATGCGGACGGTCCGCTCGCTGAGCGCCGGCCGCGGGGAAGGCCCCGCAGACGTGCGAGCGCTCATCCTGCGGCCTCCGGCCGAGTGGGCGCGTGGTCCGCGGGCCCGCCCACGGCCGCCCGGTCGGGCCGCGGACAGAACGCACCGCGCGAGAAGCCCTGCGGCGCCATTCCCATCGCGTCGTTGAAGCGCGAGCGGTAGTTCTCGATGGCTATGGAGGTCGTCAGCTCGACGAGCTGGGCATCGTCGAGGTGCTCGCGCAGGCGGGCGACTATGTCGTCGGTCGCCTGCGCCGGAGTGGCGGTCATGGCCTCTGCGTACTCGAGTGCGAGCTTGTCGAGCGGCGTGAAGGCGTCGCTGTCGGTCCAGCGGTGCAGCTCGCGCAGCTGCTCCTCGCCGACCCCGGTGGCCCGAGCGACGCTCGGTCCGAAGTCCAGGCACCACTCGCAGCCCACGAGCATCGCCGTGCGCAGGGCGGCGAGCTCCTTGACGCGCCCAGGGAGGCGTTGCGCGCGCTCGACCGCAAGCTCGAACGCGCTGTAGCCCGCCATGAGCGCCGGGCTGTGCGCGGTCACCGCGATCGGGGTGGGGACGGCGCCCAGCTTGCGCTTGGCGATGGCGTAGGTGAGCCGCACGAGCGGACCGCCCTCGCCGGGCGGCACACCGGGGACGCGAGGCTGGGACGGTGCAGCGGGGATGGTGGCCACGATTCCTCCTGCGAAGTCGGTTCTCTCAGCTTCTACGCGTACCGGTGCGACGCCGGACCGCCGGTGGCGACGCTACCGTCGCAGACTGTGCGCGTCCTCGCCGAGCGCGACCTGCACGGTCCTCTGCGGCTCGACGACGACCTGCTCGTCGAGGCCGACAACGCGGCGGCCCTGCCGCTGCTTCCCGAGGGTGCCTTCGACCTCGTCTACGTCGACCCACCGTTCAACACCGGCCAGACCCAGCGCCGGCGTACGCTGGAAGTGGTGCGCGACGAGGACGGCGGCGAGCGCACCGGGTTCGGCGGTCATCGCTACCGCTCGCGACAGCTCGGCGCCCTCGCCTACGACGACAGCCACGCCGACTACCTCGGCTTCCTCGCACCCCGGCTGGCCCGTGCCCGCGAGCTGCTCGCGGCTCACGGCACGCTCTACCTGCACCTCGACTACCGCGAGGCGCACGCCTGCAAGCTGGCGCTCGACGAGCTCTTCGGTCCCGAGTGCTTCCTCAACGAGCTGATCTGGGCCTATGACTACGGCGGCAAGCCGCGATCCCGGTGGCCGGCGAAGCACGACACGATCCTCGTCTACGTCCGCGAGGCGGGAGCCCACCACTTCGACTGCGATGCCGTCGAGCGCGAGCCCTACATGGCACCGGGCCTGGTGACCGCCGAGAAGGCGGCCCGCGGAAAGCTCCCGACCGACACCTGGTGGCACACGATCGTGCCCACCAGCGGGGCGGAGAAGACCGGCTACCCGACGCAGAAGCCAGAGGGGATAGTGCGGCGGATGGTCGCCGCCTCCTCGCGGCCCGGCGGCTGGTGCCTGGACTTCTTCGCCGGGTCAGGGACACTGGGGGCGGTGTGCCGGCAGCTCGACCGGCGCTTCGTGCTGGTCGACAGCAACCCCGACGCCGTGGCCATCGCGGCGCGACGGCTCGGCGCCGGCCATCACTCGCCGGGTTAAGCTCGGGGCAGATGGCCAGCTGGCAGGGAGTCGGAGTCCTCCGAGCCCGAGTTCGCGCGCGCCGCACACGAGCTGCTCGACGCGGGGCGTCACAAGACGCTTGCGACGCTGCGTCGCGACGGCTCGCCCCGGATCAGCGGGAGCGAAGCGTTCTTCGCCGAGCGCGACCTGTGGTTCGGCTCGATGTGGCAGGCGCGCAAGGCGCTCGACCTGCAGCGCGACCCGCGCTTCGCGCTGCACAGCGCGTCGGTCGATCCGCCGGCCTGGAAGGGCGACGCCAAGGTCTCCGGCCGGGTGGAGGAGATCATCGACCAGGCCCGCATCGAGGCGGTGCTCGAGGCGTGGGGCGGCGAGCACCCCGAGGGGCCCATGCACCTGTTCCGCGCCGAGATCGCCGAGGTGGTCGTCACCAGGGTCGGCGACCCCGCCGACCACCTGGTCATCGAGCTCTGGCGCGAGGGCGAGGAGTTGCGCCGGATGCAGCGCTGAGCGAGGCGATCCAAGTGGCGCCGGCGAACGGCGGGCGAGGGAAGGGAGAAGCCATGCGTAGGGGTGGGGCGAATTCGGGTCGGTATGCGACCGTTCCTCGCCCCACCCCCGCCGTTCTTCCCTCGCCGATGCCGTTCGGCGGCACCGGCGCGGAGCTCCGATGGCGCGTGCGCGTACGAGCTCGGGTCACCGCGGCTGATCGCGGTCGCGACCGCATGAAGGTGGGGGCGCCTCAGAGCCCGGCGTTGAGCTCTTCGAGGAGCTCTCGGAGCCGGCGCATCTTCGGGTTGCCCAGGCGCTCGGTCCACTGCTGGTCGACCTCGGCGACGACCTGGCGCGCGATGGCGTAGACCTCGGTGTGGCGCGGACGAGCTTGGCGCGCCGGTCGCCGGGGTCGGGGGTGGTCTTCTCCCCCGGTGACGAGATGGAGCGCTTCGCCCGCGAGGCGGGCGCGCTCGCGGCGCGCGGCACTCCCGAAGTGGAGGAGGTCATGGTGCTCGCCCGCGCCCATGGCATCGAGATCACTCGCCCGGTGGAGGCAATCGCCTGACGGCCTGAGCTTCGCCTAGCCTTGGGCGCCCGTGGGCGAGCTTTCAAGCGTGAAGCGCGGGCAGCCGCCCGCTCCGGGCGCGGTCGGGACGGGGGTTGTCGTCCTCGCGCTCGGCTGGATCGTGAGCCTGGTGGGCGACGCGTGCCACGTTGCCTCGGGCACGACGCGCTACGAGTGGGCGGGCGTCCCGACCATCTGGCGCAGCGCGATCTGGTTTCCGTGGCTGGTCGGCGGCGCGGTGTTGACCGCCGCCCTGGTCGGCGAACGGGCGGGCCTGCCGACGCGGCGCCGGGGCCTAGTGGACGTGGCGGCGGGAGCAGCCGCAGTGGTGGGCCTGTACGCGCTGACGGCTGCGCTCCGAGGCGAGCCCGCGACCGTCTCGGTCACCCTGTGTGCGGCCGTCGCCGTGCTGATCTGGGCGTGGTGGGACCCGTCGCCCCGAGCGTTCATCCTCGCCGCGGTCGCAGCCGTCGCCGGGCCGCTGGCGGAGATCGGAATCGTCGCTCTCGGCGCCGCGAGCTACGCGAATGACTCCGACGGGCTCGGCGGCGTCGCCCCCTGGCTTCCGTGCCTGTACTTCGCCGCCGGCGCGGTCGCTTCGGGGCTGTGGCGAGCGATCGCGGGTCACGGCAAGCGGCAGGCGAGGCCGTAGCGCATGGCCCGTCGCGCTCGTCGCCTCATGGTGATCGCCCTCACCGGCCTGTGGGCGGGCGCAGGATGCTCGACCGCGACGGCCGGGCAGCTCCGCTCGGGCCCGCTGAGCGCGCAGCTCAGCGGCGCCGGCGCGCTGAGCTTCCGCCAGGACGCCGGCGCGACGCTCGCGCAGATCCCCGGTCGGCTGCGCTTTCGCACGGCGGGCGGCTGGCGGACCGCCGGGCGGATCCTGTCGCGCAGGCGCGAGGGCCGGACGGTCGTGCTCACCCTCGCAGCCGGCGGCGCCCGGCGCGCGCAGCTGCGGCTGAAGGCAGGCCCCTCGGGCTCCGTGTCGGTGCGGGCGTTCCTCGATGGCGCGAGCGACGTGTCGGCGGTCTCGCTCGCCTTCCGGGCGCCCGCCGGCGAGCGCTACTTCGGCTTCGGCGAGCGCTCTAACGCAGTGGCCCAGCGCGCCACGACGGTCGAGAGCTACGTCTCCGACGGGCCCTTCAGCCCCGACAGCCTTGCCGTGGTGAAGGCGACGATCCCGCCCGCAGGCTTCCGCGCCCGTGCGGACTCGACCTACTACCCCGTGCCCTGGCTGCTGTCCAGCCGCGGGTATGGCGTGCTCGTCGACAACGACGAGACCAGCAGCTTCCGCCTACCCGGCGCGCGCGGAGGCAGCTGGGGAGTCCGGGTCGCTGCGCAGCGTCTGAGGCTGCGCGTGTTCGCCGGGCCCACACCGGCGCGCGCGCTTCGCCGCTTCACCGCCGCAACGGGACGCCAGCCCGCGCCTGCGGCGCCCTGGACCTTCGGGCCGTGGCTGCAGACCGGCCAGCCCAACGCTCCGCCGCTGGCCGACCAGATGGCCGACCTGGACAGGCTTCGAGCGGCCGACGCTCCGGTCTCGGCCGCCGAGACGCAGCTTCGCTACCTGCCCTGCGGCCTGGACCGAGGGCTCGAGGAGTACGAGGCGCGCCGCGTGGGGTACTACCACGGCAAGGGCCTCGCGGTGCTGACCTACGTCAACCCGATGCTCTGCGAGTCCTACGAGCCTCGGTTCTCCGACGCCAAGGCCGCCGGGGCGCTGCTCGAGACCCGGGCGGGCGCACCGTCGCTGTTCGACTCGTTCGTCGGCGGGACCGGCCCTGCGGGCTTCTCGATCCAAAAGGTCGGCGAGTACGACTTCACCAACGCCGCGGGCCTTGCCGCTTACGGTGACGTGGTCGAAAAAATGCTGCGCGCCGGGCACGACGGCTGGATGGAGGACTTCGGCGAGTACACCCCGCTCGCCGCGCGATCTGCGGACGGTCGCACCGGCACGGCGCTGCACAACAGCTATCCGGTCGCCTACCACTGCAGCGTCGCTCGCCTGACGGCCCGCAAGCCCATCGTGCGCTTCCAGCGGTCGGGGTGGACGGGCGCGGCGCGCTGCGCTAGCGATGTCTGGGGAGGCGACCCGACGACCACCTTTGGCTTCGACGGGTTGACGTCCGCCGTCAAGCAGGCGCTGAGCATCGGCCTCTCCGGCGTCAGCCGCTGGGGCTCGGACATCGGCGGCTACGACAGCATCGGGTCAGATCCCCGGCTCACGCCCGAGCTGCTCAAGCGGTGGATCGAGTTCGGGGCGGTCTCGGGCGTGATGCGGATCAAGAAGTCGGGCCTCGCGATCCCGGGCTACACCCGTCCGCAGGTCTGGGATCCAGACGTCATCGACGTCTGGCGCCGCTACACCAAGCTGCACACCCAGCTCTACCCCTACATCCTCGCCGCCGACCGGCGCTACCGCTCGACCGGCATCCCACTCATGCGCGCGCTCGTGCTCGACGACCCGGACGACCGCCGGGCGGCGGCGGCCGAGGACGAGTTCCGCTTCGGCCCCGACCTGCTCGCCGCACCGGTGGTGCAGGACGGCGCACGGGGGCGCAACGTCTATCTCCCCCGCGGCCGGTGGCTGGACGCCCGCAGTGCGCTGAGCTATGACGCCGAGGGCGACGGCGCCTACCACGCGAGCCCTGCCCGGGAGCTGCGCGGCGGCCGGACGATCACCGCGCGCGGCCCGCTGGACGTGCTGCCGCTCTACGTTCGCGCCGGCGCTGTGATCCCGATGCTGCCGGCCGACGTCTCGACGCTCAGCCCCTACCGCAGCGGCGTGGTGCGCCTCGCCGACCGGCGTGACCGCCTGCGGCTGCTCGCCTTCCCCGGACCGCGCAGGAGTGCGGGGATGCTCTCGGGCGAGCGGCTGCTGTCGACCACGGGGCGCGGGCGCTGGACGCTGCGCATCGACGGCGCGCGAACGCGCCGCTACGCGCTCGAGGCCTCGACCTCGGGCTTGCGCGCCGCGCACGGCGAGCGGGCGTTCAGGGCCTGCGCGGTGACGGTCGGCGGGCGCGCTCTGCCCCGCTCGGCCTGGCGCCAGGTTCGCAGCGGCGTGCTGAACGCCACATTCTCGGCGCGCCGTGCGACGGTGGTCGTGCGCGACTGCTGACCCTCCGGGTCAAGAGCCTCCGAAGGTGTCGGGGTCCGGCCCGGTCCGCTCGCCGGCGTCCAGCGCCTCGATCGCGGCCAGCTCACCCTCGCTGAGATGGAAGTCGAGCACGTCGAAGTTCTGCTCGATCCGCGCCGGGGTGACCGACTTGGGGATGACCACGTTGCCGAGCTGCAGGTGCCAGCGGATCACGACCTGACCGGGTGTCTTGCCGTGCGCCTCGGCAAGCTGCGTGATGGTCGGGTCCTCGAGCACCTGGCCCTGGGCGAGCGGGCTCCAGGCCTCGGTGACGATCCCGAGCTCCTCGTGCTCGCGCCGCAGCCCGGCCTGCTGCAAGCGCGGGTGGAGCTCCACCTGGTTGACCGCGGGCGTGACGCCGGTCTCCTCGATCACGCGCTCGAGATGCGCCGGTTGGAAGTTCGACACGCCGATCGCGCGCACGAGCCCCCGTGACTGCAGCTCGATGAACGCCTTCCAGGTCTCGACGTAGCGGTCGCGCGCCGGCACGGGCCAGTGGATCAGGTAGAGGTCGACGTAGTCGAGCTCGAGGCGGTCCAGGCTGGCCTTGAACGCGCGCGTCGCCTGGTCGAAGCCGTGATCGGGGTTGGGGCACTTGGTGGTGATGAAGACCTCTTCGCGGCGCAGGCCCGAGGCGCGGAACCCGTGCCCGACCTCCGCCTCGTTCCCGTACGCCGCGGCGGTGTCTATGTGCCGGTAGCCGGCCTCGAACGCTCGCGTGACGACCTCGGCGGTATCTCGCGGCGGAACCTGGAAGACCCCGAAGCCGAGCTGCGGAATCTCGATGTCCCCACGGAGAGGGACGCGTGGGACCTGACTGGTGGAGGAGCTCATCGTGCAGCGGTGCCCGCTCGGATGCGGACCAAACACAGGCTCACGCCGTCTCGCCCGCTGCCTCCTCGCCCAGCTTGATGTCCTGAAGGGACGGAGCCGGCTGGACCAGGCCGAGCTGGCTGAGGATCGTCGCGGCGTCGAAGTAGACCCGCTCGCAGACGAGCCTGTCGTCCTCGAACAGGAAGAAGGCCACGGTGCGGCACGTGAACGCCTTACCGGTGGCGGGGATCCCGCGCAGCGGCCCTTGGTGGGTTCCCTTGAGGTCGAACTCGACGATCACCCCGGCATCGGTGTGATGGAGGGCGATCAGCTCGTTGCGCTGATCCGGGAAGGCGGTCCGCGAATCCTCGAAGTAGCGCCGCACCGCCTCGTCCCCGTCGAAGATGTCGCCGGTGGGCACGATCTCGTAGCGGGGGTGACCGAAGGTCTTCAGCGTCAGCTCGAAGTCGTGGTCGTTCTCAGACTCCATGTGCTCGATGACGAGCGCCTCGCGGCGCTCGCGCAGGTCTCGGTCGGCGGTCAACTGGACCGCGCCGCGAGGAGGCAGAGATCGTCGGTCAGGTTGCCCAGCGCGAACTCGGCGGCGCGCTCGCGCAGGACGGCAACCGCCTGGGTCGGAGACGGCCTCTGGAGGCTGCCGAGCGCGGTGCTGACCGCGTCGAGCCCGAGCCGTTTCCCGTCGCGCCGTGCCTCGGTCAGCCCGTCGGTGTAGATCAGCACGCCCATGCCCGCGCCGCATGGGCGCGAACCCTCGACGTATTCGGGGTCGTCGCTGATCCCCAGCGGGACTCCTTGCTCGGGCGCGATGAGTTCCTGGCCATCGTCCAGCCAGAGCGCCGGAGGATGACCGGCGTAGGCCCAGCGCAAGGACTGCTCGCCGGGGAGATAGGTGACACAGGCGGCGGTCACGAACTCATGGCTGGTGCCCGCGCGCTCGATCAGGGCGGTGTTCGCCCAGCTCAGCAGCCGGGCGGGGTCATCGGAGAACGGCGCGGTCGCAGCGAAAGCCGTGCGCACGAACGTGGCACGCCTGGCCGCGGTCAAGCCATGGCCGACGACATCGCCGACGACCAGCGAAGTGGTGTCGTGCGGACCCTCCGCCGCCAGGTAGAAGTCGCCGCTGACACGGTCGGCGGCGGGCAGGAAGGCCGCGGCAAGCTCCAAGCCGGGCCGCTGAGGGAGCTCGGCGGGGGTGAGCGCATCCCGAATCGCGCGCAGGTCCTCGATCTCGTGCTCGGCAGACTCAAGCCGCTCACGCAGGTCCGCGAGCTCCTGTTCGTGCGCCGCGGCCTCTAGGCGAAGGCGCGCGATCAGATCCCCGGCACGCTGCTCCCGAGCCGCCATGTCGCGGACGTCGCGCTCACGGCCGGCCACCTCGGACTGCAGCCTCCGAAGCTCTCGATCGTCTGTTACGTCCTTGTCGGTCATGACGCTCGCGACATGCTGTGGCAAGGCGCCTCGCGCGAGCTTCGCATCATCTCGCAACGCCAACCGGCCGTCCAGGTCCGCTCCACGGAGGGCCTCGACGCACAGTTCAGGCAGCGCTCCGTGAGCCCCGCTCTCGCGGGGGCGCGCCCCCCGGACTTGCGCTCCCCGTCCTCTCGATCTCGAGCTGGGTCTCGGTGAGCCGCCGCATGCGCCGGCACACCCGGCGGTAGAAGCGCAGCTGCTGGTGTCGACCGAACAGGCGGAAGCCGAGCCGGGTGATGAGCGGGCCGCTCCGCGCCCCCCGGGAGAAGGCGCGGAGACGGAACTCGACGTCTCCCGTGTCCAGCCACTTCCAGACCTCGTAGTGCATCTGACCCTGCTCGAAGTGGCCCTCGAGGGTCCGGTAGCTCCAGCCGAACACGCGCGCCTCCCGGCCGTCGACGTCGCGGACGTCGTCGTACACGTCCCCGACGCGCACGCCGACGTAGAAGCGCAGCCCGACGAAGCGAATCTCGAGCAGCATGTCGCGTCCTGCCAGCGGCGCATCGCGCCGGTACGTCGCGCGGACCAGGTCCGGGTTGGCCACCTGGTAGTCCCACATCAGCTGGCGTGCGACCTCCCAGCTCCCGCCCTCCGACGGGGGACCCGGCGTCTCGTGGGGCAGCGCTTCCGCCAGGTCGTCGATGTGCCACCCGCCGTCCCGCTCCGGCTCCGGCCGCTCATTGAGCTCGAAGTTGACGTCGCGATGGGCGAGCTGGGCCAGCCGGCGGCGCGCGCGGCCGTGACCGGGTCCGGTGCCCGTGTCGCCGCCCTGCGCCTCTCGCCCGTCCTCCCACTCGACGCGGCGCGTCGTCAAGACGATGCCGCCGTCCATCTCGCCGGCCGCGAGCTTCACAACCCGCTCGAGCACGGAGGTCCACATGTGCACCTGCGTCTCCTTAGCCATGCGCAGGTGCGTGTAGAGAAGGTGGCAGAGCCAGTCCCCGCTGCGAGCCCAGGACTCGATGATGAACTCGAGCCGGCGATCCGCACCCGACGCGCGGAACTCGATCTGGCCGGCCTCGAGGTGGCCGTCGAGGGTGACGAGGCGAAACGCCGTCGGGCTGACCGCCACCACACGGACCGGCCCGTCCCACGGCCCCGGCATCCGTACGACGTACTCGTCGCCGACGGCGATCCTCCGGGGATCCCCCTGCAGCTTCTGAAACGACGCGAACTCCGAGGGCGCAACCGCGTCGAGGTCTGGGGTTATCCGGCCCATGAGCTCTTCGGCGGACATCGCGCTCGCCCGGATCCGCGTCCGGTACACACGATGGATAAGCGGACCCACCCCGTCCTCGGGGCGCTGGAGCTCATCCAGGTCGACGCCTCGCGGCAAGGCCGGCGGCCCGTCCTGCGGCAGCCAACCGGTCATCTCCCAACGGTGCAATGGCGTCGTGCGCCACATGTACCGCCAGGAGGTCTGCACGATGCCGACGGGCCAGCGAGCGGCGATCGAGATGCGCTGGAGCACGGGTTGGCGGCGCGGCATGGCCTGGTACTGCTCGCCCGCCGCCCGTCTCAATCCGCCGCGGCGAGCAATCCGTCAAGCTTGCCGCATGTCCCGTCGAGCGCTGCGAGAGCCCGAGCTGCGCGGCTGGCAGTTCCACGCGACATCGCTCGGGTCGATCGCCCTGTGCATCGGCCTGTGGATCCGGGCAAAGACCGTCGGCGAGGACGAGCGCGCCAACGCCGAGCGTCGCGCTCTCTTCGTCGGCCTTTGGCCCCCCATGTTCTGGCTAATCGGCGAGACCGTCGAACGCCGTCGAACCTTGCGCGCCCGCGCAACACGCCGACGGGCGCGGTTCCTTCCTTAGATCCCCCCTTCGTTGCCCGCCGTTCACGCCGCTCGCCGGGCTCGCGGTTCTGCCGAGACCGGTCCGCGACGCGCGGACAGATCGCCCTGTGGATCCTGGAGCTGGCGCGAGAGGGCGAGGGCGACGCCGGCGAGCGAGGAAGGGACCGCGCGGCTCAACTCGCTGCGCCGCGAGGACCTCGACGACCGCTTCCCCGGCCTGCTCGACGCGATCCTCGAATCGGTCCCGGCCTAGGGCGCGCCGCCTCGGACGTCCAGGCTCAGCTCCTCTGACCCGACTGGCCGCCCCAGTCCTCGGGAGCCACGTCGGCGATGGTCTGGCTGAACGTCCAGCGATGGCCGGCGAGGTCCTCGGCGTTGTACTGCCGCTCGCCGTAGGGGAAGTCCGTCGGCGCGTCGAGGATCCGGGCGCCGCGGCGCTTCGCGCGCGCGTGGTGCGAGTCGACGTCCTCGACGCGCACCATCACGCCGTGTGTCAGGGTCCCCGACTCCGGGGTTCGCCGACCGCCTCCATCGCCGGCCATCACGACCACGGCCCCCTCGCCGACGGCGAGCTGGGCGCGGTGATCGCCGGCGGTCCAGCGCTCGACGAACCCAAACGCGTCGCACAGCCATGCCACCGCGTCCCCGACGTCCGGATAGACGAGCTCGGGAATGACGGGCGATCGGGGCATCGAGCGGTTGGTGCGCACCGAGGCGCGAACCTAATCAAGAAGCGCTGTCGAGCGGGTCTTCGCGGCACCGTTAGTAGCCTGCCGCCCCGATGCCCGCTCAGGCGCCCCGCGACTCGACCCTGGCCGTGGTGGGCGACGGCTTCGGGTCGCTGCTGGTCTACTCGACGGCGGTCTACCTGGGCTTTGACCCGCGGGCGATCACCGTCTACGGGCCCAGCCCGCGAGCGGTTGCCACCTACCTCGGCTTTGCGCACAATCTCGGGCAGACGGTCCTGCGCTCGGAGTCCGAGTCGCACTTCCTGCCCGCCGACTGGCCGACCTTCGCGCAGCTCGACGCGTGGTCTCGCCGCGATCCCAGCTCGCTGCTCCGCTCCATCCGGCGCAAGTACAACCCGGGCGTTGCCGAGATCATCGCCGAGGCGGATGTCGTGCAACGCGCAACGGGATGGGAGGACGTACGTGTGCCGCTGCGCATCGGTTGGCTGCAGCGCGAGGAGGACCCCGCCCACTTCGTGCTCTATGGGAGCAGGCGCGCTTCGTCGGGCGGGCCAGGCACGTCATGCTCGCACTCGGTCACGGCCCGCTCAACTTCCCGCCGCAGCTGGCCAAGCTGCGCGAGTCCGACCCGGAGATCGCCCGGCGGACCGTCCAGGGCTACGAGCCCAAGCGCTACCACCCACAGGGGCGCTACATCGTGCTGGGTGCGGGGATCGCTTCGGTCAACGAGTGGGCCAACGCGCTGGACGCGGGGGCGAGCGTTCTCGCGCTGACCCGCAACCCGATCCCCGATGAGCAGGACCTCAATGTCCCGCGCTGCCTGTTCGAGGCGCTCGGCATCGACCTCTTCCAGGGCGCGACCTTCGACGAGCGCATTGCGCTGCTCGGGGCGGTGCTGAAGGGAACCCATCCGCGCCGGCAGGGGTGGCTGGAGCGCATCGAGCGCGGACGCAGCGAGGGGCGCTTCGATCAGGCCATCGGCGAGATCGCGGCGGTGGAGCGCGGGCCGGCCGGCTTGCGCGTCAACGTCACCAGCCGCCACGGACAGGATGCCGGCTGGCTCGACGTCACCGGGATCATCTGCCCGACCGGCTTCAACAAGTCGGCGCTGACCCTGCCGCTCATCCGGCGGCTGGTCGAGCACTACGGCGTTCCCGTCGAGGGCGGGCGGATCAAGCTGCGCAGCAACTGCGGCCTGCCGGGCCTCGACCGGCCGGACTCGCGGCTGTGCATGATGGGGATCAACGCCAACAGCGTCATCCCCCACGGCGACACGATCGCCGGGCTGAAGTACATCGCGCGGCGCTTCGTCGCCGACGTGGCTCGCGCCGAGCGTCTGCGCCGGCGGCGCTTCCCGTCGCGGCTGGCGATGCAGCTGCGGCTGGCGTCGCAGGCGTCGCAGGCCATACGTCAGGCGCGCGAGACGGAGCAGCTCGCGTGAGCTCGCATCCCCCGCGTCGCGCCGGCGACGGGAGCAGCGGCTGATGTGCCCGACGGTGCTCGGGCGCGTCCAGACCCGCGTGGCGATCCTCGCGGGCCCGTTCCTGCTCGGGGCGCTGCTCTCGCTGGTCTTCGGCAACGAGGGCTACGTCGTTCTGATCGGCGTCTACCTGCTGCTCGGCGTGGCACTGGACGCCGCCTTCTACCCCTTCGTCATCAAGTGGCAGCCGCCGTGGCTGACCGGCGTGCTGGCCGTGGCGGAGTTCGTGCTGCTGTACGTGCTCGCCCACGTGCTCGAGGTCGGCCTGTCGCCGCTTGCGGCGATCGTGTGGTTCTGGGTCGCGTGGCTGCTGGCGATCGCTACGAAGATCGTCGTGCTTCCGCTGGTGTCGCTCTCGTGGATCGAGAACGGCGGGGAGTTCCGCACGACCGGTTGGTCGATCGCTCCCGAGAACGAGCCGATGCCGATCGTCGTGCCGGTCGCCCAAGCAGCCGCCGCCGGCCCGCCCCCGCTCGCTCGTCAGTTCTCCGCCGTGCGCGAGGTGCCGCCGGAGCTGCGCAACCTGCCATCCCCGTCGGGTGTGCACCGGGCGCCGAGGACCTAGCGCGCACCGGAGGCTCATGCGCGCACCCGAAGGTCAGAGCTCGCGCTCATAGAAGAAGTTGAGCGGGCCGTCGGGCTTGCCTTCGCGACGGCTGAACCCGAGCCGCTCGTAGAGGTGGCGGGCCACCACGTCGTCCTCGCTGGTGCCGAGGTCCATGTGAGCGGCCCCCTCCTTGCGTGCGACATCGATGACGGCGTCCATCAGCGCCCGACCGAGCCCCTGCCCACGTCGGTCGGGAACCACGTACAGCTCTTCGAGGTAGCAGTCCAGCGCGTCCGCCCAGAGCGACGGTCGGAAGCGAAGCACCGCCAGCCCCAGCGGCTCGGCTCCCACCAGGAGGACCGTGATCGCGCCGGCGTCGAGAAGCTCCTCAACGCGCTCGGCAAGGACGCGCGGGCCTGGCGTCGGGTCTTCGTACTCGGTGTTGAAGTCATGGAGCAGGCGGCCGATGTCCTCGGCGTCGGTGCTCTCCGCGAGGCGGACCGCGACGCTCATCGTCAGCAAGTGTCTCGCATGCCAGGAGCGCGACCGCGCAGGGCGTAGGCTCGCAACGATGGACCTGCCGCCCGGCCCACGCGCGCCCGCCGCCTGGCAGACCGTCGCGTGGACGATGCGGCCGGCGGCCTTCCTTCGGGCGGTACACGACCGCTTCGGCGACCCCGTCACGATCCGCACCTACTGGACCGACGAGCCGATGGTCCTCTTCTCGCACCCCGACGCGGTTCGTGAGGTCTTCCGCCTCGACCCGGCGATCGCGCCCGCCGGGCAGAGCTGGGAGTACCTGCGCCCGTTCGCCGGGCAGCACTCGATCCTCGTCCTCGATGGCGAGGAGCACATGCGCGAGCGCCGGCTCCTCCAGGCGCCGTTCCACGGAGAGCGCATGAGCGCCTTCACGCCAACCGTCGCCGAGCTCGCGCGACGGGAGCTGAGCACGTGGAGCGGTCGCGTCACCACGCTGGAGCGAATGAAGCACCTGACCCTTGAGACCATCCTGCGCGTCGTCTTTGGCGCCCGTGGCGAGCAGGAGGCCGCCCGGCTGCGCGACGCCGTTCATGGCACGCTCGACACGGTCCGCTCCATGCCGCGCATGCTGGCCATGGCACTCGTGCAGCGAGACCTCGGGCCGCGCAGCCCGTGGGGCCGGTTTCGCCTCGCGGTGGAGCGCTTCGACGCGCTGCTGCTGGACGTCGTGGCGCGGCGGCGCGCGGAGCCGCCCGGCGACTCGATGCTCGCCCTGCTGCTCGAGCAGCGCGACAAGGACGGCAACCAACCGACGGACCGGCACCTGCGCGACCAGCTCGTCGCGCGCCTGGTTGCCGGACACGACACCTCGGCGGCGTCGCTGGCCTGGGCCTTCGAGCGGCTCGCGCGCCACCCCGCCGTCCACGCGCGGCTGGGCGAGGGCGAACCAGCCTACCTCGACGCGGTCGTCAAGGAGGTCCTGCGTGTGCGCCCGGCCCTCACCATCGCCCCGCGCAGGCTGCTCGAGCCCGTGCGGATCGGCGGGCGCACCGTGCCCGCCGGGATTCACGTCGCCGCCTGCCTATGGCTCGCCATGCGCCGCGAGGACCTCTGGTCCCACGCCGCCGCGTTCCGTCCCGAGCGCTGGCTCGAGGGCCCGCCGGCGAACCCGATGTCCTGGATCCCGTGGGGCGGAGGCGTGCGGCGTTGCGCCGGAGCGCCGTTTGCCGAGATGGAGATGCGGGAGGTGCTGCGCGCCGCGGCCGAGCTGCGGATCCGGGCGGTCCGGCCCGCTCCCGAGCGCGCCCGGCGCAGCGCGCTGGTCGTCACACCGCACCGCGGGGGCGAGGTGCTCGTCGGCTGAGGGTTGCACCGCGACGGTGCCACGACTACACTGAACCAGATGGTTCAGCATCCACAGATCGACCGGACCTTCGCCGCGCTCGCCGATCCCACCCGCAGGGGGATCCTCGAGCGTCTCGGCCACGGCAGCGCGACCATCACCGAGCTCTCCGAGCCGTTCGGGATCTCGCTCACCGGGACCAAGAAGCACGTGCGCGTGCTGGAGGACGCGGAGCTCGTCACCACCGAGAAGGTGGGGCGGGCGCGGCGCTGCAGCCTGGGCCCGGGTCGGCTGGAGGAGGTCGAAGGGTGGGTCGAGCAGTACCGGCGGATGCTGGACGAGCGCCTCGACCGGTTCGGGGCGCTACTCGAACGCACGAAAGGAACGCCGCAATGACCAGTGACCAGCAAGAGCAGCAGGAGCCAACCCTCGCCTTGTCGACGCCGACCGACCGCGAGATCCATACCGAGCGGGTCTTTGACGCGCCACGAGACCGGGTGTTCGCGGCCTACATCGATCCAGCGCTCATTCCCGAGTGGTGGGGCCCGCACGGGACGACCACCGTCGTCGATCAGATGGAGGTCAGGGCCGGTGGAAGCTGGCGGTTCGTGGCGCACAACTCCGATGGCACCGAGACGGCGTTCCGGGGGACGTACCGCGAGGTCACTCCGCCTGAGCGAATCGTGCATACCTTCGAGTGGGAGGGTATGCCGGTGCACGTGTCCGTCGACACCGCGATCTTCGAGGATCTCGGCGACCGCACGAAGGTGACGACGACCTCGCTATTCCACACCCCCGAGGAGCGCGACGGCATGCTCGGCTCGGGCATGGAGCATGGGATGAACGAGACCTACGCCCGCCTCGACGAGCT
>JBBQNQ010000032.1:0-30098 GCA_038330095.1 Solirubrobacterales bacterium
TGGCCTTGATCTCGAGCAGGCCGAAGCGCATGCCGATGCAAGTGCGCGAGCCGCCTCCGAACGGCACGTAGGCCCCCTTGGGCAGGGCGGCCTTGGCCGCGGGGGTGAAGCGCTCGGGCACGAAGGCCTCGGGGTCGGGAAAGACCTCGGGCAGATGATGGCTGGCCCACGAGCAGTAGTGGACGTGGACGCCGCCGGGGACCCGATGCCCGGCGAAGTCGAAGGGCTCGATCGAACGGCGCGGCCCGACCCACGCGGCGGGGTAGAGCCGGAGGGTCTCGTCGATGGCCATCTCGAGCTCGGGCATCTCGCCGATGAGCTCTGAGACGGTCGGCGCGCGCCCGGCCAGGACGCGATCCTGCTCGGACTGGAGGCGCTCGACGACATGAGGGTGGCGGGCGAGCTCATAGAAGAGGAAGCTCACGGTCGAGGTCGTGGTGTCATGCCCGGCGAAGAGCAGCGTCATGACCTGGTCGCGGATCTCGGAGTTCGACAGGGTGCTGCCGTCCTCGTCCTGGGCGTCGAGCAGCAGGGAGAGGAGATCCTCCCCCCGCTCCTGTGTCCGGCGCCGGCGGTCGATCTCCTCGTGGATGACGCGGTCGAGGCGCCCGCGCGCGCGCTGCATGCGAGCAAAGGGCGAGCCCGGGCCTCGGAGGATCTGGAGCAGGTAGTCGCGGCCGTAGTAGCCGAGGGCATGCTCGAACTCGCCGGCCACGTCGATCTCGCCGCGGTGACGGTCGGGATCGAAGCCGAAGAGCGCACGCATGGCGATGCGCAGGGCCAGCTCGCGGGTGAAGTGGTAGAGGTCGATCCGCTGGCCGGGCCTCCAACCGTCGATCGCCCGCTCGACCTCGGTGATCATCGTCTCGCCGGCGGCAGCGATGCGCTCGCGGTGGAAAGCGGGAAGCATGATCCGCCGAGCGCGCCGGTGATAGCCGCCGTCGATGGTCAGCATGCCGTCGCCGAGCAGCGGAATCAGATCGCCCATCCCCCCGTCGCGCCAGGAGAAGTTATCCGCGTGGGAGACCGTCATGTAGTGGTTGGCCTCCGGGCCGAGCATGAAGACGCCGTTCGCGTGCAGGATCCGCATCGAGAAGACCGGCCCGTGGGTGCGGTAGGCGTTGAGCAGGAGCGGCAGCGGGTTGCGCGCGAAGGCGCGCGTGCGCGCGAGGCTGAAGCCGGTGGGGCCCGGGGGCAGGCCGCCGTTCAGCGAGCGCTCGTCGCGCACGTCTGAGACCAGCCGGCGCAGCGGCCCGGTGGCGACCGGTGGCGGCGCGTGGACGGCCATCGCCTCAGCGTACTGCCAGCCTGGCTGGCCGGCCAGCACGGAACGCTCCGGGCTGCCCTAGGGGACGCCGTCTACCCTTCCGCGCCGCGTGTCGATCCTCGAGGCCATCGTCCTGGGCATCACCCAGGGGCTCAGCGAGTTCCTGCCCATCTCCAGCTCGGGCCACCTGCGCATCGTCCCCGCGGTGGCCGGCTGGGACGATCCCGGCGCGGCGTTCACCGCGGTCATCCAGCTCGGGACGATGGCTGCGGTGCTGATCTACTTCCGCCGCGAGCTGTGGGCGGTGGCGCGGACGTGGCTGGCCAGCCTTCGCCGGCCTGAGCTGCGGCGTACGGTCGACGCGCGGCTGGGCTGGTACCTCATCATCGCGACCGTCCCCATCGCGATCTTCGGCAAGCTCTTCGAGCACCCGATCGAGACCGGGGCGCGCGACCTGTACCTGATCGGGGCGATGCTCATGGTCTTCGGCGTGGTGCTCTACGTGTCCGACCGGGTGGGCACCCAGGAGCGCGATGTCGAGTCCATGTCCACCCGCGATGGCGTGGCCATCGGGCTCGCGCAGTCGCTCGCGCTCATTCCCGGCGTCTCGCGCTCGGGCGCGACGATCAGCGCGGGCCTCTTCCTGGGCCTGGAACGCGAGGCCGCCGCGCGCTTCTCGTTCCTGCTCTCCGTTCCCGCCGTGGTGCTCAGCGGGCTCTACGAGTTCTCGAAGATCGTCCGCGGGACCGAGAGCACCGACGCCGGCACCGGGGCGCTGATCGTCGCCACCGTGATGGCGTTCGTCTTCGGCTACGCCTCGATCGCCTTCCTGCTGCGCTACCTCGCGACCCACACGGTGACGGTGTTCACGGTGTACCGGCTGGTGGTCGGCGCTGCGGTCATCGCGCTGACCGCATCCGGCGCGATCTCCTGATCGGCGCCTGCGCGCTCAGTCTCCGCGAACCGTGTTGCAGGTGGCCCCGGCGCAGCGGCTCAGCGTCCGCCGCCGGCGCTCCAGCCGGGCCACGGTCGCCTCATAGCGCGGCTCGCCCGCCAGGTTGCGCAACTCGTAGGGGTCGCGGCGCAGGTCGTAGAGCTCGCGGTCGCCGTAGCTCCAGCGCACGTACTTCCAGCCGGGCGAGCGCAGGCCGCTGTAGACGACGTCGTAGGGCTGGGGAAAGCCCTCGACCGGGAACAGGTTGCCCGTCGCCTCGATCGGAAGCGCGCGTTCGGGGGCGCGGGCCGGGTCGTGCGCGAAGGGCAGCAGCGAGAGCCCGTCGAGCAAGCGGCGGGCTCGGGCGCCGGCGAGCGCGAGGATCGTCGGGGCGAGGTCGACGTTGGACACCTGGCGGCGCACGACTCGCCTCGCGGGGAAGCCCGGGCCGCGGAAGATGAGCGGGACACGCAGCGACTCCTCGTAGGGCACGTACTTGTCGCCGGGGATCCGGTGCTCGCCCTGCACCCAGCCGTTGTCGGAGACGAACATGATCACGGTGTTCTTCAGCTGCCCGGTCGAGCGCAGGACGCGCAGGAGCCTGCCGACGCCTTCGTCGACCGAGAGCAGCGACCCGATGCGTCCCTGGTAGTTGAGCTTGAGCTGCGCGAGCGCCTTGGGTGAGAGCAGCGGGAGCGCGCGCACCAGGCGCGGCTTGTCGGAGTTGTCGCGCTCGTCGAACGAGGGGGGTCTCGGGAGGCGGTAGCGCGAGAGCGAGCCGCGCAGGCGTGGCGGCGGCCGCGGGTCCGCGCCCACCCGGCCGCGCTGGCTGTTGACGTCCTCGCGGTGCGGCGCCGCAGGGGCCCACCACACGAAGAAGGGCCTGCGGGCGCGGCGCTGCCCGCGCAGGATGCGCGCGGTGATGGAGGCGGTGACGTCGGGGCTGTAGTCGCTGGCGCGCTGCGCGCCGTAGTAGCCGCCGCGGAAAAGCTGGAGCAGCAGCTTCGCGACGTCGAGGACGGTCTGCGGCCGCTCACTGCTCACCCGGCGCGCGAGCTCGACGAGGGCGCGCGCGTAGTCGGGATCGCCGCGCGTGCGCAGGCGCCCGTTCTGGTTGAGGACGTAATTGAAGTAGTCATAGCTGGAGAAGTCGAGCAACCCGCGCCAGTCGCTGTAGCCGGGCGGTACGTCACGCGGATCGCGCGTGCCGTAGCCGGTGAGGTACTTGCCGATCAGCGACGTGAAGTAGCCGGCACGGTGCAGCCACACCGGGAGGCTGTTGCCCCGGCTTCGCAGGCTGTAATAGGAGGGCTCGAAGTTGCTCGAGACACCGTGGTTGTGCGCGAACTGGCCGGTGATGAACGACGCGCGCGACGGACAGCACAGCGGGAACGAGGTGATCGCGTTCGAGAACGTCGTGCCCTTCGCGACGAGCAGCCGCCGAACGTTGGTCATGTAGCGGACGTCCGCCGCGGCCTGGTCGTCGGTCATGATCACCAGGACGTTCGGGCGGCCGTCGCGGGCGGCCGTCACGGGCCGAGCGGCGGCGGCGGTCGCGGCAGCCAGGGCCAGCACCGCTGCGCAGCTGAGGGCCGGCAGCCACCTCATGGGTCCGGCACGTTAACGCCTGCAGGGCGCCCGAAGGCGCCCCGCAGCACATCCGTCCGTCCCTGCCGGGGCGGCTACTTCGGTGCGTCTGCCTTCTGGAGGTTGTCCTCCTTGGGGCTCTCGGTCTTGTCCTCCTTGGCGGCTTCGGCCTTGTCCTTGGACTTGGGCTCGGCGCGCTGGACCTGCTCGCAGTCAGACGCGACCTTGTCGAACATGTCGGCGCGCACGCGGTCGACGCCGGGACCACAGGTCACGTTGTCGACCTCGCCATCGCGGACGAAGATGCGGTCGTTGCCCGCACCGCCGTTGACCGTGTCGCCGATCGGGTCCCCGGGTGCGGTCACGTCCTTGCGGGCCATGGCGAACAGGACGTCGTTGCCGGCGCCTCCGTTCGTCGTGTCGACGCCACGGTTGGCGAAGATCAGGTCAGACCCGTCGCCGCCGTTCTGGACGTCGTTGCCCTTGCCGCCCGACATGTAGTCCTTGCCGTTCCCGCCGTCGGCGGTGTCGTTGCCGTCGCCGCCGTGCAGGCGGTCGTTGCCCTCGCCGCCCTGCAGGTTGTCATTCCCGGCACCGCCGAAGAGGCGGTCCTTGCCGCCGACGCCGTTGCCGGGCACGTCGCCCTGCAGCGTGTCGTCGCCGGAGTTGCCGTAGAGGCGGTCGTCGCCGCGGAAGCCTCGGAGCGTGTCGTTGCCGGAGTTGCCGAACAGGCGGTCGCTGCCCTCGTCGCCGGCGATCTGATCGTCACCGTTGCCGCCGATGCCGATGTCGAGGCCGTCGCCCAGGTTCAGGGTGTCGTTGCCGCCCTGACCGAGGACGACGTCGATACCGGCGCCGCCGTTGGCGGTGTCGTTGCCGTCGCCCAGCAGGCCGATGTCGACCCGACCCGAGCCGAGGTTGACCGTGTCGTCGCCCGCCAGAGCGCGGACGCGGTCCGCCCCGCCCTTGGCGTTGATCGTGTCAGCGCCCGAGGTGCCCTTGAGCTTGTCGGGTCCGTTGGTCCCGGTGATGACCGCTGCGGAGGCGACTGCCGCGAGCACCAAAGCGCTCGCGAGAACCGCAACCATTCCGGCCGTCACCCGGGAGAAGAGATGCGCCATCCGCATGCTCCTTCCTGAGGTTGTTTGCAGCGTCCGGAAACCGGCGCAACCGAAGGAGTTGCGAGGGCGCAGCGCAGTCTTTACATAGCGCTGAGGGACCGGGCTTCCCGGACTCCGCGCCTATACTTGGCAGCGCGCCCGGGGGCGTAGCTCAGTTGGTTAGAGTGCCGGCCTGTCACGCCGGAGGTCGCGGGTTCGAGTCCCGTCGCTCCCGCTCCGAGCCGTGCCCGCTGCGCAACCGGCCGCGCGGGTTCATGATCGCGGCACGTGCCATATTCGGGGCGTGCCTTCCCCGTTTGCGCCCGAGCAAGGCGCCGGTCGAGTGTCGTCGCTCGAGCTGTTCTTCGACCTCGTGTTCGTCTTCACTGTCACGCAGCTCACTGCGGTGCTCACGGACGAACCCAACGGCACCGGCCTGGCGCGTGTCGCGCTCATGCTCGGGCTCATCTGGTGGATGTACGGGGGCTATGCGTGGCTCACCAACGCGGTGGTGCTCGACGGCGCCACACGCCGCCTGCTCCTGCTGCTCGGTATGGGCGCCTACCTCGTCCTCGCGCTCACGATCCCGCGCGCCTTTGCGCAGGACGGGGATGGCGTCGCGTTCGGGCTCGCCTACCTCGCGATCGTCCTCATCCACGCCGGCCTGTTCACCCGCGCGAGCGGGCGCGGGGCAGCCGGGATCCTGCGCATCGCGCCGTACAACCTCGTGTCGGCGCTGCTCGTGCTGGTCGGCGGCGTGGTCGGTGGCAACGCGCAGTACGCGATCTGGATCCTCGCGTTCCTGCTCGAGTGGTGCACGCCCTTCCTCGTACCGCCCCAGGCCTTCTTCGAGATCGAGCCCGCACACTTCGTCGAGCGCCACGGCCTGGTCGTCATCGTCGCGATCGGGGAGTCCGTAGTCGCGATCGGCATCGGCGCAGCGGGCTTCCGGTCGACTTTGCCCTGGCCGGCGTCGCCGGGCTCGGCCTCGCACTCAGCGCCTGCCTGTGGTGGGCGTACTTCGGCGGCGACGATGCGCGCTCCGAGGCCGCGCTGGCCGAGGCCGCTGACCACCGGCCGCTGCTCGCGCTGCGCGCCTTCGGCGTGTGGCACATGCCGCTGCTCCTCGGCGTGGTCGGGATCGCCTTCGGTCTGAAGAAGGCCTTCGGCCACGCCTACGAGCCTGCGGACCTCGCGCCCGCGCTGGGCCTCGCGGGCGGGGCGGCCGCCTTCCTGGTGGGCGACGTCCTCTTCCGGCGCACTCTGGGCATCGGCGAGGGGCACTGGCGTACCGCCGCCGCCGTGCTCGTGGCGGCCACTCTGCCGCTGGGCATCCTCGTCGCCCCCGCCGCCCAGATCGCGGCCCTGGTCCTCGTGCTGGGAGGCGCTCTCCTCGTCGAGCAGCGACGAGGTACTCCCACCCAGGATGCCTCCAGCCTTGCTCCGGCTTAAGGGGGCCGCGTTATACCGTCGCCCCATGCCGATCACTCCACACATCGTCGTTCAGGGCGCCGACCGCGCCGCCGCCTTCTACCGCGACGCCTTCGGCGCCGTGGAGATCGAGCGGATCCCGACCCCCGACGGGCGGTTGATGTCGGTTCGGTTGCGGATCGCCGACGGCGAGTTGCACCTCGCCGACGAGTTCCCGGACATGGGGGTGCTCGCCCCGCCGTCGATCGGCGGCACGCCGGTCGTCCTCGCCCTCGACGTCGACGACGCCGACGCGGTGTTCGCTCAGGCGGTCGCGGCCGGCGCCGAGGTCCGCCAGCCCCCCGCGGACATGTTCTGGGGCGACCGGCACGGCCAGCTCGACGACCCGTTCGGCCACCGCTGGAACGTCAGCCAGCACCTGCACGACGTGCCGCACGACGAGGTCGTGGCCGCCGCGGCCCAGGCCTTCGGCTGAGCGGCGCCATCGGCTGCTGCGGTGACGGTGCTCGCCGGCGTTCCTGCGATCCCCTCGCACTTGCGGGAGAGTCGTAAAAAGCGCACATTTGCAGGAAATATTATGTGATCCGCCAGGTCGGTTGGCGCGACTATAACCGTGACCAACGACCTCCCAAGGAGGATTGCCCATGTACCGACTGCTCGCTGTAGCTGCAGCGGTGGTCGCCGTCGGAGTGGTGGCCGTGCTGAGCTTCGGCTCAAGCCATCGCGAGGCGCCGAACATCTCGCTGGACCCCACCGGCGACAACACGGACGTCTACGCGTTCACGGCGAAGGACGCGCCGGGCTCGCTGACCGTCGTGGCCGACTGGATCCCGCTGGAGGACCCGGCGGGCGGCCCGAACTTCTTCACGTTCGACCCCAAGGCGCACTACTACATCCGCATCGACAACACGGGTGACGGCAAGCCGGACGTCAGCTACCGCTACCAGTTCAAGACGACGGTCCGCAACAAGAAGTCGTTCCTCTACGCGCTTCCTGGCGTCTCGTCGTTCAAGGACCCCAAGCTCAACATCGTCCAGACCTACTCGATCTTCCGCGAGACGGTCCGCAAGAACGGCAAGGAGTCCCAGAGGCGGATCGCCAAGGGCCTCCCGGTCGCGCCCAGCAACGCCGGCCCCAAGACGTTCCCCGACTACGGCAAGGTCGCCGCAGCGGCGAACCGCAAGCTGCCCGGTGGCGGCAGAACGTTCGCGGGCCAGATCGAGGATCCGTTCTTCGTGGACCTCGGGGCGACGTTCGACGACATCAACCTGCGCAGCGGCACGGGCAACATGGGCGGTGGCAAGGACGACCTCGCGGGCTACAACACGCACAGCATCGTGCTGCAGGTCCCCGAGCCCGACGTGACCCGCAACGGCAAGGCCGTCTCGGGTCCGACCGCGAAGAACGCGGTGATCGGCGTCTGGTCCTCGACCGAGCGGCGCAGGCTGGAGGTAACCAACGGGTCCAGGCGGGGCAAGGGCAGGTTCGTTCAGGTCAGCCGCCTGGGCAACCCGCTGGTCAACGAGGTGATCATTCCGCTGGGCAAGAAGGACCAGTTCAACCGGACCACCCCGAATCGTGACGGCGCGCTGTACGGCAAGTACGTCGTCCAGCCCGAGCTGGCCAAGGTACTGAACATCCTCTTCCCGGGGCTCAACGTCCCCGAGAAGAATCGCACGGACATCGTGCAGGCGCTTCTGACCGGGATCCCCGGCAAGACCCAGATCGCGCCCAACGCGCCCCCGACCGACACCCTGAAGCTCAACCTCGGCGTGCCCCCCAGCGCGACGGAGAACCGCTTCGGAGTGCTGGCCGGCGACCTCGGGGGCTTCCCCGACGGCCGCCGCCTCGGTGACGACGTCGTCGACATCGAGCTGCGCGTCATCGGCGGGTTCCTGAAGGGCAACAAGCTGCCGCTCGGCGACGGCGTCAACCAGAACGACAAGCCCTTCCGGGCCTCGTTCCCGTACGTCGCCGCACCGAACGACGGCTTCAACTCGCAGCCCAAGCGCAACGAGCCGGCCTCGCCGCCGGTTGGGCCGCAGCCGTAGGAGACCCGGACCGGAGGAGGGGGCGCCGAGGCCCGGCGCCCCCTCCGCCCGGACCGTTTCCCGAAAGCCATGACCCTCGCCCGCCCCACACTCTTCAAGCTTCTCCCGATCCCGCTCGCCTTTCTCGCGGTCGTCGTGGTCCTCCTGCTCGCTGCCGGGGGCCCTCGTGTCGCGGGACCTCGAAGCGACAGACTCGGTACCGAGACGCCTATCGCCCGCACCACCACCGGGCGCATCGCCGAGCTGCAGGCGCAGATCCGGGGCGGGGCGACTGATGCCTCCACCTACGCCGCCCTCGGCGGCGCCTACCTCCAGCGCGTCCGCGAGACGGGCGACCCGAGCTTCTACGCCAAGGCGCAGGGCGTCTACCGCACGGCGCTCGCCCGTGACCCGCGCTCGCCCGTTGCCCTGACCGGCGCGGGCAGCCTCGCCCTCGCGCGACACGACTTCGCCGGCGGGCTGCGCTACGGGCTCACTGCACGCCGCGCAGCCCCCGACGCGATCGATCCGCTCTACGTCATCGAGGACGCCCAGATCGAGCTCGGCCGCTACCGCGCCGCCGAGCGCACCCTCCAGCGCGCCATCGACCTCAAGCCCACGCTCGCCGCCTACGCGCGCGCCTCCTACGTTCGCGAGCTGCGCGGCGACATCGACGGTGCGATCCGGGCCATGGCGCTCGCCGTCTCGGCTGGCGGCCCGGCCACAGAGAACGTCGTCTACGTGCGGACGCTCTTGGGCAACCTCGAGTTCGGGATCGGCCGGGTGACCGCCGCACGCGGCAACTACCGTGCCGCCCTGGAGCAGTCTCCGGGCTACGTTCCGGCCAGCGCCGGCCTCGCGCGTACCGATGCCGCCCGTGGGGACCTCGGCAGCGCGATCCGCCGCTATCGCGACGCCGTCGGCCGCCTGCCGCTGCCCGAGTACGTCGTGGCGCTCGGCGAGGCCGAGCAGGCCGCCGGGCGCCCGGCGCAGGCGCGCCGTGACCTGGAGCTCGTCGGCGCCGAGCAGCGCCTGCTCCAGGCCAACGGCGTGAACACCGACGTCGACCTCGCTCTCTACCAGGCCCAGCACGGGAGCCCGGCGCGCGGGGTGATGTTCGCGCGGCGCGCGTGGGCGTCGGCTCCGAGCGTTCGCTCGGCGGACGCGCTTGGGTACGCGCTCGGCCGTGCCGGCCGCCCGCGGGAGGGACTCGCTTGGATGCGGCGCGCCCTTGCGCGGGGCTGGCGCGACCCGCTGGTCCTTTACCACGCGGGCATGACCGCACGAGCGGCGAACGAGCCGGCGCTCGCGCGCAGGTGGCTCACGCAGCTGCTCGGCCAGGCCCCGCGCTTCTCGCCGCTCCTCGCGCCCCGCGCGAGACGAGCGCTGAAGGGACTGGCATGAGAGGCGCGCGGCGCCTCCTCATCGCTCTCGCGGCGCTCACGGCGCTGCTCTTGATCCCGGCGGCGGCTTCCGCACACCCGCTCGGCAACTTCACGATCAATCACCTCACGACGATCCGGGTCTCCTCGGATCGTGTGGATCTGCGCTACGTGCTCGACCAGGCGGAGATCCCGACCTTCCAGGAGCGGGGGAAATCGCCGGAGTCCGTGCTCGCAGCCAAGCTCGGCGAGATCCGGTCGCGGCTCGTGCTCACGGCCGGCGGAAGGCGGGTGCCCATCCGCGTGCTGCCGGGTGCGAGGATCACCAAGCCTCCCGGCCAGGGCGGCCTGCCGACCACCCGCGTGGAGGTATCTCTCACCGCAACGGTGGACGCGCGCGGGCGGGTGCAGCTACGCGACGAGACGTTCCCCGACCGGGTGGGCTGGAAGGCCATAGTCGCCCGGCCGGGCAAGGGAACGGCCGTGCGCTCCACGGCGCCGAGCGAAGATCCGACGGGCGGCCTTCGCTCCTATCCCAAGGATCTGATCTCCAGCCCGCTCGACGTGCGCTCGGCCAGCCTGGACGTGCGTGCGGGGAACGGGACGCTGGTCGCCCCCCGCAGTCCGGGCGGCGAGCCGGCGACGACGCGCGACCGCTCGGGCGACGGCTTCGCGGGCGTGTTCGGCGACGCGGCCGCGGGTCGCGGCGCGCTGCTCTTCCTGCTCCTCGCCGCCTTCGCGTGGGGCGCGTTCCACGCCCTCTCGCCGGGCCACGGCAAGGCGATGGTCGCCGCCTACCTGGTCGGGACGCGCGGAACGACGCGGCACGCGCTCGCGCTCGGCGTGACGGTCACCGTGACCCACACGATCGGGGTGTTCGCGCTCGGGCTCGTGACTCTCGCGCTCTCGCAGTACGTGCTGCCCGAGGACCTCTATCCATGGCTGAACCTCGTGTCCGGCCTGTTGGTCCTCGTGGTCGGGATAGGGGTCCTGCGCTCGCGCGTGCGCTGGGCTCGCAGGAGGCGCGAGAACCAGGCGCGCGACCACGAGAGCCACCACCACGACCACGATCACGGTCACAGCCACGACCACGGTCACAGCCACGGACACTCGCACAACGTCCCCGACACCCTCACCTGGCTCGGGCTGATCGGGATGGGGGCCTCGGCCGGTCTGATCCCGTGCCCCTCGGCACTGGTGGTCCTGCTCGCCGCGATCGCCCAGCACCAGATCGCCCTGGGCCTGCTGCTCATCGTCGTCTTCAGCCTCGGGCTGGCGGTGACCCTGTCGGTCCTCGGGATATTGGTCGTACAGGCCGGGCGCATCGCGACGCGCGCGTCCGACCGCCTGGCCTTCTCGAGCCCCGTCGCGGCGGCGCTGCCGGCGGTCTCCGCGCTGATCATCGTGGGCGCCGGACTGGTCCTCACGGTGCGTGCAGTTCCCCACCTCGCGTGAGCAAATGATCCGAGTGCGCGGGTTCGGCGAAGAAGGGCGCAACCAGAGTCAAGCCCCACCCTTCTCTCACGGTC
This sequence comes from Solirubrobacterales bacterium, assembly GCA_038330095.1. Taxonomy (GTDB): domain Bacteria; phylum Actinomycetota; class Thermoleophilia; order Solirubrobacterales; family Solirubrobacteraceae; genus JBBPZA01. The sequence continues at coordinate 11,261 of JBBQNQ010000032.1, forward strand.
CCCACCTCTCAATGACGGTCTCCCACGCCTGCCCGGCCCTGCCGGCGCACGACCTCGACGCCGCGATCGCGGCCATGCGGTCGCGCGGCCTGCGCGTCTCCTCCGCCCGTCGACTCGTCCTGCAGGCGCTCTTGCACGCCGACGGTCCGCTCTCCGCGGAGCGGATCGCCGCAGGGGTCGAGGGAGGCCTTCCGTCCGATCTCGGCTCGACCTACCGCAACCTCGAGACGCTCGAGCAGATCGGCCTCGTCCGCCACGTCCATCTGGGCCACGGACCCGGGCTCTACACGCTCGCCGCCCGCGCCGCCAGTGAATACTTGGTGTGCGAGGCGTGTGATTCGGTGCGAGCCGTCCCTCCGCGCGCTCTCGACTCCGCCCGCGCCGCGATCCGCGAAGCGCTGGGCCACGAAGCGAGCTTCTCGCACTTCCCGATCGTCGGCCTGTGCGCGGAATGCGCGGGCGAGGGTTCGTGAAGGCGAGCGCCGGCGCCTCGCGCTGGGCCCGGGTAAGGGGCTCGCTGACACGCGAGGAGTGGAAGCGGGCCGGAGTGCTCGCCGCGGTGGTCATCGGGCTGCACGTGGTCGGGTTCTTCATCCTGCTCGCGCTGGTCGTGCCGCAGGACTTCAGGGTGGGAAGCAAGAGCGCCTTCGGTCTGGGCGTGGGCATCACCGCCTACACGCTCGGGCTCAGGCACGCGTTCGACGCGGATCACATCGGCGCCATCGACAACACCACGCGCAAGCTGATGGCCGAGGGCCAGCGTCCGCTGAGCGTCGGGTTCTTCTTCTCGCTCGGGCACTCGTCGGTGGTCTTCGGCCTGACGGCGCTGCTCGCGGTCGGCATCGGAGGGCTGAGCGGCGCCGTCACGAGCGACGGCTCGACGCTGCACCAGGCCACGGGCCTGGTGGGGCCGCTCGTGTCAGGCTCATTCCTCTTCCTGATCGGGATCCTCAACCTGCTGATCCTGGTGGGAGTCCTGCGGGTCTTTCGCCGCATGCGCCACGGCGACTTTGACGAGCGCGAGCTCGAGCACCAGCTCAACTCGCGCGGCGTGATGAACCGGTTCTACAGTCGGGCGACCCGCGCCGTGAAGAAGCCGTGGCAGATGTATCCCCTCGGGCTGCTCTTCGGACTGGGGTTCGACACGGCCACCGAGGTAGGCCTTCTCGTCGCCGCGGGCGGCGCGGCGGTGGGCGGGCTGCCGATCTACGCGATCCTCTGCCTGCCGATCCTCTTCGCCGCCGGCATGTCGCTGCTGGACACGATCGACGGAGCGTTCATGAACTTCGCCTACGGCTGGGCCTTCGCCAAGCCGGTGCGCAAGGTCTTCTACAACATCACCATCACGGGACTGTCGGTCGCGGTTGCGCTCATCATCGGCACCGTTGAGCTGATGTCGGTGCTCGCGCAGAAGCTCAGCCTCAGCGGCGGCGCGTGGGACCTGGTCTCAAACCTGGACCTCAACCTGGTCGGCTACGCGCTCGTCGCGCTCTTCGTCGTCACGTGGGCGGTCGCGCTGGCCGTGTGGCGCTTCGGTCGGATCGAGGAGAAATGGTCCGCCGGGCTGCAGAGGCCCTGAGACCGAGACTCGGCCGCGTCTAGGCGGTTGAGGAGGGCGTGGCCGCCGAGACCTGGACAGGTGTGCCGCCCACCAACGTCTGGTAGACGACGCAGTAGCGCTCGGTGAGGCGCAGCAGGGTCGCGAGCTGCTCGTCGGTCGCCTCTCCGGAGAGGTCGAACGACAGCCGGATGGAACGGAACCCGACCGGCGCCTCGTCGCTCTTGACCACCCCGAGCGTGCCGCGGAAGTCCAGGTCCCCTTCGGCCCGCACACTGCCCGTGACCGGGAGCTCGAGCGCGGTCGCGACCGAGCGCAGGGTCACGCCCGCGCACGCGACGAGCGCCTGAAGGAGCATGTCGCCCGAGCAGGCAAGCGCGCCCGAGCCGCCGGTGGCGGGGTGCAACCCGGCCTCGACGAGCGCGCGGCCGGTGGCGACCGAGCAGGCGATCTCCTCGCCGTCCAGGGCTCCCTCAGCGCGAAGCGTGACGAGCGCGGCGTCGGGCTGCTCGCTGTATCGCTCCTTGATAGGCGCCTGCAGCGCTCGCAGCTCCTGGCGGTCCATCCGTTCCCATGCTAACGCCGTCACTCCGTCCGAGCCGATGCCGTTCGCCGGCGCGCCGTCCGGCCTCGGGTGAGGGGGCGTCCTAGTCGACGCTGAGCCGGGGGTTGCGGCAGGCGGCCTCGAAGCAGGGCACCGGCTGAGCCTGCAGACCGCTGTGGAAATGCACGGGGTCGGAGTCGTGGTGGGACGGCAGGATGGCGGCGATCGCCGCCCGTACGCGTAGAGCCATTAGGCATCCTTCGGTGGGTATGGGATATGAGGAGACAGCACTGCGGACGGACGGGCCTAGGTGCTCGCCGTCAAGCCCGCCTCCGAAGGCCTGTCCTACGACCCCCGGGCAGCCGAGATAGTAACAAGCTTGTGACACCCGTCAAAGTGTGATCAGGTCACACTCCGGTGACCGCGGAGATCAGTGCGCCGCGCGGCGCCTTCGGCCGGTGGCGCTCGCGAGCAGCAGCGACCCGCATCCGATGACGAACGCCACCAGTCCCCAGATCATCTTCGGCGGTCCGTAGCTGAACTCGACGCGATGCGACCCGGCTCGGATGGGGACCGCCTGAAAGAGGCCGTCGGCCTTGCGGACCGGGACCCGATGGCCGTCGACGCGCGCGGTCCAGCCGCGGAGGTCGGTCTCGCGCCGGATGAGCGTCGTGGGGCCCGGGCAGGTGAGCCGCGCTGACGCTCGGCTCTGGATGCTCACGCTGCATCGTGGGTTCGTCGCTGTGAAGTACGGAGCCGCTCCGGCCACGCGGTAGATCCAGGTACTCGGGCTCCGGAACACCAGCTTGAACGTGCTCGGACTCTGCGGCAGCGCCTGGCCGGCTGGCGCGAGCACGTAGGCCACCCCGGCCGCGCGGTAGCCGGCCAGACGGAAGAGGAGTTCCTGTTGAGGTGTTGCCGCGGATCCACCAGGCCGGCCACCCTGGGAGGTGCCGACGAGATGCTTGGGATCGACGACCGGGTCCAACCGCTTACGCACGTAGCGAGCGAAGGCGTCGGACACCGGGACGTCGTTGACATTGAGCGAGGCGACGCCGAAGTACGAGCCGTAGTTGGGCTGGAGCGGTGCCAGCGTGAAGAAGCGCGAGGTACCGAGATTTCGCTTCAGGTAGGCGACGGGAGCGAGGTCGGTAGTCACGCTGCGCGGAGCCGACAGCTCCGGGACCGCGAAGAGCGCAACCGCATCGCCGGCGACGATCAGGGTCACCACCCAGATTCGGATGCGCGGACTGCGCACGAGAGCGGCCGTTACCCCGACCAGCACGATGCCCGCACCCCAGACCACAGCCGCCTCGTAGTAAGGGCGGTCACTGAACACGCTTCCGAGCTGGTCGCCGAGCGGCCGGGCGCCGATCGCTGCGACTGCCACCAGCCCGAGCGAGACCAGACCGGCCCCGACCAGGCGGCGGCGCGCCGCGGGCGCACGCGCTAGATCGTCCAGCCCGAGCGCCACCAGGACGACCACTGCGAGCTCGAGCGACGCGAACGCGTAGCGGCTGAAGAACACCTGCGACATGCCGGGCACTACGCGGAGCACCTGGCCCAGCACGTGCGGCTGGTCATACATGCGGGCCAGCGTGAGCACTATCCACAACAGCAGCGTCAACCGCAGCCCGCGCCGGCCCTTGGACAGCAGGCCGAGGATCGCGAACAGCAGCAGCGACGTCGAGAGGTACCCGCCGAGACCTCCCCAGATACCTGTGAGGATGAGCTTCGGATCGGCGAAGCCGAAGATCGGCCCGTGGACATAGGGGAGCAGAAGCTGGGGCAACGCTTCGCTTCGGAGGTGACGGGAGCCGAAGAAGCCGGTCGCGTGTCCCCCGACATGGGCCTGGTCGAGGTAATCGAGAAAGGCGATCAGGAGCGGGGCGGCAAGCAGCGCCCCGACGATGGCGCCGGCCGCGGCCTTGCCGGCAAACGCCCTCAGCCGCTGCCGCCCGAGACAGCCGCCGCGCCAGGCCGCCCAGAGGACCGCCAGCAGCGCGTCTATATAGGCGACTTCGGGGAAGCCGGCGTAGACCGACAGCGCCCCCGCCACGGCGATCAACCACCAGCCGCCGCGGCGGCCGGCAAGGCTGGCCGAATATGCGAGCTCGATGCCGAGCAGGAGCAGCGGCAGGAAGGCGACCGGATTGATCGCGGCGTGGGAGAACCACGCGAAGGTCCCGTTGAGCGCGAAGGCGATCGCGGCCGCCGCGCTCGCCCACCGGTTCACGGAGATCCGGCACAGCAGAAGGTAGGTGGACAGCCCCGCGACGATCTCGAGCAGCATGCGCTCGTAGATCTGGCCATTGGCCAAGAGCGTCAGGAGCGTGGGAGGGAACAGCGCCGCCGACTGCATCTCCCCCGCCAACGGAGAGCCGGTTCCCTCGTACGGGTTCCACCAGGGCAGTCGAAAGTGAAGCCAATCGAGCGCGGCGCGGTGGCCCAGCGCCTGCGAGGTGAACCCGTTGTTGGGGTCGATCGTCGGTTGGCCGCGGAGCACGCCGGGCGTCATCTGGCTTATCAGCCCGCTGCGAGGCCCGAGCGGGTTGGGATCGAAGACCCCGAGCAGGTACGGAAGGTTCGCCAGCACCACCGCGCCCGCGACGGCGAGCATCGCCCAGACGTCGGGCGGGAGACGGTGGGTCAGGGCGGTCAGCCGAATGAACAGGCCCTGGGAATCGGCAGGCGCTGCGTCGACGGGACGACCACCCGGTCGTGCTTGCTCGGTGCTCAAGAGATCTCCAAACGGAGGAGAAGGGTCAGCCCGCGCGGGATCGACCGTGCAGGTCAGCGGCGGAGGGGCGGGAATGTACTGGCAAGCTGCCCGTCCGGCGCGGGTGCCGGGTCCGGGCGCCGTCACGCTGGCAGGCACTCCGCCCCCGCTGACGAACCTCAGGGGGCGGCTGCGTCGCTCGTGGTCTCGCGTGTTCGCAACAAAGTGTCTCAGTGCTCGTTCTCAACACACACAGGCTTCACCGAGTCGCGGCCGACCAGGTGTCCGCGGCTGGTTCGACGGAGGGGCAGCGATGCGAGTTGGCGCACGGTCGGTGACCAGGACCTCGTTCGGGGTCGCCGTAGCAGTCATTGCCACCGTCGGGCTCGCCAGCTCGACTGCGCTGGCGGCGTTCCCCGGCCGCAACGGCCGGATCGCCTACAGCTCGGGGTGTCCCGGCGATCCCAACAGCAGCTGTGTCTTCACCGTCAAGCCGAACGGACGCGACCCTCGCGTGGTCGCCGAGGGATTCACCCCCGCCTTCGCACCTGCCTCTGTAGGCCGTGTCGTCGTTGCGGACTTCGACGAGGCCAGCCTCGACGAGGTCCTGAAGACCGTTGCCCTCAAGGGAACCGACCCGCGGATGCTTCTCACCAACTCATCACTCTTCTACGCCCGGGAGGGCCTCGCCTTCTCGCCCAGCGGTCGCGGCCTTGCTTACGTGGACGCGAATGAGTTCGGGTCGCTGAGGATCATCCGGGTCGGCGACCCGCAGCGGTCCACCTCCCTCAGGCAATCCCGGCGCCTCCTCGACCCTGCCTGGTCGAAGCGAGGCGGCCTCGCGTTCACCGAGGTCGTCCAGGAGGAGAACTACGACTACTGCGCCAACCGGCTCGTCGACCCGCAGCTGACGGACGTCTTCTCGTCCGCAGCCGACGGATCCGCCGGGCGACGAGTGACGCGGCTCTACGGCGCGAGCGATCCCAACTGGTCCCCCGACGGCCGAAAGCTGGTCTTCGTGCGCGACCTTTCGCGAAGCCGGAAGGATCTCGCGAAGTCCCCCGCGAGAGCGACGGAGTGCCGCCGGCGAGATCCCCAGGCGCACTCGACCGGCGCCCGAGCCGCTGCGTCTGACGGATTCGCCCTGTACATCGCCCGTGCCTCCGGCAGCGGCCGGAAACGGGTTCTCGGTCCGAGCCGCGTCAAGCTCGACGCACTGGCGTCGCCGGTCTGGTCTCCGGACGGCAAGAGCATCGCCTTCACCACCGCGAAGCGCAAGATAGACGTCATGCGCCTGGACACCGGCCGGATCCGGCAGATCGCAACCGCAGCCTACGAACTGGACTGGCAGGCACTCCCGCGCCGCTGAGGGCGTCAGGTCGCCAGGCCCGCCGCCTCGCCGGCCGCGACCACCCGCCTGGCCAGCTTGCGGCTCGCCTCGTCGACCATCGCGCCGTCGAGCAGCACCGCGCCGCGGCCGTCCGAGGACTCGCTCTGCTCGAGGGCGCGCAGTACCGCGAGGGCGTGGTCGAACTCCTCGCGGCTCGGCGCGTAGAGCCGGTTGAGCAGCTCGAGCTGGGAAGGGTGAACCGCCCACTTGCCGTCATAGCCCAGGGCGCGCGAGCGCTCTGCGGAATCCCGGAAGCCATTCGCATCTGCGATCGCGAGCCACGGCCCGTCGATCGCCTGCAGGCCGGCGGCACGCGCCGCGGAGAGCACCGTCTCGAGCGCCCAGAGCCACCGGTCGTCAGGTGGCGTCTCGCCGGCGAGCGGGCGCCCGAGCGAAGCCGCGAGGTCCGCATAACCGACGATCAGCGCCTGAAGTCGCGGGCTTGCGTCAGCGATCTCGTCGATCCGCCGCAGGCCGGCGGCGGTCTCGATGAGCGCCTGCAGACCCACCGGCCGTGCGCGTGCGGTCTCGTCCTCGACCATCCCCGCGAGCCGGTCGACGAACTGCAGGTCGGCGGCACTCTGTGCCTTGGGGACCACTAGCGTGGAGAGTGCCCCGCCGGCGCCGGCCAGAACCTCGATCACGTCGCGGTAGCAATGGCGGTTCTCGGTCGGGTTGAGGCGCACGGCGACGCTGCGCCCGCCCCAGTCGCCGCCCCGGATGGCCTCCGCCACCGCCCCGCGGGCCTCAGCCTTCGCGGCGGCTGCGACGGAGTCCTCGAGGTCGATGACGATCTCGTCGGCCGGCAGCGCGCGCGCCTTGGCGAGCATGCGCGGAGACGATCCTGGCACCGACAGGCACGAGCGACGGGCTACCACGCGCCCTAGCGTAATGGCGACCCATCCTCGATAGTGAGCGAGTGAGGGCCGCTGCGCGGATCCGGATCGGCGGACCGTACTTCGAGGACTTCGAAGTCGGCCAGGTGTTCGACGACGCCCCTTCGCTGACGCTCACCTCCGGTCACGCCGCGCTGCACCAGGCAGTCCTGGGCGCCCGCCTGCGGCTGGCGCTCGACGCAGCGCTGTCGCAGGCGGTGACCGGCGACGCTCGCCCGCTCGCCCACCCCAACCTGGTCTGCGACGTGGCGATCGGGCAGTCCACCGGGCCCAGTGAGCGCGTCCGCGGCAACCTCTTCTACCGCGGGCTGGTGCTCCAGGCGCCTGTGTTCGTGGGCGACACGCTTCACACCCGCACCGAGATCGCGGGCCTCAAGCAGAACCGCCCGCGCGACGACGGGACGGCGACCGGCCTCGTCGCACTGCGGATCACCACGGAGAATCAGCACGGCACGCCCGTGCTGGACTTCTGGCGCTGTCCGATGATCCCGCTGCGCGACGCCGCCGCCGACACCGGACACGCCGACCGCTTCGAGGACATTCCGGCGACGCTGGACGGCGAGGTCGTCACGGCAGCGGTGCCGGCGGGCTGGGACTACGGCGCCTTCCGCGAGGCCGGCACCGGCATGGGGCTTGCGGATCTGGCCGCCGGCGACGTTTACGAGGTCGAGGGTCGCGAGACCGTGACCGCCGCGCCCGAGCTGGCACGCCTGACCCTCAACGTCGCCCGCGCGCACACCGATGCGGGCGCCAGCGCGCACGGGCGGCGCCTGGCCTACGGCGGCCACACGATCGGTGTGGCGGCAGCGCACGCCACGCGCGCGCTGCCCAACCTGGTGACCATCGTCGCCTGGGACGGCTGCGATCACCTCCAGCCGGTCTTCGAGGGGGATGTGCTGAGCACTGAGTTGGAGGTGACCGCCGTGCGACCGCTGGGCCACGTCGACGCTGGCCTCGTCGACCTGCGCGCTCTGGTCCACGCCCAGCGCGACGGCGCCGGCGTCCCCGTTCCGGTCCTGGAATGGCGCTTCGTCGGACTCGCGGCGTGACCGGGATCCTCGCCGGCATGCGGGTGGTCGAGGGCTCGGCGTACGTAGCCGCGCCGCTGGGCGGGATGACGCTGGCGCAGCTCGGGGCCGACGTGATCCGCTTCGACCCGATCGGCGGAGGCCTGGACCGCAACCGCTGGCCGGTCACCGATGACGGCGTCAGCCTCTTCTGGGCCGGGCTGAACAAGGGCAAGCGCTCGGTGACGATCGACTTGAGCTCGCCGCGGGGGCAGGAGCTCGTCGGCGAGCTGATCGGCGCCCCCGGTCCCGAGGCCGGGCTCTTCCTGACCAACTTCCCCGTTCGCGGCTGGCTCGACTACGCCACGCTGCGCGAGCGCAGGCCCGACCTGGTGATGGTCGCCATCACCGGCAACCACGACGAGTCCTCGGCCGTCGACTACACCGTCAACCCCGCCACCGGGTTCCCCTGGGCCACCGGCCCGCGCAACCTGTCGGTCCCGTTCAACCACCTGCTTCCTGCGTGGGACGCGATCACGGGCACGCTCGCCGCGGGCGGCCTGCTCGCCGCCGAGCGTCACCGGCGGCTCACCGGGGAGGGTCAGCTCGTGAAGGTCGCGCTCTCCGACGTCGCCTTCGCGATGGTCGGAAACCTGGGCAAGATCGCCGAGGCGCAGATCAACCAGCGCGAGCGCATCAAGGACGGCAACTACCTCTACGGGGCCTTCGGGCGCGACTTCCTCACCCGCGACAACCGCCGTATCATGATCGTCGCGCTGACCCTCAAGCAGTGGGACGCGCTCGTGCGCGCCACCGGCCTCGGCGACGCCTTCACGCTGCTCGAGCGCGTGCTCGATGTCGACCTGACCAAGGAGGGCGACCGCTTCGCTGCCCGTGAGTCACTCGGGGCGCTGATCAAGCCCTGGACGACGAGCCGCACGCTCAAGGAGATTCGTGAGATCTTCGACGCCCACGGGGTGTGCTGGGGGCCGTACCAGACGTTCATGGAGCTGGTCGAACAGGACCCCCGCTGCTCCCCGGTCAACCCGATGTTCGAGGAGATCGAGCAGCCGGGGATCGGGACCTACCTCATGGCGGGCTCGCCGCTCCTGTTCAGCAAGAACGAGCGCGTGCCGGTCCGCCGCGCACCGCAGCTGGGTGAGCACACCGAGGAGGTGCTCTCCGAGCTTCTCGGCCTGACCGACGCTGAGATCGGGCTCCTGGAGCGCGACGGCGTGGTCGCCGTACCGGGGAAGCATTGGCAGATCGACCAGGCGCGCGAGAGGGAGGGGCGGGCCCTTAGCGGACCGCCATCACCCGCCGCCGGCGCAGGTGAATGAGCCGGAGCGAGAGCACGGGCAGAACCAACAGGGCGAAGACCGCGCAATAGAGCAGCGAGCGGCGGAAGCTGCGGGTGACCGTGCGCTCGATCGTGTCCTGGATCCGGTTCTGCAGGGCGGTGAGCCCGGACGCGGTGCGCGCGTCCACCTTCGCACGGACCGGGTCGAAGGCCGGATCGAGGTCGGGAAGCTCGCCCGGCGGGAGGTTGTCGGAGATCTTCAACAGCCCCTGGATGAGCTCCGCCTTCGGAGCCGCGGGGAGCTGGGCGGAGACGACTGCCTTGGCGATGGGCGGCGTGGCACGGTTGCGGGCCCTGTCGAGGTCGTGCACGAACACCGGGGTGATGATCAGCAGGCCGAGGACCAGGCCGGCCTCGCGGGCCGCCGAGGTCCTTCCTGCGCGCGTGATCGCCGAGCCCGGGCCGCTCATGGCGGCATCGCTCAATGTCGTGAAGGCGAGGCCTAGGCCGGCCCCGCAGAGGAGCAGCGCGAACACCATCCATCCCACCTGGCGATGCGACACGAAGCCGATGGCGAACAGCCCGACGGCGAGCAGCGCCGCGCCGACGGAGCCGAAGAGCAACGGCGAGCGGCCGCGCGCCACGCGCTCGAGGACGATGGTGGCGATGGGGATTGCGCTGACCACCCCGGCCGCGGCGATCGGCTCGAGCTTCCAGACGTCGATGAGCAGGACGACCTCGAGGAACAGCGCGCCGATCAGCCCCGCGGAGAGGAGCGTGAGCGCGACGTTCGCCAGCCCGGGGCCCAGGTCCCTGCGCTTCTCGCCCTCGTCGGTCACCGAGCGGAAGGAGTGGTCGGGGGCAGCGAGGACGGCGACCACCGCGATGGCAGCCGCCGGCGCCTGGGTGAAGAAGATCGCGCGCCAGTCGAAGACCTGGGTGAGCAGCCCGCCCGCCGCCGGACCGATGGCGGCGCCGATGGCCGCCGCCGCGGCCCACTCCGCCGTGGGTGAGTCCCCGGGACGGGCGACTCCGGCGAGCAGCGGCAGCGAGGCGCAGAGCAGAAGCGCGCCGCCAAGGCCCTGCACGCAGCGCATCGCGACCAGCAGCTCCAGGTTGTTGGCGACTCCGCAGCCCAGCGAGGCGAGGCCGAAGAGGCCCAGGCCGGCGAGCAACGCTCGGCGTGAGCCCAGCCGCCCCGCGGCGGCCAGGAAGGCCAGCACGCCGACGATCAGCGCGAGGTTGTAGGCCATTATCACCCACACCACGTGGGAGATCGTGGTGTTCAGCTGGCCGACGATCTGCGGCAGCGCCAGCACGACGATCGAGGCGTCGGCGAAGGCCAGGCCGACCGCGAAGCGCACGGTCAGGTCGCGCCAGGAGCGGTCGGACCAGCCGTGGCTTTGGGACGCGGTCGCCGTGCTCATGCGGCCGGCAAGAGTACCGGCTAGGGCGCGTCAGCTCTCCCGTCCCCATCCGCCGCCGCCCGGCGTGCGCACCTCGACGACGGCTCCCTCGGGGATCGGCCGCGAGGTCTTCGGCGGCAGCCGCTCGCCGTCGAGCAGGTTCTCCCCGGGACGCCCGGGCTCGCCGCCCTGCGCGCCCTGGGGCGCGTGGCGACGGCGGTCGGTGAGCAGCGACAGCGAGGCGTCCTGCAGCGTGCGGACCGCGCGGACGACGCCGTCGCCGCCGCCGTGCTCGCCTGCGCCGCCGCTGTCGCGAACCAGGTCGTAGCGCTCCACACGCAGCGGATACTCGAGCTCGAGCGCCTCGATCGGTGTATTAAGAGTGTTGCTCATGCCGACGTGGACGCCCGAGGGACCGGGCCCGGACGAGCTTGCGCCCTGCCCGCCGCCGATCGTCTCGTAGTAGGTCCAGCCCGGTCCGCCGATCACCAGGTTGTTCATGGTTCCCTGGCCCTGGGCGGGCACTGAGGTCAGCCCAGCCAGCGCGAGCAGGACCGTGTCGGCGATGCGCTGGCTCGTCTCCACGTTCCCCGCCACCACCGCGGCCGGCCGCCGCGCGTTGACGAGGCTGCCCTCGGGCGCGCGGATGCTCAGCGGGGCATAGGTGCCGGCATTGGCCGGCACGTCGCCGGGCAGCAGCACGCGCAGCGCGAAGTAGCACGCCGACCGTGTCACCGCGAGCGGGCAGTTCACGTTCCCTTCGACCTGACCGGCCGTCCCCTCGAAGTCGACGGTCAGCGCGTCGCCCTCGAGCACCACGCGCACGCGTATGGGAATGTCCTCGTCGAGCGTCCCGTCGCCCTCGATCTCCCCGCGAGCGGCGTGCTCGCCGTCGGCCAGCTCGCCCAGCACCTCGCGCGTCCGCCGCTCCGCGTACCGAAGCACGTCCTCGCAGGCGGCCTCGACGACGTCGCGCCCGCGGCGCTGCACCAGCTCGCCGAGCCGCCGCTCCCCCAGCCCGTTGGCGGCGAGCTGGGCGCGCAGGTCGCCACGACGCACCTCCGGGGTGCGGACGTTGGCCAGCAGCAGCGCGAGCGTGTCCGCCACCACTTCTCCCCCCGCGACGAGCCGCACAGGCGGGATGACGAGGCCCTCCTGGTAGACCTCGCGCGAGTCGGCGGGCATCGATCCCGGGCGCATGCCGCCGACGTCGGAGTGGTGTGCGCGGGTGACCGCATAGCCGAGCACCTCGTTCGCGACGGCCATCGGGGAGACCAGCGTGAGGTCGGGCAGGTGGGTCCCACCGGTGAACGGGTCGTTGAGCACGAAGACGTCTCCGGGCCGCGGATCGCGATCGCGGACCGCGGCCACCGCCTCGGGCATCGCCCCCAGGTGGACAGGGATGTGCTCGGCCTGTGCGACCATCCGCTCCTGCGCGTCGAACAGCGCCGCGGAGCAGTCTCGACGCTCCTTGATGTTCGAGGAGAAGGCCCCGTGGACGAGCAGCGCGCCCATCTCCTCGGCGATGCCGGACAGCGCGCTCGAGAGAACCGACAGGGTTACGGGGTCAAGGCTCATCCGTCGCCTCGCTCGAGCACGAGCGTCCCCACCTCGTCGATCGTCCCACCCCAGCCCTCCGCCACCACGCAGGTCGCCTCTGAGAACTCGACGATCGCAGGCCCGTCGAGCTCAGCGCCGGCACCCAGCTCGTCGCGCCGCCAGACCTCGACGTCCTGCCAGCCCTCGCCGGTATGCACCCGCCGACGCTCCGGCGAGGCCGCGGGGCGGGACTCCTCGCTCAGCCCGGGCTTGTCGACCTCGATCGTCGCCACCACCCGTGCCGCCACGAGCTCGACGGCCTCCTCCTCCATGCGGTAGCCGAAGCGGCGCTCGTGCGCGGCGTGGAAGCGCTCGACCAGCGCATCGGGAGCGTCGGCCTCGACCGTCAGCTCGAAGGCCTGCCCGCGATAGCGCAGGTCGGCACGGCGCCGGCAGGCGGGGCCGTCGAGGTCCTCGCGGGCGCGGCGCTCGAGCTCCTCGCAGGCAGCGGACAGCCGCCCCGCGTCCACCTCCCCCAGCACCGGCGCGGAGTAGTCGCGTCGCAGGTCGGAGATCGCGAGGCCGAGCGCACTGAGGACGCCACCCGCGCGCGGCACGAGCACCGTTCGCATCCCGAGCTCGTCGGCCAGCGCACACGCGTGCATCGCACCGGCGCCGCCGAAGGCGACGAGTACAAAATCTCTTGGGTCCAACCCCCTTTCGACGCTGATGACCCTCAATGCCCGGACCATCTCGGCGTCGGCGACGCGGACGATCCCGCGCGCGGTCTGGAGCGCGTCGAGGCTCAGGCGCTCGCCCAGCCGCGCGAGCGCCTCCTCCGCCAGGGACCGGTCGAGCTCGAGCTCGCCGCCGAGTCGCGCCCTGTGCGCGAGGTGGCCGAGGAACAGGTCGGCATCGGTCACCGTCGGCTCCTCGCCGCCGCGACCGTAGGCCGCCGGTCCTGGCTCGGCGCCCGCGGAGCGCGGGCCCACCCGCAGCGCGCCGCCCGCGTCGGCCCAGGCGATGGACCCACCGCCCGCGCTCACCGTGTGCAGGTCGACCATCGGCAGCCTGAGCGGCACGCCGGCCACCTGTGATTCGGTCGTGGTCTGCGCCTCGCCGTTGAGGATCGGCGCGACGTCGGTGCTCGTCCCGCCCATGTCGAAGCTCAGCACGTCCCCGAAGCCCGAGGCGCGCGCCACGAAAGCGGCACCCACCACCCCACCGGCCGGCCCGGAGAGCACGCATGCCGCCGCCTGCTCGGCCGCGTCGGCGAGGTCGACGACGCCGCCGGAGGACTGCATGACCAGCGGGCGCGGCAGCCCCTCGCGCTCGGTCCGCTCGGACAGACGCCCGAGGTAGGCGGCGAGCCGCGGGGCGAGGTAGGCGTCAGCGACCGTGGTCGCGAAGCGCTCGTACTCGCGCACCTCGGGCAGCACCTCGCAGGAGAGAGACACGCGCACTTCAGGCAGCGCATCGCGCAGCGCCGCGCCGACCCTTCGCTCGTGCTCGGGATGCAGGAAGGCGAACAGCAGGCACACCGCGACCGCCTCCACCTCGGCCTCGCGGACCTCCGCGACCACCGCTGCGACACTCGCCTCGTCGAGCGCGCGCAGGACTCCGCCGGGACCCATGCGCTCGGCCACCGTGAAGCGCAGCTCGCGCGGTACGAGCGCGGGCGGCCGTCCCACGGTGAGGTCGTAGAGCGAGGGACGGTTCTGGCGGCCGATCTCGACCAGGTCGCGAAAGCCCTCGGTGGTCACCAGCGCGGTGCGGCCGCCACTGCGCTCGAGCAACGCGTTGGTCGCGACGGTCATCCCGTGGGCCAACCCGGCGATCTGCTCGGCCCCTGGCGCCCCGGCCGCAAGCGCGGCCATCACGCCCTCGGACTGGTCGCGCGGGGTCGAGGGCACCTTGGCAGTGCGCAGCTCCCCGTGCACCAGGGCAACGAGGTCGGTGAACGTCCCTCCGACGTCGACTCCCACGCGTGCCATCGCGGTGTTCTACCGGAGGTCGAGTCCGCCGGCAGGCCAATTGGACGCCCGGTCCGCCGGGCCTGCCCAGACCCGCATAGCATCAGGCCATGCCGGGCACCACCGCCATCATGGAGGGGAGCGTGACGCTCTCGACAGTTCTGGACGCTTACGACCCCGCGTCCTTCTGGGACGAGGGCTTCGCCGCGCGCGGAGAGCCGCGGCCGCACTATCGCCCGGTGCTGCAGGCGCTTGCGGGCCGGGACCTCGCCGGGCGCAACGAGGCGCTGCGCGAGGCGATGGCAGAGCGCGGCGTGGTCTTCGGTGGCGCGACGGGTGTGCAGCCGTTCAAGGTGGATCCGGTGCCGCGCCTGATCACGCCGGCGGATTGGGAGCCGCTCGAGCGCGGCCTCGCGCAGCGTGTCGAGGCTCTCAATCGCTTCATCGCCGACGTCTACGGCGAGCGGACGATCTTCTCCGAGGGGGTGGTCCCCACGCGGCTGCTCGATGGCGCCGACCACCTCGAGCCGCGCCTCGTCGGCCGCGTCGCGCCCTCGCGCGGCGCTTGGGCGACGGTCGCGGGCCTCGACCTCGTCCGCGACGGCGACGGCGCGTGGGCGGTGCTCGAGGACAACCTGCGCACTCCGTCAGGCCTCGCTTACTTGCTTGCCGCGCGCGAGGGGGTCAGCGCCGCCCTCCCCGGCGAGCCCCGCGACGTGCACGCCCCGGCCCGGGAGCTGCTGGGAGAGGCTCTGCTCGCGGCCGCCCCCGAGGGCCGCCGCGACCCCTTCGTCGTGCTGCTCACCGACGGGCCGGAGAACTCTGCCTACTGGGAGCACCGCACGCTGGCGGCTTTGCTCGAGCTCCCGCTGGTCACCCTCGCCGATCTCGAGCGCCGGGGGACCGACCTGGTCGCGCGGGCCGGCGGCGAGCCGCCGAGGCGCGTCGACGTGGTCTACCGGCGCACGGACGAGGACCGCCTCACCGACGAGCACGGCGCGCTGACCGCGGTTGGCGAGGCCCTGCTCGAGCCGTGGCTGCAGGGCCGCATCGGGCTGGCCAACGCCTTCGGCACCGGGGTCGCCGACGACAAGCTCGCGCACGCGTACGCGGAGGAGATGATCCGCTTCTATCTCGGCCAGGAGCCGGAGCTGCCCTCCGTGCCGACCTACGACCTCGGCGAGCAGCACGCTCTCGACGAGGCTCTCGACCGCTTTGACGAGCTCGTCGTCAAGCCGCGCGCGGGCTACGGGGGCGAGGGCGTGGTGCTCTGCGCACACGAGCCCGCCGAGGTCGTGCGGCGCGCGCGCGATGCGGTGGTCGCGGAGCCCGGCGGCTTCATCGCCCAGCAGACCATCGCGCTCTCTCGCCACCCCGCCGTCGTGGGCGACCGGCTTGAGCCTCGTCATGTCGACCTGCGACCCTTCGCCTACAGCGGTGATCGCGTGAGAGTGCTGCCGGGAGGCCTGACCCGGGTTGCGCTGGACGCCGGCGCGATGGTGGTCAACTCGTCGCAGAACGGAGGCGGCAAGGACACATGGGTCATGAGGTGATGGAGCGACCGCTCATCGGCGTCTCGACCTCTGAGGTGCGGCTGGCGGAGCGCATCAAGCCGACGCCGGAGGGCGAGCCGCCGGACCGGGAGATGGCGCTGGGCATGAAGTACCTGCGGGCGATCGAGGCTGCGGGAGGGCTGCCGGTGGTGATGCCCCCGCTCGACCTCGGCTCCGTGTCCCCGCTGCTGGACCGCCTCAGCGGCATCTGCCTCTCCGGAGGCCCCGACCTGGACCCGGTCGCCTACACGAGCCAGCGCCACCCGCGCCTCGGCCCGACGGAGCCCGACCTGGACCGCTTCGAGCTGGCCGTCGCGCGCGAGGCTGACGAGCGTGGCCTTCCGATCCTCGCGATCTGCCGCGGCATGCAGGCGATAAACGTGGCCCGCGGCGGCAGCCTGCACCAGCACCTGCCCGACCGCGACGCGAGCATCGGGCACCGCCAAGCCCTCTCGGGTGACCGGGTCACTCACCCCGTCGAGGTGGAGTCGGGAACGCAGCTGGCACGAGTGCTCGGCCGGCGCCGGCTGCGGGTGAACTCCTTCCATCACCAGGCGGTCCACAAGCTCGGCCGCGGGCTGCGCGCCGTCGCGTGGTCGCCGGACGGTGTGATCGAGGGCCTCGAGGCGCCGGCGCAGACCTTCCTGCTCGGCGTCCAGTGGCACGCGGAGTGCTTGGCCACGCGGGCTCCGCAGATGGCGCTGTTCCAAGCGTTCGTGCAGGCCGCGCGCGACCGCCCGGCGGGCCTCCAAGAACCGCGGGCGGCATGAAGACCGTGCCCGCGGCGCAATGGGCCACGTGGAACGGGGGAGCGCCCGCCGCGGCCTACACGCTCGGGGTCGAGGAGGAGGTCATGCTGCTCGAGCCCAACGGGTGGTCGCTCGCACACGCTGCGGACATGGTGCTTCCGTCGCTCACCCCGGAGCTGGCTGATCGGGTGACGCCCGAGACCCACCGGTCGGTGGTAGAGCTGCGGACCAACGTGAACACGACGGTCGGCGACGCGACCCGGGAGCTGTTGGGCTGGCGCAAGCAGCTAGTCGAGGAGCTTGCGCCGATGGGGCTGCGCGCGGCCAGCGCGGGCACCCACCCGTTCGCCGTCTGGCACGACACCGTGGTGGGCGGCGGCGAGCGCCAGGTCATGGTTTACGGGTCGATGCGCGAGCTCGCGCGCCGCGAGCCCACCTGCGCGCTGCACGTGCACGTCGGCGTCGCGAGCGCGGAGGCGGCGATCCGCGCGCACAACGCGCTCCGCGGCTACGTGCCGATGATGCTCGCGCTGTCGGCCAACTCGCCCTTCTGGCAGGGTCGCGACACGGGGCTGGCCTCGGCGCGCACGCCGCTCTTCCAGGCCTTTCCGCGAGTCGGGATCCCGCGCCACTTCACCGACTACGAGGACTACGTCAACACCGTTGACCTGCTGATTCGCTGCGACGCGTTTCCGGAGCCGACCTTCCTGTGGTGGGACGTACGTCCGCAGCCGCGCCTCGGGACGGTCGAGGTGCGGATCATGGACGCGCAGACCACGGTGGACGAGACCGCGGCGCTTGTCGCGTTCGTGCAGTCGCTGGTGCGCCTGGAGCTCGAGGAGGGCTACATCTCGGCGCAGCCGTTGCACCTGCCGGAGGTGCTCGACGAGAACCGCTTCCTGGCCGCGCGCGACGGCATGGAGGCCGAGTTCATCGACGTCGCTGCCGAGCGCCGCATCCCCGCACGCCAGCTGCTCGAGCCGTTGCTGCAGGCCCTCGCGCCGCACGCCTACGAGCTCGGCTGCCACGCCGAGCTGCAGGGCGTTCGCCAGCTGGCGCGCCATCCCGGCGCGATCGACCAGCTCGCTGTCGCCCGCCGCCCAAAGCGCCTGCGCGGGCTCGTCGAGGCGCTGTCGGAGTGCTTCTGCACGACTGGGCCCGGCGTCGCGCGCCTGGCCTCAGACGAGTAGGAGTTCCTTCCTCTAGCGCCCGCAGGGCGTGCTGGGGGGCCCCGCCGCCGAGCCGGGAACCACGGCGATTTGCTCGGGGCGCACGAAGCTGCCGTTCCAGGAGAAGGCGAACTGGCCGCCCGTGGCGTTGTCGACCTGGTAGACCACGGGGGTGTCGGGCCCGCCCGGCGACTTCCCGTTGTGGTCGGTGACGTACAGGGTGCCGCTGGGCGCGATCGCGACGTCGGCGGGCTCGCTGAAGTTGCCCTTCTGTGAGATCACGTACTGCGTGCCGGTGGACGGGTTCACGCAGATCACCCCGCCCGGGCCGCCGAAGGCAGTGAGGTCGGCCACGTAAAGGCCGCCGTTGGGCGCCAGCTCGGCACCGTCGGCGTCGCAGAAGTTGCCGTTCTGAGACACGATGGTTTGCGCCCCGGTTGTCGGGTTCACCTTGATGATTCCCCCTTGGCCGTTGCCGCTCCTTCCGTTGCCACAGGGGAAGCCGGTGCTGTTCCCGAAAGAGTCCTGGTCGGCGACGAGGATGTCGCCGTTGGGTTGAACCGCTATCCCGTAGGGGTCGATGAAGAGACCGCCATGGGAGACGACGGTCTGCGCGCCGGTGGTCGGGTTCACGCGGATGATCGCGCCGTGGTTGTCGCCGAAGGTGGAGTCGTCGTCGGCCACCAGGATGTTCCCGTCCTTCTCGACCGCAATCGCCAGCGGCGTATTGAAGTAGCCGCCCTTGGAAACCACCGTCTGGGCCCCGGTCCGCGGGTCCACGCGCACGACGCCGCCGGGCCCGCTCGACCCTGACCCCGGCGGTCCGAACGCGTTGACGTCGACGACGAGGATCTGCCCGTTGGCGTCGAAGGCCACCCCGTGCGGGGTGACGAAGTTGTTGCCCTCGGTGATGGTCGTCTGCGCGCCGGTGTGCGGGTCGACGCGGATGAGCCCGCCCGAGTTGCGGGTCGCGCTGAACGCCGCCGAGTCGGCGACCACGAGCTGGCCCGGCTGTGCGACCGTGGCCGTCCGGAA